>JAKZSU010000001.1:0-43125 GCA_047517485.1 Alphaproteobacteria bacterium
GAGACACGCCCGCAAATGCGCGCCGCGCGCTTGAGCGACTTGAGGGCTCCACGCACGGCGCGCGTGCCAACCCATCAACAATGCGCTATGCAGAAACAGGACTCTCCTTATGAATGCGGGGGCCTTGGGGCGCAGGTCAGCTCCCAGAACGTCGCCCGCTCGGCATCGAACGGATAGGTGACGAAAACCGCGATCGGGCGATCGTCCGTGTCACGGTGGCGAAGATCATTGGGTGGCATGCTTACGTCGACCCGCCAAGACCACGCGAGGCAACGCGTCGAGCCGACAAAGGACGCGACCGGAAAATACAGTGACGAAATACTGTCCTCGCTAATCACTTCGAGGATGCCATCGTCATGGCCGATAAATTGGTTCTCTCGAAGTCCAGAGAATCCAATGGACTGCCAGCCGAGTGCCGTCATATCCGGCCCGATGGGTAATTCCCCGGCGACAGCGCTGCCGGCGAAAAAACCCAGACAGATCGTTGCCGCGACCGTCCGACGTCGTCGAAGCGTCAAGACGCGTCTTCACCGCCTTGGGGGCCGTAGAACACCACCCAGGTCGCGAAATCATCGGTGAAATCCTCGAACCGATGCTCGATGCCGGCGGCCACGAACAGCACATGCCCGGTCTCGAACTTGGCCCTTCGGTCGCCATTGACGAACCATCCGGCGCCGCTCGCCACGACATAGATTTCGTCCTGCTCGTGCGGCGTCTGGCGATCGATTTTGTCCGGCGCATAGAAGCGCACGGTCATCGATCCGCGGTTCATTAGCTGCGCCGAGCGCGCGCCTTCCGGTATCGGCGCTGTCCGCGCTTCCTCCAACGACACGGCGAAATCCCGCACCGACCCGCTCTCCGTTCCCTCCGCCATGATCTACTCCGCCGCCTGCGCGGCCTGCTCCGGCGCGCGCCAGCGCAACACCGGATGGCGCGCTGCCCCGGTCTCGTCGAGGCGACGGCGCGGCGCATGGCGCGGCGCCTGGTGGAAATAATCGGCATCGCCGGCTTTCGCGCGCGCCACCAGCGCTTCGACGGTGGCGACAAAATGGTCGAGCGACTCGCGGGTCTCGGTCTCGGTCGGCTCGACCAGCATGGCGCCGTGCACCACCAAGGGGAAATAAATCGTCATCGGATGAAATCCTTCGTCAATCAGGGCCTTGGCGAAATCGAGGGTCGAGACATCGGTGTCCTTGAGCGTTTGGTCGTCGAACAGGGCTTCGTGCATGCACGGCCCAGGATACGCCATCGACAGGGTACCCTCCAATCGCGCGGCGAGGTAATTGGCGCCGAGAACCCCGTCCTCGGCGACTTGTCGCAGCCCATCGGCGCCGAGGCTCATCATATAGGCCAAGGCGCGCACGAACACGCCGAATTGGCCGTGGAAAGCGCGCAATCGGCCGAGCGCCGACGCCGCGTCGCCCTCGGCCTGCTCGATCAGCCGGTAGCCATCCTCGCCCTCGACGATCCACGGCAGCGGCGCGAATCGCGCCAGTTCCGCGGTCATCGCCACCGGCCCGGCGCCCGGCCCGCCGCCGCCGTGGGGGGTGGAGAAGGTCTTGTGCAGATTGAGATGCATCACGTCGATGCCGAGATCGGCCGGCCGCACCCGCCCGACGATGGCGTTGAAATTGGCGCCGTCGCAATAGAACAAGGCGCCGGCGCCATGCACCGCCTCGGCGATCGCGACGATATCGCGTTCGAACAGCCCGCAGGTACTCGGATTGGTCAACATGATCGCCGCGACGTCCGGGCCGAGCCGGGCGTTGAGTGCCGCCACGTCGATCCGGCCATCGGCGGCCGACTTGATCTCCTCGACCCGATAGCCGCACGCCACCGCGGTCGCCGGATTGGTGCCATGCGCCGAGTCCGCGACCAGCACCACTTGGCGGGCATCGCCGCGCGCCTCGAGACAGGCGCGGATCGCCATGATGCCGCACAGCTCGCCGTGGGCGCCGGCGGCCGGCGCCATCGCGATCGCCGGCAACCCGGTCAGTTGCTTGAGCCAATGGCCGAGCGTGTCGATCAGGCCTAAGGCGCCTTGCACCGTCGCGGTCGGTTGCAAGGGATGAACCGCGGCGAAACCCGGCAGCCGCGCGAGCCGTTCGTTGAGCCGTGGATTGTGTTTCATGGTGCACGATCCGAGCGGATAGAGACCCGAATCGATGCCGTAATTGTTGCGGCTGATCCGGGTGTAATGGCGAACCACCTCGGGTTCGGACAGGCCCGGCAGACCAATCCCGCCGATCCGCGCGAGACCACCGAGCCGCTCATCGACGCGATCCGGTTCGGGCAAATCGACCCCGCTCCGCCCCGCCGCGCCCTGCTCGAAAATCAATGGCTCGTCGATATCGAGCGCGCGCGACCGCGCATTCGCTTCGGGGGCGTGCGCCACGGCGTCGCGCGTGGTCCGGCCCTGGCTTTTATCGCGGATCATCGCAGCGCCTCCCCAAGACCGCGAGCGAGCGCCGCGATGTCGTCGTCCGTGGTCAGTTCGGTCGCGGTGACCAGCAGCAGATCGGCGAGATCGTCGCGATCCGGATAGAGCCGAGTCACCGGCACTCCGGCGAGCACCCGCCTCTCCGCCAACTTGTCGACGACTTGGGCCGCCGGCCGGTTCAATCGAACGGTGATTTCGTTAAAGAACGCGCTGTTTAGTACGTCGACGCCGGCGACATCGTCGAGCGCGTCGGCGGTACCGATCGCGCGGTCGTGGTTGAGCGCGGCAAGTCGAGTAAAACCGGTTTCGCCGAGCAGGCTCAAATGGATCGAAAAGGCGAGCGCGCACAGCCCCGAATTGGTACAGATGTTGCTGGTCGCCTTGCCGCGGCGAATATGCTGCTCGCGCGCGCTCAAGGTGAGCACCCAGCCGCGCCGGCCATCGACATCGAGCGTTTCGCCGGCGAGGCGACCGGGCAGCTGGCGCACGTAGCGGTCGCGGGTGGCGAACAGCCCGACATAGGGTCCGCCGAAATTGAGACCGACGCCGAGCCCCTGGCCCTCGCCGACAACGATGTCGGCGCCGTAATCGCCGGGCGCGGCGAGCGCGCCCAACGACACCACTTCCGGCACCGCGACGATCAGCAGCGCGCCGGCATCGTGACAGACCGCGGCCAGTTTCTGAAAATCGCGCAGCACGCCGAACAGATCGGGCTGCTGGACGACGACGCAGGCGGTGTTCTCGTCGATCACCGCCTCCAGCACCGAAGTGTCGTGCACGCCTTTGATCGGCGCCATCGGCCGGTTGCGCACCACCTCCAGCGGCGTGAACCGCGCCATGGTCTCGACCACGTCGGCGTAGTGCGGGTGCAGACCGCCCGACACGATCGCGATGTCGCGACGGGTGATCCGACTCGCCATCAACACCGCCTCGGCACACGCCGTCGAGCCGTCGTACATCGACGCGTTGGCGACCTCCATGCCGGTAATCAACGCGACCTGGGTCTGAAATTCGAACAAAGCCTGCAAGGTGCCCTGACTGATCTCGGGCTGATACGGGGTGTAGGAGGTGAGGAATTCGCCACGTTGAATCAGCGCATCGACAGCGGCCGGCACATGATGATGATACGCGCCGGCGCCAAGAAAACTCGGTACCGAACCGGCGACCATATTGCCCGCCGCGAAGCCGCCGATGGCGCGTTCCACCGCGATCTCGCCGGCATGACGCGGCAAATCGACCAGCCCATCGAGCCGCGCGGCTTCTGGCACGTCACGATACAAGTCGTCGATTGTCGCGGCGTCGAGAGAGCTCGCGGCGATAACCGCCAGCATCGCCTCGCGGTCGGATTCGGTTAGCGGCAAGTAGCGCATGCGTCCCTACTCCAAAGTACCGATGAAATCTTGATAGGCGGATTCGTCCATCAAGCCTTCGATTTGGCTCTTATCGGTGATTTTCACCTTGATGAACCAGCCGTCGCCGGTGGGCGCGCTATTGATCAGCCCGGGTTCGTCGCCAAGCCGCGGGTTGACCTCGGCGACTTCACCGTCGATCGGCGCATAGAGTTCGCTTGCCGCCTTGACCGATTCGATTACCGCCGCTTCGTCGCCTTGCGCGAGGGCGCGCCCGGCCGCGGGCAGTTCGACGAACACAATATCGCCGAGCTGACCTTGCGCGTAATCGCTGATGCCGATGGTCGCGATATCGCCATCGACATCGATCCATTCATGTTCGTCGGTGTATTTGCGGGCGCTCATCGCATTTCTCCCCTTGGCGACTCGAACTCGGCTCACGCGCGTTTTGTTTGATGTGCGACGAAGGGCAGCGGCACCACTTCCGCCGGCACCAATTTGTCGCGGATCGCCAGATTCAACTCTTTTCCGGGCGCGGCATGTTCGCCTTCAATCAGCCCCATGGTCACCGGCCCGCCGACGGTGGGCCCGAACCCGCCGCTGGTGACGACACCGACCGGGAGACCGAGCCGATCGAGAATCCGACTGCCTTCCCTCGCCGGCGACCGGCCCTCGGGTCTGAGGCCGATCCGCCGCCTCGCCGGCCCGTCGGCGATTTCGCGGAGAATTCTCACGGCACCGGGGAAATCCGCCGCCTCGCGCCGCCGCCGCGCCACCGTCCAGGCCAGCGAGGCCTCGACCGGCGACGTGGTTTCATCGATGTCGTGGCCGTAGAGGCACAACCCGGCCTCGAGCCGCAAAGTATCCCGCGCGCCGAGACCGATCGGGCGAACGTCGGCTTGGCCGAGCAGTTTGCGGGCGAGATCGACGGCGCGATTCGCCGGCACGGAAATCTCGAATCCGTCCTCGCCGGTATAGCCCGAGCGCGCGACGCCGCAGGCGACGCCATCGACCGCCAATTGCGCGAACGTCATAAAGCGCAGATTGGCGACCGCCGGGCAGAGCCGTTCGAGCACTGTTGCCGCACCAGGCCCTTGCAAGGCGAGAAGCGCCAGTCTGTCGGCCGGTTCGAGCGCCGCGCGACCGGCCAATCGGTTGCCAATATACGAATAATCGATCTCCTTGCGCGCCGCGTTGACCACCAAGGTCAGGCGTTCGGAGGCGCTAGGTCGGCCGACAATCAAGTCGTCGATAATGCCGCCTTCGTCGTTGAGTAAAACCGTGTAGCGCATTTGGCCGGGCTGGAGCGCGCGAATATCGCCGGGCACCAGCGTCTCCAGCGCGCCCGCGACATCGTCGCCCGCCGCCAGCCACGCTTGCCCCATATGCGAGACATCGAACAAACCGACCGCGGCTCGCGTATGGTTGTGCTCGGCGATAATGCCGTCGGGATACTGGACCGGCATTTCGTAGCCGGCGAACGGCACCATGCGCGCGCCCAGCTCGCGATGAAGGGCATGCAGCGGCGTCTTCTTCAAGGTAACTTTGTTGGGGTCGGCCGCGACAGCGTTGCTCAAATCCGTCCTCCGAACACAAGTGGCCACGACCGCGAATTGCGATCCGTGCCCCCTCTGTCGGGGAACCTGAGAGCTTCACCCACCCTTGGCATTAGCGGGCTTACACCTTCGGTGAGGCGCCTCGAAACGCGAGGCGCCTACTTTCCAGAGTGCGTTGGTCGGCGGTCCTTTTGCCTGAGAGATTCCGGGGCGGTTGCTCCTTCGGCGCCGTTCACGCAAAACGCGAACGATCTCTCCCGCGCGACTCCCGCGATGATACGGCCCACCCGCGGCCGGTTCAAGGGCCGAAAACGCTATTCGGCGTCCGGGGCCACCGGCGCGGGGGCGCGCGCCTGGCCAAGCTGCTCGGCGGTCAACTGAAAGCCGACCACGACCGAATATTCCCACGGCGCGATCGCGCCGGCGGCGGGAAAGAAAAGCGTAACCTCTTCCGGCTCGGTGAACGCCACCCGCTGACCGGGGTTGGGAAACGGAATCAGCGATTCGAAAGTCTGTTTATTGACCACCTCACGCCGCGGTCCGATTAAGGCCACGAAGTAAGGCACCCGCTCACTGTCAGCGGCAACCGCCGCCGGGCCACGCTGCGCCGCTATCACGATCGCGAGATCGAGCGCCATGGCACTTCGCGGATCGTCCGAATCGTCATAGTCGCAGCTAAACTCGGCGGTCACGATTTGCGCCTCGAGTTCAAGCGTACTGGCGTCGGCCACCGGCCCGGGCGAATGGCGGCGATACAGGCGGGCATCCGCCAACACGCGAACGTAGGGGCACGGCAACACCACCGAATCGGCGAACGGATTCAGTGAGCCGCCGGAACCGCACGCCGTCAAAGCCAACGCCGATACTAGAAACAGCGCCAGGCGCGCGTCGATACGGGTCCGTCTCATGAGACGGATCAAAGCGTTTCGTGCGTACCGTCGCAATCGGGCCGGTCGCCGGTCCGCTTGCAGCCGCACAGCCACGCCGTCTCATCCGTCTCCACCTTCCAGACCACCGGCGTCAAGCCGGTTCCCGAATGCGAGCCATCGCAAAACGGTTGCCGCGCGCTGCGCCCGCACGCGCACCAGGCATAGATTTTTCCGGCTTTCAGTTCGGTCTCGTACGGGCCTTTTTGGGCGACGATCGAATCGGCCATGGTGTCCTCTGGCTGGGTCGGCTGCGAATCGAGCCGCGCGGATTATGTCATACCAAAAGACGCAGGCAAGCGGGCACCAATTCCATTCGCCGCGCCGCTGGTCTACAACCAACGCCGTGGCCGTATATACCGACATATCCGACGCCGAGCTCAGGACATTTCTCGCAGCGTACGACATTGGCAAGCTGGTCTCGGTGATCGGCATCGCCGAAGGCGTCGAGAACAGCAACTTCTTGCTGTTGACCGATCGCGGCCGCTTCATCCTTACGGTTTACGAAAAGCGGGTGCGACGCGAGGATCTGCCGTTCTTCCTTGGGCTGATGCGCCATCTGTCGGACCATGACGTCGCCTGCCCGACGCCGGTGGCGGCGCGCGACGGTACGGTGCTCCAGGATGTCCAAGGCAAGCCGGCGGCAATCGTGACGTTTCTCGACGGGGTATGGCCACGCCGGCTGTGGCCGGAGCATTGTCAGGCGCTCGGCCTGGCGCTCGCCGATCTCCATCTCGCGGGGCAGGATTACGCCGGCCACCGCGCCAACGATCTTTCCGTCGCCAGTTTCCGACCGTTGTTCGAGTCCTCCGCCGCGCGCGCCGACGAGGTGATGGCGGGGCTCGGCGACGCGCTGGACGGCGAAATCGGCGCGCTCGAACGCGATTGGCCCGAAGGCCTACCCGCCGGCGTGATCCACGCCGATCTGTTCCCCGACAATGTGTTCTTTCAAGACGGTCGAGTGAGCGGCGTTATCGATTTCTACTTTGCCTGCAACGACCATTTTGCCTACGACCTGGCGATTTGCCTCAATGCCTGGTGTTTTGAGCCCGAAGGCGATTTCAACGTCACCAAGGCGCGCAACCTCCTGTCGGCATATCGGCAAAGGCGCGCGTTCTCGGAAGCCGAGCTGGAGGCCTTGCCGCTGTTGTGCCGCGGCGCGGCGATGCGCTTTCTGCTGACCCGGCTGCACGACTGGCTGGAAACCCCGCCAGAGGCTTTGGTCGAGCCGAAAAATCCGCTCGAATATTGGCGCAAGCTGCAATTTCACCGGGCGATCGACAATCCCGGCGCCTACGGCTTGGATTAGCAATGTCTGACGACGAAATCGTCGAAATCTTCACCGACGGCGCGTGCTCGGGCAATCCCGGGCCGGGCGGGTGGGGCGCGATCCTGCGCTATCGCGGCGCCGAAAAGGAGCTCAGCGGCGCCGCCGCCGATACCACCAACAACCGGATGGAAATGACCGCCGCGATCATGGCGATCGAATCGCTTAACCGCCCGGTCCGCGCGCGACTGCACACCGATTCGACCTATCTCCGCGACGGGATAACCAAATGGTTGGCGAATTGGAAACGCAACGGCTGGAAAACCGCGGCGCGCAAGCCGGTGCGCAACGTCGATTTATGGGAGCGCCTCGACGCGGCCCTCACCGATCACGATGTCGAATGGATCTGGGTCAAGGGCCACGCCGGGCACGCAGAGAACGAACGCGCCGACCGTCTGGCGACCGACGCGATCAAAGCGTTCCGAAGCGCGAATTAGAGCTGGCCGAGGATCTTCTCCGCCGCCGAAACATCGAGACCGGGACCGTCCTCGACCGCCAGCGAGGTCACGATGCCTTCGTTGACGATCATCGCGTAGCGCTGCGAGCGCGCACCCATGCCGAACCCGCTGGCATCGAGCTCCAAGCCAACCGCCCTGGTAAAGTCGCCGTTGCCGTCGGCCAGCATAAGGATCTCGCTGCCGGTGCCCTGATCGGCGGCCCACGCCCCCATCACAAATGCATCATTGACCGAGACGCAGGCGATGGTATCGACGCCCTTGGCCCGAATCGCCGCCGCGTTGCCGAGGAATCCGGGAACGTGCTTGGTCGAGCATGTCGGGGTGAACGCGCCGGGCAACGCGAACAGCACCACTTTCTTGCCGCCCAACAGCTCGTCGGTCGTAATTTCCTTGATTCCGTCGTCCGCCATGTACCGCAAAGTCACCGACGGAATTCTTTCACCGGTCTTGATCGCCATCGTTTGGTCTCCTCCCTCGTCCTACGCCCTCGCGGCGCACCAGAGTCATAATGGTTTCCTAGCCAAGACCAAATGAAATTCGACCGCGGTGCGAATTCTTGATTTGCCGAGTGGAATTAGCCGGCGCGGTCGAGAGCCGAGAGAATGCTTTCCTGGTCCAACAACTCGGGCAGCACCAAGCCGCCGCGCGCGCCGGGGCCGTAGACCACGTTGAAGGGGATTCCGTAACGCCCGTAGCTCGCGAGAAATTTGGCGATTTCGTTGTCGGGTCGTGTCCAATCCGCGCGCATACACACCACGTCCGGTGCCTGTAGCCGACGCATGATCGCTTCGTCATCGAGCACCAGCCGCTTGTTCACTTTACAGGTCACGCACCAATCCGCGGTCACGTCGACGAAGACGATATTTCCCTCGGCGATGGCCGCATCGATCGCCGTCAGGTCGAAAGCGCGCCAGGCGACATCGTCGGACATAGCGGTCATTGAACCGGCATCGAGATCGGGCGATGTATCGCCAACCAGCGGCGCCGCGAACGTCGCGGTCCCCAGCACCAGCAATCCGGCAATCCCCACGCCTTGCATCGCCGGGCGACGTTTGATCAGCCAAATCACCGCCGCCGCCAGCGCGAGCAGTACGGCAATAACTCCGGCGATCGAAACGCTGGTCACCGTGGCGAGAACGCTTAGCAACCAGATCGCGGTGCCGAGCAGGGCCAATCCGAGGACCAACCGGATCCGCCCCATCCAGGGGCCGGGCCGGGGCAGACGAATGGCCAGTCCGGGGAACGCCGCAATCGCGAAATACGGCAGCGCCATGCCGAGACCCAAAGCGGCGAATATCGCGAAAATCTCGCCCGGGCCGCGACTCAAGGCGAAGCCGACAGCGGTTCCCAAAAACGGCGCCGAACAGGGAGTCGCCATCAAGGTGGCGAACGCGCCGGTGACAAAATGACCGGTCAGGCCGCCGCGATCACCGGCGCGCGCACCGGCGGTCCCCAACCAACTGGGAAGGCCGACCTCGTAGAGACCGAACAAATTGTAGGCGAACAGACTGAGGACGAGCACCAGAAAGACCAGGAAAAGCGGTTGCTGAAACTGGATGCCCCAGCCCACGGTGCCGCCCGCCGCCTTGGCGGTGACCGCGGCAAGGGCGAGGACGAGAAACGAGGCGACGATGCCCGCCGCCGCCGCAAGAAAACTCAACGCGACCTTGCCGCGTTCGCCGCCGCCATGGCCGATCGCGCCGAGCAGTTTGAGCGACAGAACCGGCAGCACGCACGGCATCAGATTGAGAATCAGGCCGCCGAGCAAGGCGATGCCAAGCATCCAAATCAGCGAACTCGGCGTCCCTCCGCCAAACTCCATAGTCGGCTCGACCGCCGCCGCGATCATCGTGAACTCGAACGCGCGCTCGCCGTCGACAACCGTCAGAACAACCGAGTTCCCGGTCAAATCGACGGCTTTTCTCGATTGGACCGGTACACTGAGCACCACCTCGCGGCCGCCATCGCTAAGCTGAAATGTCCCGCTGGGAATGCGAAACCGGCCCTCGGGCTCGGCGAACAACGTCGGCGCGACGAAGGGCACCGGCGAGCGCAAGGCGACTTCGATTCGTTGCGCCGGCGGCGTGCCGACCACGCCCGACGACAAGACGGTGACCGCGGCGCTCTCGGCGCTGCCCGGGACCCGCGATTCGAAGCGTTCGATCAGTTGCGCGAAGGGCGTCGGTTCGGCCACCCCGGCGGGCAGATCGAGAGCGAGCACCGCGCTCAAGGGGACGCAGATTTTTTCGCAGGCTTGATACTCGAGAGCGACCCGCATCGATACCGGCTCGCCGGGGCGCGCCGGCACCACGGTGAGCGGCAGCACGGCTTCGTCGACATAGCCGATGGTCTCGATGTCGGCATCTTGGATAAAGCGTTGCGCCGCCGGCCAGCGCACGTCGACACGCGCGACATTCCCGGAGGCGGAAAAATCGGGCCTGGGCGGCAGACCGGCATCGCCCGGGCTACGCCAATAGATCTTCCATCCCGGCTCCAAGCGAAAGTGCAGGCCGAGGCGCAATTCGGCGGCGTCACCCACCGTCGATCGCGCGGCAATCAGGCGAACCTGGCTAAAATTGCTCGAAACCCAGGGCGATGACGCTTTCGACGCCGCTTCACTCGAGCCATGGGCCACGCCGACAAATATCGCCAGAGCCATACTGAGCGCGCGCACGCCGGCGTAAGACATCGTTTTCGATTTCATCATGCGAAATATAGTCGCGCGACGCCTGCGGAGAACCATAAATCCCTGTCACATTCGCGCGACCTTGTCATCGGCCCGCGCAGCACGTACTTAAGAACCTATGACGGCACTGGAAACCCAGGACGGCTATCTCAGCGGTCAACTGTTGATCGCCATGCCCCAAATGACCGATCCGCGCTTCGAGCATAGTGTGGTTTACATGTGCGCGCATAATGCAGAAGGCGCCATGGGCTTGGTGGTCAACAAGCTGGTCGATGCCATGAGTTTCACCGATTTGCTCCGCCAGATGGAGCTCGAGATCGAGTCGGACAATCTCGACGACCAAATTCAAGTCCATTTTGGCGGACCGGTGGAATCGGCGCGCGGATTTGTGCTGCATACCACCGACTATGTCAGCGAAGCGACAATGCAGGTGGACGACACGTTCTCCATGACCGCGACCATCGACGTCTTGCGCTCGATCGCGCGCGGTTCGGGCCCGGGCCAAGCCCTATTCGCGCTCGGCTATGCCGGGTGGGCACCGGGTCAGCTCGACACCGAGATTCAGAGCAATGGCTGGCTCAATGTCGCCGCCGACCAGGAATTGGTGTTCGGGCGTGAACACGACATCAAATGGACCCAGGCGGTCGCCAAGGTCGGGGTCGATCCGTCATTCCTGTCGAGCGAAGCCGGGCACGCCTGACTCGACCGCCGTGGGCTCGATCTCGTCATCGATATGCGAAGCGAATGACTTGGAGCCGGGTGCCGGCAACGAGTCGAGGCTTGGCCGCGGATCAGTGCTCAAGACAGCGTACATCACGTGATCCTGCCACGAGCCGTTAATGCGCAGGTATTTCCGCGCGAAACCTTCCTCGGAAAACCCGACTTTCTCGAGCAGCGCTCGGCTGGCCACATTTTGCGGCAGGCACGCGGCGCTAACTCGATGCAGATTGATGGTGTCGAAGGCGAAGGGCAGGAGCCCGACGAGCGCCGCGGTCATATACCCCTTGCGGGCGAACGGTTCTCCCGTCCAATAGCCGACACTGCCGGTCTGGCTGACCCCGCGCCGCACATGATTGAGCGATATGCTGCCGACCAGCGCGGAATCGTCTCGGCGAAATATGAAAAACGCGTAGCCGGTGTCGGCTTGGGCGTTGAGGCCATAGGCGCGCAGGCGCCGCCCAAAGGCCTTGCGGGTCAGCGTGTCGCGCGTCCACGTCGGCTCCCACGGCTCCAGATAGGATCGGCTTTGGCTGCGCAATTCCGCCCATTGTTTCCAATCGCCGCGCGCCGGCGGCCGCAGTTCGACCGGCCCCGAGGTCAGTGACTTGCTGCGCAGGCTCTCGGATAAGGTCTTGAGTAGCGCCATCCTAATACCAAGGGTGATTAATTCAGTCGCGCCGAAATCGTCTCGAAATCCGGCAAATCGCCGGTGGGACCGAGTGCGGCGACCGTCGGCGTGCATTGCTCGAGCAACCTTGCCATGCAGCGCACCACCGCGGTCTCGTCGACAGCATCGATTTTTTCGACGATCTCGTCGACCGTCTTCGGCCGGCCATAGATCAGCATCTGGCGCGCAACCTGCTCACACCGCGAGAAATTACTCTCCAGCGACATCAACAAGCCGGACTTGAGCTGCGCTTTCGAGCGCGCGATTTCCTCCGCCGTAACTCCATCCCGGACCCGCTTCAGCTCGTCGCAAATGACCCCTGCCAGGGCGCCGCTTTCGTCGGGACCGGTGCCGGCGTAGACGCCGAACACGCCGCCGTCGACGAACGATGAGGCGAAGGTGAATACCGAATAGGCCAGGCCGCGCTTTTCCCGCACTTCCTGGAACAGGCGCGACGACATGCCGCCGCCGAGCAGCGTCGAGAGCACTTGCAGCGCGGCGATATCGTCGTCCTCATAGGCCAATCCGTCGACCCCAATCAGCAAGTGAAGCTGTTCCAGATCGCGATCGTGGCGGAAGTCGCCGCCCTTATAGCGCGCGGTTTCGATCGCCGGCGAACGGGTCGCCGGCAAATCGCCGAAAGCGTCCTCGGCGAGGCCGAGCAGATGATCATGATCGAGCCGCCCGGCGGCGGCGAACACCATGTCGGGGGCGGTGTAATGGATCCCGAGATAGTCGAACAGGGCGCCGCGTTCGAGCGCCGCGACGCCTTCCGCCGAGCCAAGCACCGGTCGGCCAACCGGCTGGTCGGGATATGCGGTTTCCTGAAAGTGATCGAACACGATGTCATCGGGGGTATCGTTGGCTTGGCCGATTTCCTGGATGATTACGTCTTTTTCGCGTGCCAGCTCGCCCGGCTCGAACGTCGACTGGCAGAGAATGTCGCCCAACAGATCGGCCGCCAGTGGCAAATCGTCCTTGAGGATCTTGGCGAAGAACGCGGTCTGTTCGCGCGAGGTATAGGCGTTGAGATGTCCGCCGACCGCCTCGATCTCGGCGGCGATGGTGTAGGCGTCGCGCCGCTTGGTGCCTTTGAATGCCATATGCTCGAGCAGGTGCGATATCCCGTTGATGTCACGGCTTTCGTTGCGCGCGCCGGCATCGACCCAGGCGCCGAGCGACACCGTATCGACGGTGGTCATCGATTGGCTGACCACGCGAAGCCCGTTGTCCAGGGTCGAGACCCTGATCTCGGAACCGGCGTCGACGATCACCTCGGTGCTGACTTTGGTACTCATGCCACTCCTTCGTCCCCCGCGGCTCATGCCGCTCTATTGTCTTCCGCGGCTTATGCCGCTTTTTTGTCTTCCGCGGCTTATGCCGCGATGGACCCATGGTCGCGAATGTAATCCTGCATCTTTTCCAGGTCTTGGTCGAGAATCGTAATGCGTTCCTCGGCTTCCATGACGCCCTCGAGCACCGCCGGACGCTCGGGAGCATGGCCGATCGCGCGGGCGACGGCATTGGGAAACTTGGCCGGATGGGCGGTCGCCAGCGCCACCATCGGCACCTCCGGATCCCTGGGGGACCGGCGGGCCGCCGCGACGCCAACCGCGGTATGGGGATCGATCACGATACCGGTCTCGGCATGCACGGCGGCGATCGTCGCCAGGGTCTGCTCCTCGTCGATCGTCTCCGCAGCGAACAACGGGCGCGCCTTGGCCAAATCGTCCGGCGCGATATCGAATCCGCCGTCGGTGGCCAGTTGTGCCATCAGGCCCTGGACCGCGGCGCCGTTACGGTCGGTGAGGTCGAACAGCAAGCGCTCGAAATTGCTCGACACCTGGATGTCCATGCTCGGGGACACGGTCGGCTCGACGCTGGTCACCCGGTAGCCGCCGGTGGTCAGGGCCCGGGTCAGAATATCGTTGCGATTGGTGGCGACCAGCAGGCGGGAAATCGGAACGCCCATCGCGTGCGCCGCGTAGCCGGCAAAGACATCGCCGAAATTTCCCGTTGGGACGGAAAATTGCACCGGCCCGGCGAACTTGGCCGCGGCGGTGCAGTAATAGACGATTTGCGCCATCACCCGCGCCCAGTTGATCGAATTGACCGCCGACAGGCGCATCTCGTCGCGAAACCTCGTATCGTTGAACATCGCTTTGACCAGCGCCTGGCAGTCGTCGAAAGTGCCGCGCACGGCGATATTATGGACGTTGGAGTCGCTGACCGTGGTCATTTGCCGGCGTTGCACATCGGAAACCCGACCTTGCGGATGGAGAATAAATATATCGATGTTGGCGCGGCCGCGGCAGGCGTGGATCGCCGCCGATCCGGTATCGCCCGAAGTCGCGCCGACGATGGTAATCCGCGTCCCGCGACGCGACAGCACATGGTCGAATAGCCGCCCAAGCAGCTGCAAGGCAATATCCTTGAACGCCAGGGTCGGGCCGTGAAACAGCTCGAGCAGCCATTCGCCATCGCCGATCTGCACCAAAGGCGCGACATCCGGGTGTCCAAAGCCCGCATAAGCCTCAGCCGTCATCGCCGCGAGCGCCGCCGGCTCGATTTCTCCGCCGACGAAAGGCTCGATCACCCGCAGCGCTGCGTCGGCATAGGCGACATCGGCGAGCTGCCTCAGGTCGGTTCCGGTCAATCCCGGCCACGTCGCGGGGACATAGAGCCCGCCATCGGCGGCGAGCCCAGTCATCATGACATCCTCGAAACTCAGCGACGGTGCATTACCCCGGGTGCTTACATAGTCCACTCTAGCCATATCCTTTCTGGCGAACGCATGGCGGTATCGTAAGCCGATGCCATGGTCAAGGATGTGGCGCGAATTTAAAGAAACGCGAGCAAATGAGATATTTGTGGCTGACGAATCGCGGTGGCGCCCTAGGTTCATATGCGTCTAATGCCGTCGAAGCGCGTAGGAGTCGAACATGGCCGCGTATTTTTTCGAGTATTTCATGGATTTCATGGCGATGCTGGTGATCGCCGGTGCCGCCTATTATTGGTACCAGGTTTCGATAATCGACGTCCCGCTGCCGGCGGACGGCGAGGCCGGGGATGCCGCCAATCTTGGCGGTGTGATGACCGCGATGGCGGAAATCACCCGGGTCATCAAGCGCGCGGCGGGCTACACCGCGCTCGGCGCGATCCTATTCGTCGGATCCTGGGCGATGGGCGTTTTCGCCAACGCCGGCGGCTGATCGATCGCCATGGATCGAACTGTGCGGTTGCTCGCCTTCGCGGGCAGCACGCGCGCGGACTCGCATAACCGCAAACTGTTAAATCTAGCCGCGAAAGCGGCGCTGGATGCCGGCACGGGGGTTACTTCCATCGATCTTGGCGAGCTGGCGCTACCACTCTACGACGGCGATCTCGAGGCCACCGCCGGCATTCCCGAAGGCGGGCGCCACCTCAAATCCTTGATGGCTTCGCACGACGGGCTGCTGATCGCCTCGCCGGAGTACAACAGTGGGCTGTCGGCGGTACTCAAGAACGCGATCGACTGGGCCTCGCGGCGCGACGGCGACGAGCCGGGGTTGGCATCGTACCAAGGCCTGGTGGCGGCGATGGTGAGCGCGTCGCCCGGCCGCTTGGGCGGCGCGCGTGGCCTGATGTCGTTGCGCCAAGTGCTCACCTCGTGCGGCGTGCTAGTCATCCCCAAGCAATTCGCCCTCGGCGAAGCCCATAAGGCCTTCGACGATGGGGGCGGCCTGATCGAACCGGGGCACGCGGCAACGCTCGAGGGTGTCATCAAGGCGCTGGTCGAGATTACCGCCAGGCTGCGGGACAGCGGCTAACGATTCACTCCAGATACCGCCTTTTGAGGTGCGTCTTGAAGGCCTCGGGGTCGAGGCCGCGGCCAGTCGCGCGGGTGAGTATCGTCTCGCCGCCCAGCGAACTGCCGAGCGCATGGACATGGGGGACGAGCCAGGCATAGAGCGGCGCGAAATCGCCGCGTCCAATCGCCGGCTCGATCTCGGGGGCGGCGGCGCGCGCCGCTTGATAGAGCTGCGCCGCCATGATCGCGCCGAGGGTATAGGTCGGAAAGTACCCCAGCGCGCCATCCATCCAATGAATGTCCTGCAGGCAGCCGTCGCGATCGTCGGACGGCACGATACCGACTAGCTCGGCCATCGCCTCGGCCCACGCACCGGGTAAGTCGGCGACCGCGAGTTCGCCGGCGATCAACGTCCGCTCGAGGCGGGTGCGCAGGATGATGTGCGCCGGATAGGTCACCTCATCGGAATCGACGCGAATCAGCCCGCGGCTGACCCGGGTGGCGAGGCGGTGAATATTATCCCCATCCCAGGCCGGGCCGGCGCCGTCGAAGGCGGCGCGCATTAGCGGCGCGGCAAAGCCGGTAAACGCGCGGCCGCGACAGACCTGCATTTCGATCAGCAGCGATTGGCTTTCATGCATCGCCATGCCCAACGCCTCGCCGACCGGCTGATGGCGATACGGCCTGGGCAAGTTGCACTCGTAGAGCGCGTGCCCGGTCTCGTGCAGAACCGCCATCAGCGACGACGTGAAATCGGCCTCGTCATAGCGCGTGGTGATGCGAAGATCGTCGGGCGTGCCGCCGGAAAACGGATGATGGCTGACGTCGAGGCGACCGCTGTCGAACGGGAAACCGACGCGCCTCATCAGGTCCTCGCCGAGCGCCCGCTGACGGGCCTCGGGGAACGGGCCGGCGGGCTCGATGATCGCCGGTGCCTGGCCTTGACGGACCAGGACATCGTCGATGAAATCGGGCAGGAACGCCGCCAAATCGTCGAACACCGGATCGATTTTGGCGGCGCGCAAGCCGGGCTCGAACTGATCGAGCAACGCGTCATAGGGGGTGCAGCCGAAGGCTTCGCCCTTGAGCGACGCGGTTTCGCGAACCAGGTCGATGACGGTCTCGAGCAACCGCCGAAGGGTCGCGAAATCATTGTTGGGGCGCGCCTCGCGCCAGGCCATCTCGCAGGCGAGACCGGCGCGCGACATCGCTTCGTGGAGCGGCGCCGGCACCGCGTTGGCGTGGCGCCATTTGCGCCGCATGGCGACGAGATTGGCGCGCTGCCAGGGATCCAGGGCGTCGTCCCCAGCCTCCGCCGCGTCGAGTGCTTCACCGAGCGTCGCATCGGTCATCATTTCATGACGGATCAGGCCGAGTTCGGTGAGCTGTTCGGCGCGCGATTCGGCGCCGCCGCGCGGCATGATCGCCGCGCGGTCCCAGGCGAGAAAACCGCTGGCATCGCCGATCAGCGCGAGGCGGCGAAACCGCCGCTCGAGATCTTGGTAGACCTCCGGTGACCGGTTATCCATCGGCGTTCGTTCTCGCCGGCCCGAGCATCCACCCCATCACCACGAAAGTGGCGAACAGCATCACCCCGATCGCCTGATGCACCGTCCCCGCCAAGACCTGCGGCCACAGCGCCGCCGCGTCGAATGCCTTGAACACCACCGCGCCGACCACGACTTGGGCCACCAGGACCGACAGCGCCATGTTCGCCGCCCGCGCAAACGGCGCGCGTCGGTCGCCACCGCGCCGCCGCGCCGCAAACCACAGGGTGACCACCGCCAGGGCGGCGGCAAGCGCGAACAACCGGTGGAGGAAGGCGAGGCGCACACTGGCGTCGGCGAGGTCGGGGATTAATCCACCGTCGCAGAGCGGCCAGCTCGGGCACGCCAGCGAGGCGCCCGATTTCGCCATCATCGCGCCACTGGCAACGGTGATCACCACCAACACCATGGACACCATCACCGCCGTCATCGCGCCACCCGATCGGGCGTCGCCCTCGGGCCGCTGGCGGACCAACAAATGCGCCCGCATCACCAGGCCGATCAAAATCAACGCGACCGTCAGATGGACCGCCACCGACCACGGGCTGTTGCTGTCGAGCACGGTGAAGCCGCCGAGCCCGGCTTCGATGAACAGCACCACGGCGGCCAAGACCATGGTCGGAAACAGCCCGGCGACAGCGGCCCGCAAGCGATACGCGAGAACGAGCAGCACCAGGGTCAACGGCCCCACCGCCACCGCGGCATTGAAGCGATGAAACCATTCCGACATCACCTGGCCGAAGGTGAAGTTGAGCTCGGGAATCGCCGCGAGCTTCTCCGGGGTCGGAAACCACAGGCCGTAGCACAGCGGCCAGTCCGGGCACGACAGGCCGGACTCGGTCAGCCGGGTTATCGCGCCGAGCACGATCTGGAGGAAAATGAAAAATGCGGTGAGTGCGGACACGCGTCGAAACAGGGTCATATCGAGCCTTGAGGATCAGGGTTTGTCGCGGCGCTCGCCGCGCCGGAAGAAGACATAGACCACCAGCAGGACCACCGCCAAGCCATACCAGGTGATCGCGTACTTCAGATGATTGTTGACGATGCGCGCGACCGGCCGGCCGCCGATCGGCAGGCCGCCGGGAATCGCCGCCATCGCCGCTTCGATATAAAGTCCGACCGGCGGCACGCCGGCGTGCGCCGCCATCGCCTGGAGATCGATGCGGTACCACGCGTTGCGGTCGGGCTGGTTGTCGGGGGTGAACCAGTTGGCCGGCGGCGCCACCCGCACTACGCCTTCGATCGAGACTAGGCCGGCGATTTGTCCCTCGGCGCGGCGCGCCGGATCCTCGGCCGCCACCGGCACCCAGCCGCGGTCGACGAGAATCACCGGTCCGCCTTCGACCGCGAACGGGGTGATCACCCGGGAGCCCGCATGGCCGCGTCGCGGCCGGGCGAGCAGGATCATTTCCGCTGGGTGATCGAATCGCCCGGTCAACGCGACCCGGGTGAATTCGAGCGTGTCGGCGCCCGGCGCGTCAAGGTCCGCTGGCAGCGGCACCGGCGGCAAATCGCGGCGCGCGGCGATCGACTCGATCAGCGCGGTTTTCCACTGCAGCCGGTGGACTTGCCATGTCCCCAACGCGATCAGCAGCGCCAGACCGGGCCAGACAAACAACGCCGCCGCGCGGCTTCGTCGGGTCACGGCTCGTCGTCACCGACCAGGCGATCGCTGGGCAATTTGTGGCGGTAGTGCTGCGCAATCAACCACGCCTTGAGCGGCGGCAACATGACCAGCGACAGAGCGAGGGTCACCGGCAGCCAGATCACCAGGTGAAGCCAATAGGGCGGCGCGAAGCTTGCCTCGAACCAGAACGCCAGCCCGACGACAATGAAGCCCACCGGCAGGATGACAAAGAACGCCGGGCCGTCGCCGGAATCATGATCGCCGAGGGAAATGTCGCAGACCGAACAGCGCTCCGCGACCTTGAGATAGGACGCGTAGAGTTTGCCTTGCCCGCAGGCCGGGCAGCGCCGACCGATCGCCGCCGCCAGGGACGATATGCCGGCTTGGCTCAGCTGCCGCCCCACCAATAGATGCAGCTGAACAGGAACAACCATACGACATCGACGAAATGCCAATACCAGGCCGCCGCCTCGAAGCCGAAGTGATGGTCGGGTTTGAAATGGCCGGCGTAGGCGCGGCCCAGACACACCAGCAGGAACACCGTGCCGATGATCACGTGCGCGCCGTGAAATCCGGTCGCCATGAAGAAGGTCGACGGATAAATGCCGTCCGCGAAACCAAACGGCGCGTGGACATATTCATAGGCCTGGACGATGGTGAACAAGATGCCGAGCGCGCAGGTCGCCGCCAAGCCCTGTACCAACTGCTTTTTGTCGCCCTCGAGCATGGCGTGATGCGCCCAGGTCACCGCCGCGCCCGAGGTCAGCAGGATGACCGTATTGAGCAGCGGCAAGTGCCAGGGATCGAAAGTGGTGATCGACGCCGGCGGCCATTGTCCCTCATTCGCATTGACGCGGGCATATTGGATCGCCTCGTCGGCGAACAGCGAGGCATCGAAGAAAGCCCAGAACCAGGCGACGAAGAACATCACCTCGGAGACGATAAACAGCACCATGCCGTAGCGCATGCCGATCTGGACGATCGGCGTGTGATGGCCCTCGAAGGTCGCCTCGCGGATCACGTCGCGCCACCACACCACCATGGTCAACGCGATCAGCGCCGCCCCGATGCCGGCGAGCAAGGCTCCGCCCGGCGCATCGTGCATGAACATCACCATGCCGAAGGTCAGCGCCAAGGCCGAGAACGCGCCCATGATCGGCCACGGACTCGGGTCCACCAGGTGATAGGGGTGTTGGGCCGGGGCGTCGGTCATCGCTCGTTCTCCAGGGTGATCCGGGTCGCTGGATTTACGCTTGCGTCGGCGGTCTGCGTCGCGGCGGCACGGGCCACCGCCTCCTCGCCGGCGTCAAAAAACATATAGGACAAAGTGATGGTGCGAATATGCGCGGTATCGGGATCGTCGGCGATAGCCGGATCGACGAAAAACGACACCGGCAGGTCGGCGCTCTGACCCGGCGCGAGATATTGCTCCGCGAAACAAAAACAATCGATCTTGCTGAAATAGGCGCCGGCACTCTGCGGCGTGACGTTGAAGGTCGCGGTCCCGACCAGCGGCGCGTCGCCCAGGTTCTCCGCCCGGTAGAACGCCAAACTGGTCTCGCCGGCGCGCACGACCACCGCCTGTTGGACCGGCTGAAAGCGCCACGGCAGCGCCGACTGGGTGTCGGCGTTGAAGCGGACGGTCACCGTGAAGTCGGCGATCTCCGCCGGCGCCTCGGTCGCCACCTTGGTGGTGCCGCCGTATCCGGTCACCTTGCAGAACAGATCGTAAAGCGGCACCGAGGCGTACGCCGCGCCGACCATCGCCATTGCCGTGGCGCCGAGTCCGAGCCCTAGAGTCCGATTGCTCGCGCTCACCCGGCGCCGCCCATCTTGACCAGGGTGATCATGAAAAACAGCACCACCAGCGCGCCGAGAGCCAGTCCCAGCGCGACGTTACGCCCACGCACTTTGCGATGCCGGGGATGCAGCGGCATCGCCGTCAAACTCCCATTGCGGTGGCCCACCGATCGACCAGCAGCAAAACGAAAATGAGAAACAAGTATGCGATCGAATAGCCGAACAGACTCATCGCCTGGGCGTCGGTCCCGGCGCGCGACACGATCCACGCGCGGCGCAGAAACTCAGCCCCAAGCAGCGCCGCGCCGACGCCGTAGATCACGCCGGTCAGCGCGAGCAGCGACGGGATCAGCGTCAGCGGCACCAACACCAGGCTGTAGAGCAGGATCTGCCGCCGCGTTTCGTCGCGCCCCGCGACCACCGGCAGCATCGGCACTCCGGCGGCCTCGTAGTCGCCCGAGCGATACAACGCCAGCGCCCAAAAATGTGGCGGCGTCCAGATGAAGACGATCATGAACAGAATGATCGGCAGGAGATCGATGCCACCAGTGACCGCGGCCCAGCCGATCACCGGGGGAAGCGCGCCGGCGGCACCGCCGATGACGATATTCTGCGGGGTGCGGCGTTTCAGCCAAAGCGTGTAGACGAAAACGTAAAACCCGATGGTCGCCCCGAGCAGGCCGGCGGCGACCCAATTCACCGCCAACCCCATCACCGCGACGGAGCCCACCGCGAGGGTCACGCCGAAGCCGAGCGCGCTTTCCGGCGCCACCCGTCCCGCCGGGATCGGCCGATTGCGGGTGCGCTTCATGACCGCGTCGATATCGCGGTCGCACCACATGTTGATCGCGCCCGACGCCCCCGCGCCGACGGCGATACAGAGAAGCGCGGTGAAGGCGATGACCGGATGAATTTCGCCGGGCGCCAGCAACAGCCCGACGATGCCGGTGAAGCAGACCAATGACATCACCCGCGGCTTGAGCAGGCTCACAAAATCGCGCGGGCTCGCGGTATCGAGCACGTAGGGGCTCGCTGGGCTGGTTTGGGGAGATACAGTCATATTCGCCGTCGTTGTAAGCGGTCCCAGGTCAGTCGACCTCGGGCAGCTCCTCATAAGTGTGGAACGCGGGCGGTGAAGACACTTTCCATTCCAGCGTCGTCGCGCCTTCGCCCCACGGATTGTCGGCGCATTTGGCGCCCGCGGTGAAAGTGCGGAAGACGATGAACAAGAACAGCAGGGCGGAGGCGAAGGAAAGATACGAGCCCCACGACGAGATCATGTTCCAGCCCGCGAAGGCATCGGGATAATCGACATAGCGTCGCGGCATGCCGGCCAGACCGGAGAAGTGCATCGGGAAGAACGTCAGGTTGACACCGATAAACAGGGTCCAGAACTGGATGCGCGCCAGGGTCTCGGGATACATCCGCCCGGTCATCTTGCCGGCCCAGTAATAGAACCCGGCGAAGATCGAGAACAGCGCGCCCATCGACATCGTGTAATGGAAATGCGCGACCACGTAATAAGTGTCATGCATCGCCACGTCGATCCCGGTATTGGTCAGCACCACCCCGGTCACGCCGCCGACCACGAACAGGAAGATCATGCCGAGGGCGAACAGCATCGGCGTCTTGAACTCGATCGAGCCGCCCCACATGGTGGCGATCCAGCTGAAGATCTTGACCCCGGTGGGCACCGCGATCACCAGTGTCGCCGCCAGGAAATAGGCCCGCGTATCGACGTCGAGCCCGACGGTGTACATGTGATGCGCCCACACCACGAAGCCGATGAAGCCGATCGCGACCATCGCGTAGGCCATGCCGAGATAGCCGAACACCGGTTTGCGCGAGAAGGTCGACACCACCTGACTGATAATGCCGAAGCCGGGCAGGATCAGGATGTAGACTTCCGGGTGGCCGAAAAACCAGAACAGATGCTGGAACAGGATCGGATCGCCGCCACCGGCCGCGTCGAAAAACGCGGTGCCGAAATTGCGGTAGGTGAGCAGCATGGTGATGGCGCCGGCGAGGACCGGCAGCGACAGCAGCAGCAAAAACGCGGTGACCAGCACCGACCACACGAACAGCGGCATCTTGTGCAGGGTCATGCCCGGCGCGCGCATATTGAAGATGGTGGTGATGAAGTTGATCGCGCCGAGGATCGACGACGCGCCGGCGAGATGCAGCGCGAAGATCGCCATATCGACCGCCGGGCCGCTATGAAATACTTTGCTCGATAGTGGTGGGTAGGCGGTCCAGCCGATACCGGCGCCGTCTTCGCCCATGCCGGGAACGAAGATCGAGCCGACCAACAAGATGCCGGCGGGGACCAACAGCCAGAAGCTGATGTTGTTCATCCGCGGGAACGCCATGTCCGGCGCGCCGATCATGATCGGCACGAACCAGTTGCCGAAGCCGCCGATCAACGCCGGCATGACCATGAAGAACACCATGATCAGACCGTGACCGGTCACCAGCACATTGAAGAAATGAAAGTTCTCGCCGACCACCTGGATGCCGGGGCTCTCGAGTTCCATCCGCATGATGATCGAAAACAGCGCACCGACCAGCCCAAAGATGACGGCGAAGATCAGATAGAGCGTGCCGATGTCTTTGTGGTTGGTCGAAAACAGCCAGCGCCTGAGACCGGTCGGGTGATGGGCGTGGCCAGCCGCGGCATCGGTTTGCGCCATGGACGTTATCCCCTTATCTATCCGCTGGCGTCTTAGCGCCGCGACGCGTCGGCGAGGCGAACGCTGTCCGCGTCACCGTCGATGCGCGTGTATTCTTCGCGCGCCATCTCGAGCCAGACTTGATAGTCGGCGGCGCTCACCGCCTTGACTTCGATCGGCATGAACGCGTGATTGGCGCCGCACAGTTCGGAACATTGCCCGTAATAGGTGCCCGGCGCATCGGCGAGAAACCAAGTCTCGTTGAGGCGGCCGGGCACCGCATCGACTTTGACGCCAAGCGACGGCACCGCCCAGGCATGAATGACGTCGTTGGCGGTGATCAGCACCCGCACCACCTTGCCCACCGGCACCACCACCGGCGTGTCGGTCGCCAGCAGGCGTGGTTGGCCGGGTTCGAGATCTTCTTCCGCGACCATGTAAGCTGAAAACGCCAACCCTTCGTCGGGATACTCATAATCCCAGAACCAGGTGTTGCCGATCGCCTTGATGGTGAGATCGGCTTCCGGGATCGTATTCTGGTCGTAGAGCAGCTTGAAGCTCGGGATCGCGATCACCACCAGGATGACCACCGGCACCACCGTCCACAGCACTTCGATCACCACATTGTGGGTGAACGTCGACGGCGTGGGATTGGCTTTCCGGTTGAACTTCACCATGACGTAGATCATCAGGCCGGTCACAAAAATCACGATCAAGGTGGTGATCACCAGAAGCAAATTATGAAAACTGGTCATTTGCGCCATGATCGGCGACGCCGCGGGTTGGAATCCCATTTGCCACGGGACCGGCTGGCCGGTCACCGGTTCGGCGCTCGCCGCGCCGGCGAGTCCCAACGGCCCGACGAGCGTCGTCGCAACCGCGACTGATCGCGCGAAGACCCAGTTCAATGCCATGAGAGCCTGTCCTTCAAGATTCGAATCTGCGCCGTGATGCGTCCCCCGCCGCGGCTATCCGACGCCTCGCCCCGTCCGCCTCCGTCCACACCGGCGCTGATGACAACTGAGAAACCGTGCAAACCAGCACGACTCGCGCGCATATAACCCTGCGGCTTGACGGAAATCAAGTCTCGCCTCACGCCCCAACCACAAAGTGGTTCACCGATTGCCGGAGGCAAGGTGGATCGAGTATCCACAAAATTATTATGGTATTATTTGTCGATGAATCCCTTGTGGATTCGGCGCATCAAGATCCAAGCGAGGAGCAGAACCAACGGCACCGACAGACCGGTCGCGACGGTCACGGAAACCGGCAGGAAGCGGACCGGAATGGCTTCGAGAATAGTGCCGACGAGGCCGACCACATAATAGCTGATCGCCGCCACCGACAGACCCTCGACAGTGCGCTGCAAGCGCAGTTGGATACGGCTATGCCGGTTCATCGCGGCGAGCTGCGCGCGATTTTGCTCGGCGAGATCGAGCTCTATGCGGCTGCGCAACAGGTTGGCCGCGCGGGCCAGATGGCGTGACGCGGTCTCCAATCGATCGCGGAGCGATTCGCAGGTCCGCATCGCCGGCCGCAACCGGCGGCGCAGGAATTGACCGAGCGGCTGCATGCCGGGTTTCTGGTCGCGCGCCGAGCGTTCGCGCAGCTCCTCGATGCGTTGTTCGGCCAACTCGTGATACGCCCGCGCCGCGCTGAACCGATAATTGGTCGCGGCGGCGATGCGTTCGATTTCGGCGCCCAAGGACAGCGCGTCGTCGAGCAGTCGGCGTTGCACCTCGACCCCATCCGCGTCGCGCAGCCGAGCGGTCAGGTCCGCCAATCGGCGATCGATCTCGCTCACCTGCGATCCATGCGTTCGCGCCAGCGGAAACGCCAACAGAGCGAACATCCGATAGGTCTCGATTTCGATCAGACGCTGCACCAGGCGACCGCGGCGGCCGCGGGTCAGCGACTCGTCGTGCACAAGAATTCGGTTGCGTCCGCCGTGGCGGCGGAAATCAGTCCATATACTCGCCGCGCCGTCGGCGACCGGTCCGCCGACCGGCTCGGCGAACAATTCCTCGATCAGGTCGGCGGTCGGACTCGACAGCTCGCGCGGCATCAAGGATATGTCGATCGCGACCAGGGCGTGCCCGGGCAGCGTGGTAATACCAAGGGTGGTTAATAATGACCCATTTGACCGATCGATTTTCGCCGCTGGGTAGGAGCGGGGCGCGCTGTCGTGCGACCCCACGTCAAGCCGCCCGCGACGCCGCCAGCGACGAAAAGCGACCGGCCTTCGGTGGCCCGAGGTGGCTTTCCGGGTGCGTTGCGCCGCTTGCCCGATGGCACCGCATCGCGCGGCGCGTCGCGCCTACCCGGAAAACCACCTCGGGCCATCAAATGGGTCATTATTAACCACCCTTGGTATAAGCCATTCGGCGGGGACGTGGCCGAGCGGCAAATCGGCGAACGGCTGATCGAAGGTCGCCGCCGCGATCGCGCTTTCGCGCACGAAGGTCCAGGCGGCGAATTCGGTATGCCGCTCCCAGCGCAGCTTGAAGGTGCCGAAATCGGCAAAAAACTGCCGCGCCGCGTGATCCGGAACCGATACGTCGAAACTCTCGCACAACAACGCCAGATGACTGCGTTCGTCGGGCGCCGCATCCTCGCCCGAGAGCATGACCAGATGACTAACTTTCGCCGGCGCGTTGAGCCGCATCGGCGGACGGGCATGGACTTCGTCGGCGAGCAGGCCGCGCTCGGGATGCTCGGTCACCAGCGCGAGTTGGCCGGCTTCCAACCCGGCCAGGTTATCCAAATCGCGCGACTCTTCGTTCATTTGACCCTCTCCATTCGTGCCAACGCGGCGTCAAAATAGACCTCCTGGTCGAGCGACGGCGGAATCTCTCCATACAGGAGGCGCGCGTCGCCATCCAGCACCAGCAAGGCGCGGGTGGGTAGATGCATTTGGACGAGCCACAGTCCGGCGGCGACGAGCGCCGGTTGATCGAACGAAAAAATCCGCCATTGCGCGGCGTCGGCCCAGGATTGCCGAATCTCGACGCGGTCGCCGCTCGCCACCTGCAGGCTCACCGGGGCCCGGACCCGTGCGGCGAACCGCCGGGCCGCGTCATACGGCCAACGCTCGACACTCGGCGCGATATAGAGCACGGTTGTTTGGCTCGCATCTTCGCTCTGCCCGATACCCACACGCTCGCCGATGCGCGGCGGTGTGCCCGAGAGCGTCAACGGTGTGCCGTCGAGAGAGACAATTTCGGTCATCCGCGGGCCGGGGTTGCTTGGAATGAGAAGTGTGCGGGGTTACATATACGGGGCCGGGTGCGAGACCGCTCGGAAAATCACAACTGGAGTTGCCACCGATGACGGACATGGCCCGCTTGGACGATTTGTTTTTCACCCGCGCCGGCATGGATCAATCCCGCGTCGAAGCCATTGTCGGCGACGCCTTGGACGGCGCCGACGACGGGGAGCTCTTCCTCGAATATCGCCAATCCGAGAGCTTCGGCTTCGATGACGGCAAACTCAAGAGCGCCAGTTTCGATACCGCGCAGGGATTCGGTCTGCGCGCCGTCTCGGGCGAGGCGACCGGCTACGGACACGCCTCCGAGCTCAGCGAGGACGCAATCAAGCGCGCCGCCGCGACGGTAAAAGCGGTGCGCAGCGGCGAACGGGGATCGGTCGACGTCGCACCCGGCCCGACCAACCGCAAGCTCTATGACGACGAAAATCCGTTGCAAGCGGTCGACTTCGCCGACAAGGTCAAACTGCTGCAAGACATCGACGATTATGCCCGCTCGAAGGACCCGCGGGTTCGCCAGGTCATGGCCTCGCTCACTGGAAGTTGGCAGGGCGTCGAGATCATTCGCGCCGACGGCGCGCGGGTCGGCGATATCCGCCCGCTGGTGCGTCTCAACGTCTCGGTGGTGGTCGGCGACGACGATCGCAAGGAAACCGGCAGCCACGGCTCGGGCGGGCGTTACGCCTACGACTTGTTGCTTTCGCCAGAGACCTGGCGCGACCATGTCGATGAAGCCTATCGCCAAGCCCTGGTCCTGCTCGAGGCGCGCGCCGCGCCGGCCGGCGAGATGCAAGTCGTGCTCGGCCCGGGCTGGCCGGGGATTCTGTTGCACGAGGCGATCGGCCACGGTCTCGAGGGCGACTTCAACCGCAAGAAGACCAGTGTGTTTTCCGGCTTGCTGGGCGAACGGATCGGTGCACCGGGGGTTACCGTGATCGACGACGGCACCCTGGAAGCGCGCCGCGGCTCGCTGTCGGTCGATGACGAGGGCACGCCGACGCAGAACACCACGCTGATCGAGGACGGGGTCCTGGTCGGCTATATGCACGATCGGCTCAACGCACGCCTGATGGGCACCGTATCGACCGGCAATGGCCGGCGTCAGAGTTTCGCCCATCAGCCGATGCCGCGCATGCGCAATACCATTATGGTCGGCGGCACCGAGGCGCCCGAGGATATTCTCCGCTCGGTCGACAAGGGCCTGTACGCGGTCAATTTCGGTGGCGGCCAGGTCGACATCACCAGCGGTAAGTTCGTGTTCTCGGCGTCGGAGGCGTATCTGATCGAGGACGGCAAGGTGACCGCGCCGGTCAAGGGCGCGACCCTGATCGGCACCGGTCACGAAGTGCTCAAGAACGTCCGCGCGATCGGCAACGACATGCGCCTCGATCCCGGCATCGGCACCTGCGGCAAGAACGGCCAAGGCGTACCGGTCGGGGTCGGCCAACCCACTCTGTTGGTCGACGGCTTGACTGTCGGCGGCACCGAAGCAGCGTAAGGAATAGACTTATGAGCGGAACCAACACCGATCTGGCGACCCGCGCGACGGTCTTCTCCGACACCATGGCGTGGGCGGAAAGTCCGGCCGACGGAGTCTGGCGCAAGCGGCTTTACCATGATGGCGCCGCCGAGTCGGGGCGCGTCACCTCGCTCGTCCGGTTCGACGCGGGCTCCAAGTTCGCCGCCCACGATCACCCGGACGGCGAGGAAATCCTGGTGCTGTCGGGGACTTTCTCCGACGACACCGGGGACTGGGGCGCCGGCTCCTATCTGCTCAATCCGAACGGATCGCCGCATGCGCCCTATACCGAGGACGGCTGCGAGCTGTTCGTGCACTTGCGCCAATATCGCGGCGCGACCAAGCTCCGCATCGACACCCGCGCCGAATCCTGGCAACCGGGGCGTCTCGACGGTGTCGAGCAAATTCCCCTCCACCAGGAAGAGGACGGGCCCGACGGGCCGCTGACCATCCGCCTGGTCCGCCTCGCCGCCGGGTGCGAAGTCCCCGACCATGCCCACCCGCTCGGCGAGGAGGCGTACTTGATCGAAGGCGATCTCGCCGACGATCACGGAACCTACGGTCCCGGTTGCTGGGTGCGCAATCCGGTGGGCAGCCATCATTGGGCGCGCAGCGACGGCGGCGCGCTGCTCTACGTGCGCACCGGCGGGGTCGGTCTGGCGCTTAGCTAGAGCAGTTCAAGTCTAGTTTGAAGCGGTTTGATGGGCCAAATCGGCTTTTCGAGTAGGCGCGGCGCGACGGGAGATGTGGGTGCATCGGCCGAGCGTCGCCAGCTACGCGAAGAGCCGATTTGGCCCACCAAAGGCCGCGCTCCCGCGGCCCCTGGCGTCGTTGCGCGGCTTGCCCGATGAACACACATCGCGCGGCGGCGCGCGCCTAGCCAGGGGCCGCGGGAGCGCGGTCAAACCGCTTCAAACTAGACTTGAACTGCTCTAATACGCGTATTCGTCGAACAGCGGATCGACGCTGCCGCGCCACTTGCCGTGGTACGAGTCGAGCATGTCTTCCGCCGGGGTGCGGCCGGTTTCGGCGATCGCGTCGAGCATTGTCAGAAATCCGGTTTCGTCCGATCCCATGCGGTCGAGACAGGCGCGTGCCTTGAGACCCTTACGCGCGATCGCCAGCACGTCGCGCGCGACATCTTGTAGGCTTCGGCCACGAATCTCCGCCTTCAAGCCATGCCGCGCCGCGCCGTCTCGCATATTCAGCATGTCTTCGGTGCGCCACTCGCGGATCAATTGGCCCGCCTCGTCGAGCGCGCCGGCGTCGTAGAGCAGTCCGACCCAGAGCGCCGGCAAGGCGCACAGCATCGACCATTTTCCGGCGTCGGCGCCGCGCATCTCGAGAAATTGCTTGAGCCGAACATCGGTGAAAATCGTCGTCAGGTGACTTTCCCAATCCGCCACCGTCGGTCGCTCACCCGGCATTGCCGGCAATTTTCCATCGAGAAACGCCCGAAAGGATTGGCCGGAGGCGTCGATATAGCGCCCGTCGCGCTGGACGAAATACATCGGCACATCGAGCGCATAGTCGGCGTAGCGCTCGAACCCCATGCCGTCCTGGAAGGCGAATTCCGGCACCCCGCAGCGATCGGGATCGGTATCCGCCCAGACCTGGGTCCGATAACTCAAGAACCCGTTTGGCGCGCCGTCAACGAATGGTGAGTTGGCGAACAATGCGGTGGCGATGGGTTGCAGCGCCAGGGCGACACGAAATTTGTCGACCATATCGACCTCGGATTCGAAGTCGAGATTGGCTTGCACCGTGCACGTCCGCAGCATCATGTCGAGGCCGAGATTTCCCTTGGTCGGCATATAGGCGCGCATGATGTCGTAGCGCGCCTTGGGCATCACCGGCATATCCTCGCGGCGCCATTTGGGCTGCATGCCGATGCCGATGAACCCGACGTCCATCTCGGCGGCGACGCCGCGCACCTGATCGAGGTGGACGTTCACCTCGTCGCATGTCTGGTGCACGGTCGCAAGCGGCGCGCCGGACAATTCGAACTGCCCACCGGGCTCGAGGGTGATCGACTGGCCGTCGGAGGTGAGCGCGATGACCTTGTCGCCTTCATGGACCGCCTGCCAGCCAAACCGCGTCAGCCCTTCGAGCATGGCGCCGATTCCGTGTGGTCCGTCATAGGAAAGCGGCGACAGATCGCCGAGCCGGAAACCGATCTTTTCGTGTTCCGTCCCGATCCGCCAGCCGGCACGCGGCGTAGAGCCGCGTTCGAGATATTCGATCAAGTCGCGTTTGCCGGATACTGGCGCAACGCGTTCGTCATCCAGCGCCATGCGCCCTCCGGACATCACTCGCGGCCCCGGCATTTGCCGGGGACAACCCGTCTATATATGGGATTGAAAATCTTGTCTGCGCCAAAGACGGCCTCGAACACAGGAATTTGTTGCAGGTCACCGGCCAGGGTCTGCCATTGCGCGAGCAACACCAGCGCCGCGGTATCGGCGCGAAGAATCCGCGGACCCAGGGATACGGCGCGCGCATTCTCGAGCGCGCGCAGGCGCGCCCGCTCGGCGTCGGAGAAGCCGCCTTCGGGGCCGACAAAAACGCAACCGGGGCGCTCTTCGTGGCCCGTGATAGCGCTGGCAAGCGGCACGCCGCCGCCACTTTCGTCGCCCCAATATAGGCCGCGATCCGGCGCCAGACCGGCGACAAACTCATCGAAGGAGACCGGATCGGCAATCTGGGGAACCTCGAGGCGTCCCGATTGTTCCGCCGCTTCGACCGTATTGGCGCGCAGGCGGTCGAGGTTGACCCGATCGACCATGGTGAACCTGGTCATCACTGGAACCAGCCGCGCCACCCCGAGCTCAGACGCTTTTTCGACCAGAAAATCGATGTGCGGCCGCTTTACCGGGGCAAACGCGAGGTGAATATCGGGGCCGGCGCTCTGCGCCCGCAAACAGCATTCGACATGCAGCACGGCGGACCGCCTACCGCGCACCGACAGCGTCGCCTGCCATTCGCCATCGCGGCCGTTGAACACCGCCACCGCGTCGCCATCGCCGCGCCGCATCACCCGGCGGAGATAGTGCGCCTGATCGTCTCGCGGCGCGAGTTCGGCGCCGGATACGAGTTCCGCGTCGATATAAAGGCGAATTTTCGGCGCTTGCGAAGCTGGCGACATAGAGCCTTTTACCGCCCCTTTCCGAGCCAGACTAGAGTACGGTCGGCATAGGCAAAAATTGGTTTGCACCCGACAATGACCGACACCCCAACCGCGATCACCCGGGACAGCGCCGTCGGCGCCTATGCCAAGCTCGCGCGCCTGCACGCGCCGATCGGCTTTCTGCTGCTGATGTGGCCGTGCTGGTGGGCGGTGGCCCTGGCGTGGCCCGGCGCCGGCGAAGCGGCGCGGCTGATGGCCCTGTTCGCGGTCGGCGCGATGGCGATGCGCGGCGCCGGGTGTACCTGGAACGATATCGTCGACCGCGATTTCGACGCCCAAGTGGCGCGCACCGCGTCGCGGCCGATCGCGTCGGGCCGGATTCCGGTCAAACACGCCGCGGTGTTCGGCATCGGCCTCGCGGCGGTCGGCTTGCTGGTGCTTGTGCAACTGGAAACAGCGGCGATAGCGATCGGGCTGTTGTCGCTGGTGCTGATATTTCCCTACCCATTCATGAAACGCCTCACCTGGTGGCCCCAGGCGTGGCTCGGCATCACCTTCAATTGGGGCGCCCTGGTCGGTTGGGCGGCGGTGACCGGCGGGCTGGCGGCGCCAGCGCTCGTCCTTTACGCCGCCGGCATCGCCTGGACGCTGGGCTACGACACGATCTACGCTCATCAGGACAAAGAGGACGACGCCCTGATCGGCGTCAAATCATCCGCCCGCCGCCTCGGGCCGCGCACTAAGCCCGCGCTATGGCTGTTCTATGGGCTGACCATCGTCGGCCTGGCGATCGCCGCGGCGCTCGCCGCCAAGGGCTGGCCGGCGTTTCTCGGCCTTGCTCTCGGCGCGGCCCAATTCGCCCACCAGATCATCCGCCTCGATGCCGACGATCCGGCGAACTGTCTCGCCCGATTCCGTTCGAACAATTGGTTCGCGGCGATTATTTTTGCCGGCTTTGCGCTCGGATGAAGGCCTTGATCTTGGGCGCGATCGACTCGCGCCAGCGGCGGCCGTTGAAAATGCCGTAATGGCCAACCCCCTTTTGCTCGTGGTGCAGCTGCATCGCGGCGGGGATGTTCGGACACAAATGATGCGCCACCCGGGTCTGCCCTGGCGCGGAAATATCGTCGAGCGCGCCCTCGACGGTCATCAGCGCGGTCTTGGTGATCGCCGCCGGTTCGATCACGCGGCCACGCGACGTCATGCGGCCGCGCGGCAGGTGGTGCTCCTTGAACACCACCTTGACGGTCTGGAGATAATATTCCGCGGTCATGTCCATCACCGCGCGGTATTCCTCGTAGAAATCCTGTTTCTTCTGCGCGCTTTCGCCGTCGCCTTCGACGAGATGACGAAAGATTTCGCCATGGGCCTCGAGATGACGGTCCATATTCAAGCTCATGAACCCGGCGAGCTGGAGGAATCCGGGATAGACCCGGCGCATCATCCCCGGGTTGGGCCACGGCACCCGGACGATCGCGTGACGCTCGAACCAGCCGAGCGACAGGGTCTCGGCCATGGTGTTGATCTCGGTTGGATTGACCCTGGTATCGATCGGCCCGCCCATCAGCACCATCGACGCGGGGGCGCACGGATCATCGTCCGCCGCCATCATCGAGACCGCGGCAAGCACCGGCACCGACGGCTGGCAGACCGCCAGGACGTGGGTATCGGGGCCCAACTCGTGCAGCCAATCGACCAGATAATCGATGTAGTCGTCGAGATCGAAGTGGCCCTCGAAGAGCGGCGCGGTGCGCGCGTCGCGCCAGTCGGTGATAAAAACCTGGTGATCTGGCAGCATCGCCTCGACAGTGCCGCGCAGAAGGGTGGCGTAATGACCCGACATCGGCGCGACAATCAGCAGCTTGGGGTCGTCGCGGTCGGCCGCGCGTGCGAAATGCTTGAGCTGACCGAAGCCGCGCCGAGCGACGATTTGCTCGGTCACCGCCACCGCTTCGCCATCGATCACCGTGTGATCGAGACCGAAACGCGGCTTGCCATAGCGTCGCGTGGCGTGCTCGAACACTTCGACCGCGGCCGCGGCATAGCGCCCCGGCGGCGTCGCCCCCACCGGATTAAGCGGATGTTGCAACAGTTTAAGGCCTTGATCGGCGAGAATGCGGACCGGTGCGACAGCCGCGTGCTGCATTTCATAAAGGTGGTAAAGCATGGCGCCCCCAAGGCCGGAGTGGACGACCTCGAGCAGGGCGCCGCGTGGAGCCCAGAGTATGACCGTCAAGGACCATAGCGGTCCAGAAAATTGTGCATTGCACAAATTAAGCGCGGAATTCGGCGGGCGCGATCAGTCGTCGGGCTGCGCGAGCACCTTGACCATGTACCACTCGTCATCGCGGTCGCGCGCCGCCTCGTGGACGAAACCCTGTTTGCCATAGAACACGATGCTGCGCTCGTTCTTGCCGTGCACGGTGAGGAAATAGCGCCGCGCCCCGCTCGCCGCGAGCTGCATTTCGGCGTGGGTCAGCAAGCGTCTGCCGATGCCGCCGCTCCACCACCGTGGATCGATGTAAAGGCGATAGAGCTCGGGCCCGCCGCCACGATCGCCGAATTGCGAGAACCCGAGCACCCGGCCCTGATGGACGGCGACGAGAAACGTCGCCCGACGATTGCCCAGGGCGGCGCGAAGACTGACCCGGCCATAGGCGCTGCCGAGAAACGCATCGATCGATTCCGGCGAAAATATATGCCGATACGCGTTGTGCCAACTGGCGCGCGCGACCGCCTGAATACCCGCGATGTCGCCGCGTCTTGCGGGACGGACTTCATACTCGAGCGGCTTTTGCAGATTGCTTTGTCGCGTCACCCGGGGGGGATCATCCTTCATGTATCGTCTATATAGAACGCCCCCTCGACCAGGCTAAGCCCGATCGAAGGGAATGTGATATATGAACAAATCCCTTAGGGATCGATTGCCTTACCATGCCGTATCGTTCGCTCCGTGACTTTATATCGGCGCTCGAGGAAGCCGGTCAATTGGTGCGCGTCAGCACGCCGGTTTCGCCCAATCTCGAAATGACCGAGATCCAAACCCGGCTGCTCGACGAGGGCGGACCCGCGGTTTTGTTCGAGCAACCGACCCGCGACGACGGTACGGTTTACCAAATGCCGGTGCTGGTCAACCTTTTCGGCACCGTCGAGCGCGTCGCCATGGGCATGGGACGCAAACCCGATGAGCTCCGCGAGGTCGGCGAAACCCTGGCCTTCCTACGCCAGCCGGAGCCGCCGGCGGGCTGGCGCGAGGCCCTCGATTTATTGCCCTTGGCGAAAACCGTGCTGGCGATGCGGCCCAAGACAGTGCGCGGCGGTCCGGTCCAGGACGTGGTGCTGACCGGCGACGAGATCGATCTCGGCGCACTGCCGATCCAAACCTGCTGGCCGGGCGAGCCGGCACCGTTGATTACCTGGCCGATTGTCGTCACCCAGGGGCCGGGCAGCGAGCACGAGGACGATTTCAATCTCGGCATTTACCGGATGCAGGTCACCGGCCGCGACCACACCCTGATGCGCTGGCTACGCCATCGCGGCGGCGCGCAACATCACGCCCGTTGGGCGGCGGAGAAGCGCGAACCGCTGCCCGCCGCGGTGGTGATCGGCGCCGATCCCGCCACCATCCTCGCCGCGGTGACCCCGGTTCCCGATACGCTTTCGGAATATCAGTTCGCCGGCCTGCTGCGCGACGAACGGGTCGAACTGGTCGACTGCAAGACGGTGCCGCTGAAAGTCCCGGCCGCGGCCGAGATCGTGCTCGAGGGCCATGTGTCGCTCGACGACTACGACGACGAAGGCCCCTACGGCGACCACACCGGCTATTACAACGCGGTCGAGCGTTTTCCACGCTTTCGCATTAGCGCGATAACCCGGCGGCGCGACCCGATCTATCTCTCGACCTTCACCGGCCGGCCGCCGGATGAGCCCAGCGTACTCGGCCAAGCGCTCAACGAGATCTTCGTGCCGCTGATCCGTCAGCAATTCCCCGAGGTCGTCGATTTCTGGCTGCCGCCCGAGGGCTGCAGCTATCGCATCGCCGTGGTGTCGATGAAGAAGGCGTATCCCGGACACGCGCGCCGCATCATGATGGCGGTCTGGTCGTATATGCGGCAGTTCCTCTATACCAAGCTGGTGATCGTCGTCGACGACGACATCGACGCGCGCGACTGGAAGGACGTGATGTGGGCGGTGTCGACCCGGATGGATCCCGGCCGCGACGTGATGATTGTCGAGAACACCCCTATCGACAGCCTCGATTTCGCCAGTCCCGAACCCGGGCTCGGCGGCAAGATGGGTCTCGACGCGACCACCAAGATCCCACCCGAAACCGCGCGCGATTGGGGGACCAAAATTCGCATGACCGACGAAATGATCGAGACCGTGACCCGCAAATGGGCCGACTACGGCCTGCCCGGCACCGGCAAGGCGATTTGGAATTGACCGCGCCGTGGCTGGCGCGCGCGATTCTGCTGCTGGTCGCGGCAACGTTTTGCGCGACGCCGGGGCTCGCCAAGGAGCTGGTCAACGGCCAAGGCATACTGTGGCGGATCGATCATGGCGCGGTTCCGCCGAGCCATCTGTTCGGCACCATGCACAGCGCCGACGAGCGCGTCCTCGACATGCCGGCGGGCGCGCAAGCGGCGTTCGAGGCCGCCGATACCCTGGCGCTCGAGCTGTTGCTGGCGCTCCCGGAGGCGAAGCAAAAGGCGGCGATGGTGCTCGGTCAATCGTTTCTCCTGACCGACGGGCGATCGCTCGACGCGTTGATCGGCGAGCACCGGTTCGCGGCGGTCTCGGCCGCCATGGCGCGCATCGGCCTGCCGCCCTTGGTCGCCCGTATCATGAAGCCCTGGTCCGCCTATCTGCTGGTCAACGCGCCGCCGCCCCGTCTCGACGCCGATGGGGCGCCGATCCCCGCGCTCGATGCCCGCCTCGAACTCGACGCCCGCGCCGCCGGCAAGACGTTGGTCGCGCTCGAATCGATCGAGGAACAGGCCGACCTCTTCGCAAGCAAGGACGAGGCCGCCGAAATCCAACTGCTCAGTCAGCTGGTCGATACCGGCGAAGCGCGCGGCGGCCTGACGCGCTATCTCGACGCCTTGTTCTCGCTGATGCTCGAGCTCTACGATACCGAGGATATCGGCACGATTATCGAAATTACCCAGCCACCGATGCCGCCCGAGGATCAGGCGGCGCTGGAGATGTTCATGGAGCGCGCCATATGGCGCCGCAACGCGCGCATGGTCGACCGCATGGACAGCTTGATCGCCCACGGCAACGCCTTCATCGCGATCGGCGCCGCGCATCTCCCGGGCGACCAGGGCCTGGTGAATTTGCTTGCCGAAAAGGGCTATACGATCACCCGTGTGCAATAGCCGGAAGCGGGCGAGCCGTTATGAAAATGATTGCCAAGACACTTCGCGCCTGCCTGCTGGTCGCGCTGTCGTTCACCGCGACACCGGGGCTCGCCGAGGACGTCCTCTATGGCCAAGGAATATTTTGGCGTATCGACTATGGCGCCGTCGCGCCGAGCTATTTGCTGGGCACCATGCACACCGCCGACGAACGCGTGCTCGACATGCCCAGTGGCGCCCGAGAGGCCTTCGAAGCGTCCGATACGGTTGCCCTCGAACTCTTGCTGGCCGGACCCCACGCGCAATATAGAGCCGCGATGGCACAGCTGGCGGGTTTCTTTCTGACCGAAGGGCGAACCCTCGACATGCTGATCGGCGAGCCGCGGTTCGAGGCGCTATCGACGGTGCTCGCGGAACGCGGAATACCGCCAATGTTATCGCGGCTGATGAATCCATGGGCCGCGTTTATAATTCTCCAATGGCCACCGCCGCGGCTCGACGCGGCTGGCGTTGAGATCGAACCGCTCGATTCCCGGCTCGAAATCGATGCCCGCGCCGCCGGTAAGCGACTATTCGCCCTCGAGGCAACGAAAGAACAATCCGAACTGATGGCCAGCAATGACGAAGCGTTCGAGACCTGGCTGCTGACCGAGGTCATCGACGCCGGCGAAGCGAACGGGGGTCTGGCCGCCTATTTAGCCGCCTCGCACGCGCAGTCTCTCGACCGCTATGACGCCGAGGACATCGCGACGATACTCGAGGATTCCCAAGCGCCGCTGCCGCCCACGCAGAAGGCGGCGAACGAGAGATTCATGAAGCGCTTTCTCTGGCGGCGCAACGCCCGCATGGTCTAGCGGATGATCAGCCTGATCGTCCGCGGCAATAGCTTTATCGCGATCGGCGCGGCGCATCTGCCGAGCGAAAAGGGAATAGTGAACATGCTGGTCAAACGAGGCTATAAGGTAACCCGCGTGCAATAGCCGCGACCAAATCACAATATACCGGCCCGATGCTCAACGAACGAAACCGCACAGCCTACCTACGCGATGGATGGGTGACACCGGCATGGCGCCTCCCGAGCGCGATACACCGCTCCGTGTGCCAGGCGGTCGACGCTCTGATTGCGGCGAATCCCGAGCACCGGCCCGAGCAGATCGTCTGCCCGCACATCGTCGGCGGGGCGGACGGCTCGCTGGCCCGCGACGAAGCGCTGGCCGACAGGTTCCTCGACCTCTGCCGCCACTCCGAAATCGTCGCCATGGTTGCCGACTTGATCGGCGACGACGTCATTCTTTGGGGCAGCCAATTGTTTTGCAAACCGGCGGGCGACGGCATGGCGATCCCGTGGCACCAAGACGGCCACTATTGGCCGATCCGCCCGCTCGCCGCTTGCTCGGTGTGGATCGCGATCGACGCATCGAGCCCGGAGAACGGCTGTATGCGGGTGATCCCCGGCAGCCATCGGCGCGGCTTGATCGCCCATCAAAGCGACGACGATCCGACTCTGGCACTCAATCGAGCAATCCCCGACACCGGCATCGACCCAGGCGCCGCCGTTGACATCGCTCTCGAACCGGGCCAGGTGTCGCTTCATGACGTCAACATCGTGCATGGCTCGGCGCCCAATCGATCGCCGCGGCGACGCGCCGCGATGGTCCTGCGCTATATGCCCGCGACCTCGGCGTTCGTCCGTGATGTCGACGACCAGGTGATGGCCAACGGCGCGCGCATTCATTTCGCCGATCGACCGATCTGGCTGGTCCACGGCGAAAACCGCAATCATGAAAACAAGATGCTGCGGCATTGACGCGGACATAACAAAGGGATTGGCATGCTCGACAATACTAACGATCTCGATCGCCTCGCCGATCTGATCGCCAAGGCGACCGCCGCCGGCGCCGACGCGGCGGATGCCATGCAGGTGCGCTCGACGTCGCTCGACGCCTCGTGGAGGATGGGCAAGAACGAGGGCGTCCAGCGCTCGGAAGCCAGCGATTTAGGCCTCAGGGTATTGGTCGGCGTCCGCCAAGCGGTGGTCTCGACCACCGACCTCGCCGAGAATGCGCTCGCCGAGCTCGTCGAACGTGCGATCGCGATGGCGCGCGCGGTGCCGGAAGATCCCAATTGCGGACTCGCCGATCCCGACCTGCTGGCCACGTCGATCCCCGACCTCGATCTCGCGGACCCAACCGAGCCAGACTCGGCGGCCCTGCTCGCCCTCGCGGCTGAAGCCGAGGACGCGGCACGTGGCGTCGCTGGCATAACCAACAGCGAAGGCGCCGAGATGAGTTGGGGACAGAGCACCGTCGCGCTGGCCAACAGCGACCGCTTCGCCGGCGGGTTCGCGGGCACCCGGTTTACCGTCGTTGCCTCGGTGGTCGCCGGCACGGACACCGGGATGGAACGCGATTACGAATATCACACCGCGCGCCACCTTGCGGACCTCGAGTCGCCCGCCGATATCGGCCGTCAAGCCGGCGAGCGCGCGGTCTCCCGGCTCAATCCCCGCAAACAGAAAAGCGGCCAATATCCGGTGGTGTTCGATCCGCGCGTCTCGGGCGGTTTTCTCCGTCTGCTGGCGATGTCGATTTTGGGCAACGCGATCGTCCGCGGCACCAGTTTTCTCCAGGATAAGATCGACACCCAATTGTTCGCCGACGGCGTCACCGTGATCGACGATCCGTTGCGCGTGCGTGGCCTGTCGTCGCGCCCGTTCGACGGCGAGGCGGTGACGTGTCGGCCGATGACGGTGATCGAGGACGGGCGTTTGGCGACCTGGATCCTCGATTCGCGCTCGGCCCGCCAGCTTGAACTCGCCACCACCGGACACGCCTCGCGCGGGCCGTCGTCGTCGCCGTCGCCGTCACCGAGCAATCTCTACATGGCGCCCGGCCCGCACACCCGCGAGGCCATGCTCGGGGCGATCGACAGCGGCTTCTACGTCACCGAGATGATGGGCATGAGTTTCAACAGCACCACCGGCGACTACAGCCGCGGCGCCGCCGGGTTCTGGATCGAAAACGGCGAGCTCACCTATCCGGTGAGCGAGATGACGGTCGCCGGCAATCTGCTCGAGATGTTCCCCCAGATGACCCCGGCGAGCGATCTCACCTTTCGCTTTGGCACCGATGTGCCCACTTTGCGGGTCGACGGCTTGACCGTCGCGGGCCTGTGAACGCGGCAACCCTCGACGACCATCGTTTACTGTGCGAGGCCGTCCGCGACGCCGGCGCGATCGCGCTCGACTACTTCCAACGCGGCTTCGAGGTCCGTGAAAAGAACCCCGGCGATCCAGTGACGGACGCCGATATCGCGGTCGATGAGGCACTGAAATCGCGGCTCATGGGCGCGCGGCCCGACTATGGCTGGATGTCGGAGGAAACCGAGGACGATCTGGCGCGTATGGCGGCGCCGCGGACCTGGATCGTCGATCCTATCGACGGCACAAAGGGGTTTGTCGACGGCAACCACCAATGGGTGGTCTCGGCCGCTCTGGTCGAGGCCGGACGGCCGGTATGCGCCGTGGTGTTCAATCCCGGCACCGGTCAATTCGTCGACGCCTACAAGAGCGGCGGCGCCCGGCTCGACGGCGAGCCGGTGCGCGCCACCCGGGTGGCCTCGCTTGCCGCCGCCACGTTGGGCTCGAGCCACAACGAACAGCGTCGCGAGCTGTGGCAACACCTGTTTCCCGAAAGCCAAATCGAGGTGGTCGATGCGATCGCCTACAAGATCGCCCTGGTCGCCATTGGCGCGCACGACGGGGTGATCGCGCTCAGACCAAAAAGCGATTGGGACATCGCCGCCGGCGACCTGCTGGTGACCGAGGCCGGTGGGGTGATGACCGACGCCGACGGCAACCGGCTGATCTACAACCAGGAAGACGTGCGCAAACCTCATCTGGTGGCTTCGGGGGCAGTGATTTATCCGGCCTTGCGCGCCGCGCTCGACCGCCGATGACAGGTCCGCGCGCCGCCTCGACACGGGCGTTGGTCGGCCGCCTCCTGCGGTCCTATTTCAAGCCCTATCGCGCGCGCCTCGCGCTCGCCATCGGCTGGATGATCGTCGCTGCCACCGCGCAACCGGCGCTCGCCTGGTTGATGGAACCGATGGTCAGCGACGTCTTCGTTGCCCGCGATCGCTCGATGCTGGTGCCGGTGGCGCTCGCCGTCGCCGCCGTCATGGTGTTCGGCGGTCTCGCCAATTTCGGCCAGGCGGTACTGATGAACTGGGTCGGGCTGCGTATCGTCGCCGATCTGCAACGCCAGGTCTTCGACCACGTTATCGGCCTCGACTTGGCATTTTTTCACCGCACCCCCACCGGCCGCCTGATCGCCAATCTCACCAACGACGCCAATTTGGTCCGCCAGGCGACATCGCAAACCCTGACCGGTCTGGTCAAGGAGGCGCTGACGGTGATCTTTCTCATCAGTCTGATGTTCTACCAGGACTGGGAATTGGCGCTGATGGTGTTTTTCGTCTTTCCCCTCGCCTATTGGCCAATTAGCAAGCTCGGTCGCCGCATGCGCAAGGTGGGGGTCAATACCCAGGCCGAAATCGGCGAGTTCACTTCGCTGCTCAACGAAACCTTCCAGGGCGCGCGCCACGTCAAGGCCTACGGCATGGAGGCTTACGAATCGAAGCGCGCCGAGACGGTAATCGAACGCCTGTTCGGCTTTTACATGAAAGCGGCCAAGACCCGTGCGGTGTTATCGCCGATCATGGAGACGCTGGGCGGCGTGGCGATCGCCCTGGTGATCCTGTACGGCGGCCGTCAGGTGGTCGACGGAACCCTCGAGGCCGGCGCCTTTTTCGCCTTCGTCACCGCCCTCGCCTTTGCCTACCGGCCGCTCAAAAGCGTCGCCAATCTGAATACCGTGCTGCAGGAAGGCCTGGCGGCGACCCAGCGGGTCTTCGCCGTGCTCGACCAGCGCGCGGAAATCGTCGACCAAGCGGGCGCGACGGAACTGGCGATCAATGGCGGCGCGGTGCGCTTCGAGTCGGTGAGCTTCTCATACGGCGACAAGGCGCCGGCCCTCGCCAACGTCTCGCTGGAAGCACCGGCGGCGGCAACCGTCGCCCTGGTCGGACCGTCCGGCGCGGGGAAATCGACGCTGCTGAATTTGATCGCCCGGTTTTTCGAAGCCAATTCCGGCCAGGTGAGCATCGACGGCCAAGACGTGCGCGGCGTGACCTTGGCCTCGCTGCGCGGCGCGATCGCGCTGGTCAGCCAGGAAATCACTCTGTTCAATGATACGGTGCATGCCAACATCGCCTATGGCGCGCCCGGCGGTATCGCCGCGACGGACGATGTCGAGCGGGTCGCGCGGGCCGCGGCGGCGCACGACTTCATCAGCGACCTGCCGCAAGGCTATGCCACCGTCGTCGGCGAACGCGGGGTCACCCTATCGGGCGGTCAGCGCCAACGGGTCGCGATCGCCCGCGCCATGCTCAAGGACGCGCCGATATTGTTGCTTGACGAAGCGACCGCCTCGCTCGATACCGAATCGGAACGCCAAGTCCAGGCCGCGCTCGAACGATTGAAGGTGGGCCGCACGACGATCGTCATCGCCCATCGGCTATCGACCGTGCGCGATGCCGACGTGATCTATGTCATCGAGGACGGCGCGGTGATCGAGCACGGGCGTCATCAAGATCTTTATGACGCCGGCGGTCTCTATGCCCGGCTCTACGACCTTCAGTTCGGTGACGCCGCCGACTGATCAATCGGCGATTATCTAGTTAACATACCCATGTAAAAAACATGCTTGCGATCGCCGCGCAGTGAATCTTGACCCTACTCCGATGGGCGCGCGCGCCGGCGTCATTTGGGTGATTCGCGCTTTTTCGTCGGTTTCGGTGCCGGCTTGATCGCCAACAGCGCCGCGATACCTTGTTCCGTTTTCAGTGGATGTAGCGACACTGGCCCAGGTCTACTGGACTGATTCTGAACGTTTTTTTTCTTTCATCCCGCCTCTTCCCACTCAACGCGGAACGTTTGTATTGCCTCATGAATGGGTGCATGTTGCATTACAGAACCTTCGGGCCTATTGTTTGATCATGCCCAATGTGGATCCAAACCAAACAGCGGCTCTTTGACTGAGCTGGTCCCAAATTGTTGGACAGCTTGGCAGCGTAGTTAAGGTGTATTCCGGTTCCTGATCATGCTGCCAAAATCGTGTTTATCACATCCTGCTGCTGTTGTTGAGCCTGTGGGGATGTGGGTAAGCCGTCAGGCTTATCCATCATATCCACGGGCTGCCCGGCGCCGTAGGCTTCCGCCGGCGTTTGACCGCCG
>JAKZSU010000002.1:0-21640 GCA_047517485.1 Alphaproteobacteria bacterium
CTCCATCAGGCGCCGACGTTTGTCCCCGAAATAGGACCAGCGATCAAACAATTCTCCGGTCCGTCGGTCGCGTAAAGTAAACATGCACAATTATAACCCAGCCGACTCTCATGAGGAATCGACTTTTTACCGCTCCGTCAACTTTTGACAATAGCTCAATCTGTTGAAGGTGCTGCTACAATGGATCAGAATATGAATACTTCGAGCTTATCTATGTCAGCCCCTAAAATATTCGTCCGGACGCTTTGCGTGGCGGTAGACGATGGGCAGGTTTAGCGCCGCCGCGGCCTGGTATAAGACAGCAGAGAGTTTGTCGGCGTCGTCGCTGCCATACAGAACGATGTTCTTCGCGTGATCGGTATTGATCAGCTCCACCATGCTGCCAACGTCGACCTGATCGCTCTTGTCGAAACTGTTCCAACAAATCGCCGTGAACGTTTGGGTCGGCACGGTCCAGTTTTCACCGCCGAAAATCCCCGTTCTATGAACGCTCACGAAGCGCTCGCCGATGGTGATGGTTTCCTGGTCTTCCGAGAACGGACCGCCGGGAAGGACTTGGCCGATCCAGAATACGATCCCGGAAGCCATGCACGTCAATGGCACTGTGCCAACGGTAATTGCAAGTACGATATATGCGATACTATTGACCTCGAGCCGGACCGCGACAATCGCCAAGCCGACGAGTGCCGCGATCAGCAGAATTAGCATCGCGACGATTTGCCCGGTGCTGGTATGTTGTCGCTCGATGGTCACCGGCAGGGCGGAGAAATCGGGTGGGGTGCGACGGGCGTGCTTTGCCTCCTGCTTTGGCCGGGATGATTCGACGGGCGTTTCCTCAACGACGGTTGCGTCGTGAGCGAAGTCACGCATGAAAATCGGCTCCGCGCCCATATTGATGTCGGGGTATGAATTTCTCATTGGATCCTCGCCTCGCTCTAACCGCGGTCAGCCCGCACCCCTTTGATCGCAAGCCGCGTGCCAATTCCGTCGATAAGGTGTAACCCTCGGCAATTACAGTGTTATTTGAAAAATAGATGGGAGGCGTAAGAGCGGCAATCGGCGCGTTTCAGCCCAAGGGTGGCGATTGCCGCGGCGAGATCTTGCCCACCGTCGCTAGAGAAAATCCTTCCGATCGAGCCCGTGATTGCGCCTTTTCTGATTGAGCGTTCGCCGTGGTGCGCCAATCGCATCAACGGTCGCTTGGATGTTGCCCTTATTGGCGTGCAAGCTTTGCTCGATGATGCATTTTTCGAAGGCATCGACTTGTTCGGCAAGGCTAAGCGGCCGTGCCCGAGACGGCGCGATGAGCATTTCCATGGCTTGTTGCGGGCGGATGAGACCGAGAACGTAGCGTTCGGCCACGTTCTTCAACTCGCGGATATTGCCGGGCCATGAATGGGTCACCAGCTCATGAAGGCCCTCCTGGCTCAATGGCGGCGCCTCGCGCTCGTGCACGGCGGATAATTGCCGCACGAAATATGCGAAGAGCAGCGGGACGTCCTCGCGCCGATCGCGTAGCGGCGGGACCTCGAGGGTCACGACGTCGAGGCGAAAATAGAGGTCCTGGCGGAAATCCCCCTTGTCGGCGGCGTCCAGTAAATCCACTTGGGTCGCGGCAATCAGGCGAAAATCGACGGCGACGACTTCATTGGACCCGAGCCGCTCGATTTCACGCTCTTCGAGGACCCGCAGCAACTTCACCTGCATGGCGAGCGGAATGCTCTCGATTTCGTCGAGGAACAGCGTCCCGCCGCTGGCGTACTCGAATTTACCGATCCGCCGCTTGGTGGCGCCGGTAAAGGCACCGGATTCGTGGCCGAACAGCTCGCTTTCGAGCATGCTCTCGGGCATCGCGCCACAATTGACCGCGACGAAGTGACCGTCACGCCGGTTGCCGTAGTCGTGCAGGCACCGCGCCACCAATTCCTTCCCCGTCCCGGTATCGCCGCGTATCAAAACGTTGGCGCCGGTATCGGCAAGATTGGTGATGTCGGCGCGCAGTTGCGCCATCGCTGGCGCGTTGCCGAGCATACGGGCCTCGATGCCGGCCTTGGCGGCGAGGTCGGCACGAAGCGCGCGATTCTCCAAGACCAGGAGCCGCACTCTCATGGCGCGGCTGACGATGCCGGTTAAGCGATCGGCATCGACGGGCTTTTCGATAAAATCGTGCGCGCCATCGCGCATCGCCTGTACCGCCATCGCGACATCGCCATGCGCGGTGACCAGAATCACCGGAAACTCGGGGTCGAGCGCGCGCGCATGTCGCATGAGCTCCAGACCGTCCATCCGCGGCATCCTGACGTCGGTTACAATGACGCCCGGAAAATTGGCGCTGAGCCGGTCGAGCGCCTGGCGGCCGTTGGTCGCGCTGATCAGGTCGTAGCCCAGCGGCTCCAGCCGCTGCTCGAGGATATCGACGTTGAACGGCTCGTCGTCGACGATCAGGACGCAAGGCGACTCGGTCATTCGTGTCCCCCGGTATAAGTGGATGTGATCTCGTTCAGACAAGATTCGACTTTGTCGAGTAAGTGCGTTTTGTCGACCGGTTTGGTCAAATAGTCGTCGCAGCCGGACTCTCGGGCGCGCCGCTCGTCGCCGGGCATGGCGTGGGCGGTCAACGCGAGGATCGGGATCGATCTCAACACCGTGTCGGATTTGACGCGGCGCGCCGCCTGCCAGCCGTCGGCAACCGATAACGACCGGTCGATGAGGATCAGGTCGGGTCGCTCGCGCCGGATCAGATTGATGATATCAGCCCCGTCGGCGGCGAATTCGACTTGATACGTGGCCTCTAGAATCTGCACCAACAGATCGCGATTGAACGTCACGTCGTCGATAATCAAAAGCTTTCTGACTCTCTCGTCTTTCGCTGGTGCGATCGTCTTCGACTCGTTGTCGGTGTCGAGTCTGCTGTCGTCCGGCTTGGCGGTGCTGAGCATGGGAATGGTGATGCTGAAGGTCGAGCCTTCGCCGATCTTACTCTCGATCTCGAGTTCACCTCCGAGCAGGCGGACCAGCTCGCGGCTGATCGTCAAACCCAGTCCGGTGCCGGGCATCTGTCTTGGCCGCTCGCCGTGGATCTGGTGAAATTCCTCGAACACCGCCTCACGCTGTTCGTCGGCAATGCCGGTGCCGGTGTCGATGACCGAAATGACGATGCCTCCGCCATCGGAATGGGCGGCGACGGTCACCGAGCCTTGGTCGGTGAATTCGACGGCGTTGCTCAAGAGATTGTCGAGAATTCGCCGCAGCTTGTCGCGATCGGTGGTGATATCCGGCAAGTCCGGGTCGATGTCGGCCGCCAAGCCGACGCCGTCCCTCAGGCGCGGCTCCACCGCGCGCAGGCACAGATCGACCAACGGCGGTAACGCGAACGCCGTCGGGTGGACGACCTGATGGGCGGTATGGTCCAGCATGTCATTGATCAGTACGACAAGATGTTCGGCGCTGATCAAGCTCTTGCCCAGATTGTCGTACTGTCTGGTCGGCAACTCTTGCTTCGCGTGTTCCCTGACCAATTGTATGTAGCCGATGATCGCGTTCATCGGGGTGCGCAGGTCGTGGCTCATGCGGCGGAGAAATTGCGCCATCGTTCGATGCGCATCCTCGGCCCGGGTCTGCGCTTGTCGGCGCTCCTCATCGGCCCGCTTGAGCGGCGTAATGTCGGTATAAACCGAGACCGTGCCGCCATCGCTGGTTTTGCGTTCGCTGATCTGGACCCAGCGGCCGCCGCGGCGGCGGACTTCGAACGGTTCGCCGGCCAGGCGGCGCTTGCTCAGGCGTTCGGCGACCCATTCCTCGACGCGGCCGTCGGCGTCGCGGATCAATCCGCGTTCCGCGGCGGTACGAGCGATGGTCTCGAAAAGTGTCCCCGGAACCATGAAGTCCTCGGTTCCGGACGGCAGCATGATCTCGCGATATTTACTGTTACAGCGCACCAACCGATCGCCCGCGTCGTAGAGCGAGAAGCCCTCGGAAATGCTTTCTATCGCATCGGTCAGTTGGCGACGGGCATCGTTCTTGGCCGTTGCCGCAAGCCGGCGTTGGTGAAAGTAGAGGGTGATCAGAACCAGGATGACCACGCCGAATGCGCCAATCAGGGCGGTGACGCGGACCCGGCTATCAACCGGCGCCAAGTCGGTGAAAATATGGAGCCGCCAGCCAAACTGGGTCAACGCCAGGCTCTCGGTCAAATAGGATCGATTCTTGTCGTGCGCCTGCTCACGCAGGACGAGGACTCTGGCGCCGTCGGGGCCGCTTCTCTCGGCCACGACATCGAGGGCCTGAGGCACAATGGTGCCGTACTGTTTGGTCTCTTCCAGCGTCGCGAGGGTCTCGCTCGAGAGTGGCGACAGACTTCGGTAGCGCCAGTCCGGCCGGCTCGACAAGGCGACGATCATGTGCGCGTCGGTCACCAGAACGTTCTCGCCGCTCCGAGTCCATTCCTCCTGAAGTGGTTCCAGGTCGATCTTGACCACGGCGGCGCCAATCACGTGATCTCCCTGGGCGATCGGGCGCGACAGAAAATACCCCGGCCGGCCGGAGGTCGCGCCGATCGCGAAATAGCGCCCCTGCCGGCCGGCCAGGGCGTCTTGGACATAGGGGCGAAACTCATAGCTGTGACCGACCAATTGCCGGTCACTCGACGCTACCGCAACGCCGTCTCGGTCGACGATGAACAAGGTCGCCGAGCCGGCCGCCTGATTGGTTTCGTCGAGGTCTCGGACAACCCTATTTCCGAGATCCGAGTCGCCGGGCGTTCGCAGAAGCGCGACAACATCCGTGTCGCGCGACAAGACGAAGGCTAGCGAAGCGTGTTTTTCCAACGCACCCCTTAGGCTGCTAGCGTATAGCCTCAAACGTTGGGATTCGGACTGCCGTAATTCGTCGAGTGCCAGCGTTTTCGCCATGATCGTGGCCTGCCATGTGGCGAGGCCGCCAAGTAACGCCAGGATCAGCAGGATCACCGCAAAACGAAGGCGGCTTCGCGACGGTCCTCGGTTGCCGCCCGACACAGCGTCTGTCATGGCAGAACATGCAAAGGTGTCGGGGCGACATAGGCCAGAACCATGGGTCTCGCACCATTACCGCGAAAGACTATAGGCGCAGCCGCGACGAACGCCATGCGGGCTCACGGGAATTGGATTCCCTGCCGGGCCGCAATCTCCTCGACAGTGTAGGGGTGCCAGCCAGTGAAGTCTAATTCGCGAGGTGATCGCGCGTCGCCATCGCCGCCTTCAAGTTTAGTCTTCGAAACAATCGCCAGGACGCCAAACCACAGGTTCTCCTCACAGGCATGGATCGCGCCGTCGACGCCCAGGCAATCAACCAGCGAGTTGGCAAGAGCGTACTGATCGGGGCCGCACTCGATGGTCTCTGTTTGTGCCAATCGTGACATTGTCCATCCTCCGCATCGGGTTCGTTCTCACTGATGACTCGATAGTTAGATTCGCAATTGGCGTGCCAATGCGGAGGCGTTGGCGGCGATGACCGAACACTTTGAAATCTAACCAGAAAATTGAACGGAGTCGGATCGAGAATGGGGCTAATCGGCAGCAATCGGCAGCAATCGGCCGACAGCGGCGAAAGGCGTCGGCTGGTCTCGGCCAGGCGCACTCAGCGTTCGTGCCGAGGCAGCTTATACCAAACCGCGATGAGTAGGACTCATCGCGGTTCGTCGTGCGTTCAAGCCCCGGCCAAGCTGGCCTCGCATAGGCTCGGGCGCGCGGTCGCGCTTGCCGAGCTGCAAAGAGTTGCCCTCAATGCAGCTCGGTACTAGTCGAAGCGAGCAGAAAATTAGGAGAAGTTGGCTGCCGTGCTACACGATGAACGGCGCTAGGCGACTTTTCCGTGGCAATGCTTGAATTTTTTGCCCGAGCCGCACGGGCAGGATTCGTTGCGCCCGACCTTGCCCCAAGTCGAGGGATCGCGCGGGTTGCGCGGACCGCGTGGCGTGCCGGCACGCGGAAAAGCGGCCGACGCGGGGTCGTTTCCCGCCATTGCCGAGGCAGGCTCTAGGCGCTCCTCGTGAGCACCCGCGAGCGCGGGTGGCGGCGCGGGCGGCGCCACTTGTATCTCGACATGGGCCAAGGTCGTGGTCACCATTTCGCGAAACTGGCCCAGCATGTTCTCGAACATCTCGAACGCTTCGCGCTTGTATTCGTTCAATGGATCGCGCTGGCCATAGGCGCGCAGGCCGATGCCCTGGCGCAAATGGTCGAGCGACAGCAGGTGGTCTTTCCACAGCTGGTCGAGGATTTGCAGCATCAGCGATTTTTCCGCCTGGCGCATGATCTCGGGGCCGAAGCGCACCGCTTTCTCCGCCATCCGGCGTTCGACATGGTCCTCGACGCGCTCCTGAATTTCGGCGTCGGCGATGCCTTCTTCCTTGGCCCATTCTTCGATCGGCAGATCGAGCGCGAAGATCCGCAAGACCTCTTCGTGCAACCCCTTGATGTCCCACTGCTCGGCATAGGCCTTTTCCGGGATGAACGAGGGGATCATGTCCTCGATCACCTGCACCCGCATGTCGGACGCTGACTCCGATACGTCCTCGGCGGCCATCATCTCGATGCGTTCGGCGTAGATGACCTTGCGCTGGTCGTTCATCACATCGTCGAAACGGAGGATGTTCTTGCGGCTTTCGTAGTGGAACGATTCGACCTTTTGCTGCGCCTTCTCCAGCGCCTTGTTGATCCACGGATGGAAGATCGCCTCGCCTTCCTCGAGCCCCAGTTTGCGTAGCATGGTGTCCATGCGCTCGGAACCGAAAATGCGCATCAGGTCGTCTTCGAGCGAGAGAAAGAATTTTGATACGCCGGGATCGCCTTGGCGGCCCGAGCGGCCGCGCAGCTGATTGTCGATGCGCCGGCTCTCGTGGCGCTCGGAGCCGATAACATAGAGCCCGCCGGCGGCGATCGCCGAGTCATGTCCAGCCTGAACCTCGGCGGTCACTGTGTCGGTGATCTTGGCCTGCTTGGACTCGTCCTCGATATCGCTCAACTCGTCCTCGAGGCGCATGTCGAGATTGCCGCCGAGCTGAATGTCGGTGCCGCGTCCGGCCATGTTGGTGGCGATGGTCACCCCGCCGGGTCGCCCGGCCTGGGCGATAATATGCGCTTCCTGTTCGTGATAGCGCGCGTTCAGGACATTGTGCGGAATCTTCTTTTTCTTGAGGTGGGCGGCGAGTTCTTCCGACTTGGCGATCGACGTGGTGCCGACCAGGATCGGCTGATCGCGCTCGCGGCATTCCTCGATCTGGGCGACGATCGCGTTAATTTTTTCCGCCGAGGTGCGGTAAATTTCGTCGTCGGTATCGTCGCGGATCATCGTCACGTGGGTGGGGATTTCGACCACCGACAGGCCATAGATATCGCCGAATTCGGCTGCTTCGGTCGCCGCCGTGCCGGTCATCCCGGATAGCGTGGGATAAAGCCGGAAATAATTCTGAAAGGTGATCGAGGCGAGGGTCTGGTTCTCGTTCTCGATCTTCACCCCTTCCTTGGCCTCAAGCGCCTGATGCTGGCCGTTCGAATAACGCCGACCCTCCATCATCCGCCCGGTGAACTCGTCGATGATCACGACCTTGCCGTCCTTAACGATGTAATCGGTGTCGACCTTGAAAAGGGTGTGGGCGTTCAGCGCCTGGTTGACGTGATGAACGACGGTGATGTTTTGGTAATCGTAGAGCCCGGGGCTTTGCAGCAGTCCAGCATCGGCGAGCAGGCCTTCCATGGTCTCGGCACCGGCTTCCGAGAGCGTCGACCGTTTGGCTTTTTCGTCGATTTCGTAATCGTCTTCGCTGAGTTTCGGGATCAATATGTCGACTTGGACGTAGAGCTCGGAATTGTCCTCGGTGGGGCCGGAAATGATTAGCGGCGTTCTCGCCTCGTCGATCAGGATCGAGTCGACCTCATCGACGATGGCGAAGTTCGGCGTTCGCTGGACCATTTCCTCGAGGGTGAATTTCATGTTGTCGCGGAGATAGTCGAAGCCGAATTCGTTGTTGGTGCCATAGGTGACGTCGGCGGCGTAGGCGATCCGCCGGTCATCGGTCGACAGTCCGGCGACGATGCACCCCACTTTGAGCCCGAGAAACCCATAGATCCGCCCCATCCATTCGGCGTCGCGCTGGGCGAGATACTCGTTGACGGTCACCAAGTGAACCCCGTCGCCGGACAGGGCATTGAGGTAGACGGCGAGCGTGGCGACCAGGGTTTTGCCTTCGCCGGTCTTCATTTCGGCGATCTTGCCGTCGTGCAGCACCATGCCGCCGACCAGCTGGACGTCGTAGTGCCGCTGTCCGAGGGTGCGTTTCGCCGCCTCGCGCACCGTCGCGAACGCTTCGACGAGCAAATCGTCGAGGGTTTCGCCGTCGGCGATGCGTTGCCGGAAGGTATCCGTTCGGGCTTTCAGCGCGTCGTCGGATAGCGCCTCGATTTCGGGTTCGAGCGCATTGATCTGTTCCGCGACGGCGCTGTACGCCTTGACGACACGATCGTTGGGAGTACCCAGAACGCGCCGGGCTAGAGCGGTAAACATGACGAACCTCTGCGGCCGAAAATAGAGCGCTCAGCGCCCCGGACTGATGTGCTTCACATAAGCGCGCGTCGGTTGCCTGTCAACGCGTAGCATGGTCGTTCTGGGCGACCGCTTGTACGGCGAACGCCAATATGCATGATGCGCTCGCTGAACTTGAAAGGACCTCGGATATGATTTGTGTAATCGGGCGCGCCGCGCTGGTGGCTGGCACGCTGCTCATCGCGGCGACCGCTTCGGCCCAGGACACCGAGGCGCCTGCCGCGGAAACCATCGACACCGTCGCCGAAGGCGATGTCGTGGTTGCCCGGGTCGGGCAAATCGAAATTCTGCTGACCGAGGTCATTGGCGAGATCTACAGCCTTTCCGAGGAGGAGCGCAACAAGCAGCCGTTCGACGAAATGTACGACGACTATCTGCAACGCCGGATCGATCGGGCGATGATTTTCCAGGCCGCGGTCGCCGCCGGCCTGCGCGACGATCCGCAACATGCCAAGCGCATGGTACAGATCGAACGCCGGGTGCTTTCCGATCAGTTCGTCCAGAATGTCATTCGCGGCCAGGTCAGATCGTCCGATATGAAGGCGCGCTACGACGCGTTCGTCGAGGCCGAGTCGAAGCGTCGGGAAATGCGCGCGCGGTATATTCTCGCCAAGGACGAAGCGCATGCGATCGAGCTCAAGGCCCGCCTCGATGCCGGCGAGGACTTCGAGGACGTCGCCCGCAGTCTCGACTATCCGGCGGCGTCGCGCGGCGGTGACCTCGGCTATTTCAACGAGCAAACCATGGTGCCAGAGGTTGTTGCCGCCGCAAAAAGCCTCGAGATAGGGGGGATTTCCCAACCGTTCCAAAGTCAATTCGGCTGGCATCTGATCAAGCTTGAGGACAGACGCGCGGTTCGGGTTCGCGAGTTCGACGAAGTGCGCGATCAGTTGATCGAGGAAGCGTCGAAGGAGGTGGTCGAGAATTTGGTCACCGACCTGCGCGCGAACTTCCCGATCGAGCGTTTCAATCGCGACGGCACGCCGGTCGAGGACGAGCCCGAGTCTTCCGCCGAACCAGCCAACGAATAAGAGAGCGACGGCGCGCGTGCCCAAAATCTCGCCGCTCGCCCCGACAACGCCGCCGCGGATGCCGGCGATCGCCGGCGCGCGGCTCGGCGCCTGGGCGTCGGGGGCGCGCTATTCCGGCCGCGCCGATCTGATGCTGGCGGCGTTCGATCCCGGAACCACCGTGGCCGGGGTGCTGACCCGTTCGCTCACCGCCTCGGCGCCGGTCGACTGGTGCCGCCATGCCCTGGCCGGCGGCACGGCGCGCGGGTTGGTGGTCAATTCGGGCAATGCCAACGCGTTTACCGGCAAGGCCGGGGTCGACGCGGTGGCGGATACCGTCGATACCGCGGCGGCTCTTTTGGGCTGCGAGCGTCGCGAAATCTTCGTGTCCTCGACCGGCGTGATCGGCGAGCCCCTGACCATCGAGAAGATCGTCGACGCGCTGCCCGGGCTGAACGACACCGTCGCCGACGGGCATGACGCGTGGGACGCGGCGGCCAACGCGATCATGACCACCGATACCTTCGCCAAGCTGGCGACCCGGACCGCGACCATCGACGACCAATCCGTGACCCTCAACGGGATCGCCAAGGGGTCCGGCATGATCGCGCCCGACATGGCGACGATGCTGGCCTACGTGGTGACCGACGCGCAGCTTCCCGCGTCGTTGTTGCAGGCGCTGTTGAAACCGAGCGTCGAAAAATCCTTCAACGCGATCACCGTCGATAGCGACACCTCGACCAGCGACACGGTGCTGCTGTTCGCCACCGGCAAGGTCGCCGTATCAAACCCGCCGACGGCGATCGGCGATCGCCGGCTGCGCGCGTTTCGCGGTGCGCTCGACGATCTCTGCCGTGATCTGGCACATCAGATCGTGCGCGACGGCGAAGGCGCCAGCAAGTTCGTCGCCATCGAGGTGCGTGGCGCCGCGAGCCGTCGGGCGGCCCGGCGCATCGGCTTGGCGATCGCCAATTCTCCGCTGGTCAAAACCGCGATTGCCGGTGGCGATCCCAATTGGGGGCGGATCGTGATGGCGGTCGGCAAGGCGGGCGAAAAAGCCGATCGCGACGCGCTGAAAATATGGATCGGCGACACCTTGATCACCGAAGGCGGCATGGTGTGCTCCGACTATGACGAGGCCCCGGTCGCGGCGTATATGCAGCGATCGGAGATCTCGCTCGCCGTCGATGTCGGGGTGGGGCGCGGGCGCGCGACGGTGTGGACCTGCGATCTGACCCACGGATACATCGAAATCAACGCCGACTATCGGTCGTGAATGACCGGCCATTCGCACCGGTTCTGACCGAGCGCCTGAAATTGGCGCCACTGCGGTCGAGCGATGTCGAAGAGGTGGTGGCGATACTGGGGGATTCCGCGGTCGCGCGTCACAGCCCCGGCCTGACGCATCCCTATTCGCCGGCAATGGCGCGCGCCTGGATCGGCGATGCCGATCGCCGAATGCTCGACGGGCGCGAATTCGTCCTCGGCTGTCGTACCGCGAGCGACGGCCAGTTGGTGGGGATTGCCAAGCTCGCGCTCGAGCCGGCCGGTCCGTCGGCGGAGGTCGCCTATTGGATTAAGCGGTCTTGCTGGGGCGAAGGCTATGCCAGCGAGGCGGCCGTGCGGATGGTCGCGCTCGGCTTTGACACTCTTGGGCTTGACCGGATTTGGGGCGCGGTGCTCGACGCCAACTCGGCGAGCCGGCGGGTGTTGGAAAAGTCTGGATTGCGGGTCTATGGCGAAACCATGATCGACGGCCGCGCCGCCCAGGTGCTCAAGATCGAACGCGCCGATTTTGTCGCCGCCGCGGATTTTCCGGTGCTCTATGTCGCGGCGGCGGCACTGATCGACGATGACGGGCGGGTTCTGCTCGCGCAACGTCCGCCCGGCAAGGCAATGGCCGGTCTCTGGGAATTTCCCGGCGGCAAGGTCGAACCCGGCGAGCGCCCCGACGGCGCCCTGGCCCGCGAACTGGCGGAGGAGATATCGCTCCACGTCGCCTTGGCCGATTTCGAGCCGCTGTCGATCGCCTCGCACCACTACGACGATTTTCATTTGTTGATGCCGTTGCTGATGTGCCGGCGCTGGGGCGGCGAGCCGCTCGGTCGCGAGGGCCAACGGCTGGAATGGGCCACGGCGGCGACGCTGGCGGCGTATGCGATGCCACCGGCGGATATTCCGCTGGTTGCCGAACTCGCCGCTTTACTTTCGGCCTGATCGGCGCGGCGCGGCTTCGCCGGCGGGCTGCTCCTCGGCGCCCAGTGCCGCGGCGAGCCGCTGGGTCGCGCTGCCTGGGCGCAAGGGCTTGGGCTGATCGGCGTGCGGCGCCCAGCCGGTGAGAGTCAGGATCTCGAAGGTCGCGCTGATCCGGCCGCCGGGGGCGGGATAGCGGTCGCGATAAAGCGCCATTGCGCGGGCCAAGGTGCCGCGGCGCAACGGCGCGCGACGGCGCTCGACCAAGGCGTTGGCCTCGCCGCTTCGCCGCAAGTCGCGCAGCAGCTCGCGGGGATCGGCATAGGTGACGGTGATCTGATCGCTGTCGACCACCGGCATGGCGAAGCCGGCGCGTTGTAGCAGCGCGGCGGCGTCGCGGATATCGACAAAGGGCGAGATGCGCGGGCTGGCGCCGCCGTCCTCGGCGAGCTCGGCTTCGGTGAGCACGGCGCGCAATTCGCTTAGCGTCGCGCCACCCGGCAAACACGCCAGCAACACGCCATCTGGGGCGAGGGCGCGGCGGAGCTGGATCAAGGTTCCGGGCAAGTCGTTCACCCACTGCAAGCCGGTGGCGCTGAGCACCAGATCGAAGACGGCGGCGGCAAAGGGGAGCGCCTCTTCATCGCCCGCAAGGCGAACCCGGGCGTCGCCGCGCGGCGCCATCGCCGCCATCGCCGGCGCAAGGTCGCATTGCGCCAGCCAGTCGATTTGTCCGTCGAGAGCGGCGAGGCGGCCAATCTGGCCACCATGACACCCAAGATCGAGGGCGCGCGCGAATCGGCGATCGATGTCGCCCAGGCGGTCGCCGAGCCGCTCGGCGATCTCGCGGTGGAGATAGTCGTGGCCGGCGAGCGTCGCCGCCGCGCGATCGCGCCGGCGGCGGACCAGTGCGCGATCGAAGATTGTCGTCGGGTCGGTCATGCCAGTAGGCTAACGCCGATGACAAAGGATCGCCATATCGCCGCGGTCGCCGCGGTCGCCGCCGGTTGGGCGCGCGGCGCAATCGATTTGCTGCTGCCGCCGCATTGTATCGCCTGTCGCGCGCCGGCGGAACAGACCGGGCGGTTGTGCGGTGCGTGTTGGAGCGAAGTCGATTTCATCGCGCCGCCGTATTGTGCCGGATGCGGCGTGCCGTTCGACTTCGATCTCGGCGAAGGGGCCTTGTGCCCCGGCTGCGCCGCGTCACCCCCGGCGTTCGATCGGGCGCGCGCGGCGATGCGCTGCGGCCCGGTCGCGGCACGCCTGGTGATTGGCCTGAAACATAGCGACCGGACGCATCTGGCGCCGGCGCTCGGGCCGTGGATGGCGCGTGCCGGCACCGCGTTGCTGGGCGATGCCGATGTGGTCTTGCCGGTCCCGTTGCATCGCCGCCGCCTGATCGCGCGCCGCTTCAACCAATCGATGATGTTCGCGGCCGTGCTCGCCGCCGGCGCCGAACTGCCGCTTGCGGCCGACGCGCTGCGGCGCCGTCGCGCAACCCCGAGTCAGGCCGGATTGAGCCGCGACCAGAGGCAGCGCAATGTCGGCGACGCGTTCGCGGTCGCCGACAAGCGGCGGCATTTGGTCGCGGGTAAGCGGGTGCTGTTGGTCGACGATGTGCTGACCACCGGCGCCACCGCCGAAGCGTGCGCGAAAGCGCTGCGGCGCGCCGGCGCGGTTCACGTTGACGTGCTGACCCTTGCCCGCGTCGTGCTGACCGATTAGCTTCACGGAATAAGGCGCGCCCCAGGCGCGATACGAGGAATTTATGGCCGACGTGGAAATTTATTCGAGCCCGTTTTGCGGCTACTGTTTTCGCGCCAAGCGGCTGCTCGACTCGAAGGGCGTCGCCTATGACGAAATCGATGTGATGGCCAATCCGGGCCGGCGGCCGGAAATGATCGCGCGCGCCGGCGGCGGCGCGTCGGTGCCGCAGATCTTTATCGATGGCCGGCACATCGGCGGCTCGGACGAGTTGATGGCGCTCGAGTCCGCGGGCGAACTCGACCCGTTGCTCGCGGCGGAAAAATGACCGACAGCGTCCGTGTCGCGTGCGTGCAGGTGACCAGCACGCCCGATATGGCGGCGAATATCGAGGCCGCGGTAAGCGGTGTGCGCGCGGCGGCGGCGGACGGCGCGCTTCTCGTCACCCTACCCGAAAATGCTGCCTTGCTCGGCCCCGGCGGCGCGATGCGCGAGGCGGCGTTGGACCCGGGTCCGCATGCGGCGCGCCGCGCTTTCGCCGACGTGGCGCGCGCCTGCGGCGTTTGGCTGCTCGGCGGTAGCATTGCCGAGAAAACCCAGGGGCCGCGGCTCGCCAATCGCTCGTTGCTGTTCGACGATCGCGGTCGCATGGTCGCCGAATACGACAAGATCCACATGTTCGACGTCACCCTCGACGGCGGCGAAATCTACCGTGAGTCCGAGTCCTACCGGCCCGGCGATACCGCGCGGCTGGCGTCGACCCCGTGGGGCGGCTTGGGAATGACGATTTGCTATGACTTGCGGTGCCCCGCGCTTTATCGCGGGCTCGCCCAGGCGGGGGCGGCGATGCTTGCCGTGCCGTCGGCCTTCACCGTGCCCACCGGCCAAGCGCATTGGCATGTTTTGTTGCGCGCCCGGGCGATCGAGACCGGCTGCTTCGTGATCGCACCGGCGCAATGCGGCACCCATTACGGCAAGCGCCGCACCTATGGGCATTCGCTGATTATCGATCCGTGGGGCGAGGTGCTGGCGGAAGCGGGCGAGGAGCCCTGCGTGATCGCCGCCGATCTCGACCTGACGGCGGTGGCGCGCGCCCGCGCAAAAGTCCCGAGCCTCGATCACGACCGGCGATACGCCGGCCCGGATGAATTGGCCGCGAGGGACGCTGCCGAATAGGGTTCTAAAGCCGCGCCGCGATGCGTTGCACGCAGGCCTGGCGGGGCTTGGATATCTCCAGATCTTCATAAGCGAGGACGCGGAGGGCGCCGTCGCGGGCGACGTCCAGAAGTTCGCCTGGCTTGAGCAAAAAGTCCGGGTTGCGCGGATGGCCGAAGCGCTCGTTACCGTGGGCGAAGGTCTCGTAGATCAGCACGCCGCCCGGCGCGAGCGATGCGCGCAGGTGCGGAAACAGCGGACGATGAAGGTAGTTGGTGACCACCACGGCGGCGAACCGCCGGCCTTCGAACGGCCACCGCGCGCCGCCTTCGAGGTCGGCCTCGAGGCGTTCGAGGTCGGTCGAGACCAGATCCGCGATGGCGGAAAGGTCACGATCGACAGCGGTCACTTTATGCCCACTTGCGAGCAACAATCGGGTGTGCCGGCCGCGACCGCAGGCGAGATCGAGCACCGCGCCGGCGGGCGCGATCAGCGGTGCGAAGCGCTCGACCCAGGCCGAGGGCGCGGCGGTTTTCATGGCGATATCTTGTCCCCAAAGCCAAACCGTGCCATCTAATGGGCGGTTATTACGGGTTATTCAAGGGTTTTACGGGCGATGATCGTCTTCAACCTCCGTTGCGCCAAGGACCATGTATTCGAGGCGTGGTTTCGCGATAGCGCTACCTACGACGACCAAGTCGCGGCGCGTAAAGTCGCGTGTCCGGCGTGCGGCTCGATAAAAATCGTCAAGGCGCCGATGGCGCCCAATATCGCCACCAGCCGCGAGTCGGTGGCGACCAAGGCGGCCATGCTGCCGGCGGAGATGATGTTGAAATTGCGCGAATTGCGCTCCGAGGTCGAGAAGAACAGCGACCATGTCGGCGATGCGTTTCCCGAGGAAGCCCGCAAAATTCATTACGGCGAAACCGAATGGCGCAATATCCACGGCGACGCGACGGCCGAGGAAGCCCGCGAACTGAACGACGAGGGCGTCGAATTCGGCGTCATCCCCTGGGTACCGCGCACCGACAGCTGAGCGGTTCTAGTCGAGCTGGCGCGCCACCACGATATAATTGACGCCGAGATCGCGGCTTTCCGACCAGGTGTCGGTGAGCGGATTGAAGCTGAATCCGAGCGCCTCGTCGACGATGAGGTCGCCGCGCGCGAGATGGTCGATGAGTTCGGCGGGTCGCAGGAACTTGCGCCACTGATGGGTGCCGCGTGGCAGCCAGCGCAGAATATACTCGGCGCCGACGATCGCCAGCGCGAAGGATTTGGCGGTCCGGTTGAGCGTCGCGGTAAACATCAGCCCGCCGGGCGCGAGGCAGGCGGTGGTCGCGGCGAGAAACGCGGCGACATCGGCGACATGTTCGACCACCTCCATGTTGAGCACCACGTCAAAGCGGTCTTCTCCGGCGGCAAGCTCTTCCACCGAAATATGGCGATAGTCGATCGTCAACCCGGTGCGTTCGGCGTGATCGCGCGCGGCGGCGATATTCTTTTCCGCGGCGTCGATTCCGGTGACCGCCGCGCCGAGACGAGTCATCGGTTCGCACAACAGTCCGCCGCCGCAGCCGACATCGAGCACACGCAAGCCGGCCAGCGGCCGCACTTGCGTCACATCGCGGTCGAAGCGCGCGGAAATGCGATCGCGAAGGATTTGCAGGCGTGCCGGGGTCATCTTGTGCAGCGGCGCGAACGGACCCCGCTCGTCCCACCAGGTGTCCGCCAACGCCGAAAAGCGGGCGATCTCGTCGGCATCGGCGGTCGCGTCTATCTTGGTCATTGTGCCATCCCGGTTGCGGGGCGAGTGCCGGAAAAGTATGAATAGCGCGCCCCACGGACAACCGTGGGGATGTTTTGTTGTGTGATCAAGCGTTAAGGGCCACCCGAATGGTGCGCATCGTGCAAAAATTTGGCGGCACCTCGGTCGCCGACGTCGAGCGAATCGGCAACGCGGCGACGCGGGTCCGCCAAGCGGTCGAGCGCGGCGAGGGGGTCGCGGTGGTGGTCTCGGCGATGGCCGGGGAGACCAATCGGCTCGACGGCTATACGCGTGAGATCGCGATGCTGCACGATGCCCGCGAATACGACGTGGTGGTCTCCGCCGGCGAGCAGGTGACCAGCGGCTTGTTTGCGCTGGCGCTGCAGGATCAGGGCGTTCCGGCGCGCTCGTGGCTGTCCTGGCAGCTGCCGATCACCACCGACGCGATGCACGGCAAGGCAAGGATCGAGCGAATCGGCACCGAAGAGATCGGTCGGCGGATCGATTCGGGCGAGGTCGCGGTGGTCGCGGGATTTCAGGGGCTCGGTCCGGACAATCGCATCACCACTTTGGGCCGCGGCGGCTCGGACGCATCGGCGGTGGCGCTCGCGGCCGCGCTCGGCGCCGAACGCTGCGATATCTTCACCGATGTCGACGGGGTTTACACCAGCGATCCGCGGATCGTTGCGAAGGCGTGCAAGCTTGATAGAATCGCCTACGAGGAAATGCTCGAGATGGCCTCGCTCGGCGCCAAGGTGTTGCAGACCCGCGCCGTCGAATTGGCGATGCGGCATCGTGTTACGCTTCAGGTCTTGTCGAGCTTCGAGGATACGCCCGGCACCTATCTGGTCGATGAGGATGAAATCGTGGAAAAAGACATCGTCAGTGGGATCGCGTACAGCCGCGACGAGGCGAAAATTACGCTAACCGAGATTCCTGACAAACCCGGTGTTGCGGCGAGCGTTTTCGGCCCCTTGGCCGGTGCCGGGGTCAATGTCGACATGATCGTTCAAAGCTCGTCGCAGGACGGACGATCGGCGGACATCACCTTTACCATCGGCAAGGCCGACATGGAGCGGGCACTGGAGACCCTGCAGCGCGATCGCGACGCGCTCGGCTACACCGAGCTCTTGTCGGATTCCGACGTGGTGAAGGTATCGGTCATCGGGGTCGGCATGCGGACTCATGCCGGTGTTGCGCAGAAAATGTTCGAAACGCTGCACGAAAAGGGCATCAATATTCAGGTGATCTCGACCTCCGAGATCAAGGTCAGCGTGTTGATCGCAGAGGAATACACCGAACTCGCGCTACGCTCGCTGCATACCGCGTACGGTCTCGATGGTGAATGACGGGGGGCGACTGAGGGGGAGCGAGGCGCGGTGACGCCGCAGGGCCGAGCCAAAGGGGCCGATCGGCTGGCCGAGCTGTGGCGCCGGGGCTGCGACCTGCTCGGCTGCCGTCATGCTATCCTTGGCGGCGCGATGTCGTGGGTGTCCGAGCGCCATCTGGTCGCGGCGATCTCGAACGCCGGCGGCTTCGGGGTTGTTGCCTGCGGCTCGATGGATCCCGCTTTGTTGCGCACCGAGATCGTCGCGACCCGCGCGCTGACCGTGCATCCGTTCGGGGTTAATCTGATTACCCTGCATCCCGAGCTCGACGACCTGATCGATGTTTGCATCGACGAGAAGGTCAGTCACATCGTGCTCGCCGGTGGCCTGCCGCGCGGGCCGATGATCGCGCGCATCAAGGACGCGGGCATTCGGCTGATGTGCTTTTCGCCGGCGCCCGCCTTGGCGCGCAAGCTGGTGCGCATGGGGGTCGATGGCTTGATCATCGAGGGCATGGAGGCGGGCGGCCATATCGGCCCGGTTTCGACCAGTGTCCTGGCGCAGGAGATCTTGCCGATCATCGACGATATCCCGGTTTTCGTCGCCGGCGGGATCGGCCGCGGCGAAGCGGTGGCGGCCTATCTCGAGCTCGGCGCGTCGGGCTGTCAGCTCGGCACCCGGTTTGTTTGTGCCACCGAATCGATCGCTCATCCGGCGTTCAAGAAGGCGTTCATCCGGGCCAATGCGCGCGATGCCCAGACCTCGGTCCAGCTCGACCCGAAGTTTCCGGTGATTCCGGTGCGTGCGCTGGCCAACGAGGCGAGCCGCGCGTTCGCCGACTTCCAGCGCCAGACCATCGACCGGCATCGCGGCGGCGAGCTCGATCTCAAGGCGGCGCAGCTCGAGATCGAGCGGTTCTGGGTTGGCGCGTTGCGCCGCGCGGTGATCGACGGCGATGTCCAAGGCGGCTCGGTGATGGCGGGGCAAAGTGTCGGCATGGTGAAAAGCGAGCAATCGACGGTCGAGATCATCGACGAGATCGTCGCGCAAGCCACGGCGGCGTTGGCGAAACGCGGGCGGTCCGGGCCAATGGTGAACGGGTCCCGGTCGGAGGCCGGCGACGGATGAGCCCAGGGCCAAGAGCCTTTCATGTCTTAACGGAAGCGGTTTGATGGGCCAAATTGGCTTTTCGAGAAGGCGCGGCGCGACGGGCGATGTGAGAGCATCGTCCGAGCGTCGCCAGCTGCGCGAAAGGCCAATTTGGCCCACCGAAGGCCGCGCTCCCGCGCGCCGTGGCGTTGTCGCGCGGCTTGCCCGATGCCCGCACATCGCGCCGCGCCGCGCTCCTAGCCACGGCGCACGGGAACGCGGTCAAACCGGTTCCGTTAAGACATGAAAGGCTCTAACGTCAGCGCGCCACGCCGGTTGCTGCGCCGGTTGCGTGACGTTATGGCCGGCCACGGCAGCGCGCAGGAGAGACTCAACCAAGTCGTACGAATTATTGCTGCGGATATGGTGGCCGAGGTCTGCTCGTGCTATCTGATGCGCGCCGGCGACGTGATCGAATTGTTCGCCAGCGAAGGACTTAATCCCGATGCGGTGCACCAAACTCGCCTCGGCGTCGGTGAGGGGTTGGTCGGTCATATCGCCGCGACCGCCCGCCCGCTCAATCTCGCCGATGCCCAATCGCATCCTTTGTTCGCCTATCGCCCGGAAACCGGCGAGGAGGTTTATAAGTCGCTGATGGGCGTGCCGGTGATGCGGGATGGGCGGGTGGTCGGCGTGGTCGTCGTACAGAACCGGACGCGGCGGCATTACGACGACGAGGAACTCGAGGCGCTGCAAGTGGTGGCGATGGTGCTCGCCGAACTGGTCGCCGGCGGTGAGCTGGTCGATCCGGCGGAACTGTACGCGCCGGAAGGACGGTTTACCGGTCCCAGTGTCATCGAGGGGCAACCCTTGGTGCCCGGCATCGCGCTCGGCAACGTGGTGATCAGACGCCCGCAGGCGCTGGTAACGCAGCTTGTGGCCGACGACCCGGTGCGCGAGCAAGCGCGTTTGACCGAAGCTATGGGGGCGCTGCAAGAGGGTCTCGACGAAATGCTCAAGTCGCTCGATGGGCCAGCCGGGGAACCGCGCGACGTGCTGGAGAGCTTTCGCATGTTCGCCAGTGATCGCGGTTGGCAGGGGCGGATGGAGGACGCCATCGCCTCCGGCTTGACCGCCGAGGCCGCCGTGGTGCGGGTGCAGGAAGACACGCGGGCGCGGATGCCGCAAACCGCGACCCCGTATTTGCGCGAGCGGTTGGCCGATTTGCAAGAACTCGGAAACCGCCTGCTGCGCCATTTGACCGGTGATACGTCGCCGTCCGCGGAGCCCGACCTGCCGGACGATGTGGTGCTGGTCGCGCGCACTCTGGGGCCGGCGGAACTGCTCGAAATCAATCGCGAGAATTTGCGCGCGGTGGTGCTCGAGGGGGGCTCGCCGACGATGCATCTGGTCATCGTCGCGCGCGCCCTCGAGGTGCCGGTGGTCGGCCGCGTCCAAGACGCGATGAGCCGGTTCAGTCCCGGCGAGACGGTGATCGTCGATGGCGGCGAGGGGCGGGTGACGGCGCGCCCCGACGACGCCGAAATCCAACTTCTCAACGAACAGGTCGCGGAGCGGTCGCAGCAGCTCAAGCGCTACCGCCAGCTGCGCGACGAGCCGGCGCGGACTCGCGACGGCGTCGAAATTTCGCTCAACATAAACGTCGGCGTGTTGTCCGACGCCGCCAATATCGACGACGTGGGCGCCGACGGTGTCGGTCTTTGCCGCACCGAGATCCCGTTCATGATGTCGCCGCGATACCCCGACATCAACGCCCAGGCGGAACTGTACAGCGGCATCCTCGCCGCGGCCGGCGACCGCCCGGTGATCTTTCGCACCCTCGATATCGGCGGCGACAAGCGGTTGCCGTATCTTCCGGCGACGGACGAGGAAAACCCGGCGATGGGGTGGCGCGCGATTCGTATTGGTCTCGATCGGCCGGCCATTCTGCGTCACCAATTGCGCGGCATGCTGCGCGCGGCGTCGGGGCGATCGCTGAGTGTAATGTTTCCGATGGTCGCCACGGTGGCGGAGTTCCACGGCGCCAAGGCGCTGCTGAGGCGCGAGATGGAGCGGAGTACCAAGCTGGGCGAGGTGCTGCCCGACGATATCAAGGTCGGTGTGATGCTCGAAGTGCCGGCGTTGATGTGGCAACTGCCGGCCTTGCTCGAGGCGGTCGATTTTGTATCGGTCGGAACCAACGATTTGATTCAATTTCTGTTTGCCAGCGATCGCGGAAACACCGCCCTATCGCAGCGCTATGGCGTTCTCAGCCCGGCGGCACTGACCCTGCTGCGCGAGCTTGTCGAGGCATGTGATGACAGCGATGTGCCGATGACGGTTTGCGGCGAGGCCGCCGGGAACACTATCGAGGCAATGGCGATGATCGGTGTCGGCGTGCGACGGCTGTCAATGTCGCAACACCGATTGGGGGCTATAAAGGTGATGTGCCGGAGTCTGACGCAGGCGTCGCTGGGTGAATATCTGGAAGCCTTGTGTCGCTCGTCAGAATCTGATTTGAAACAGCGTCTGCTCGATTTCGCTCATGACCATCAAGTCGAAATATGAGTTGATTGACCGGCGGGCAATTTCGCGTAAGGCGTTAACAAAGCTTTAAACCCGGATTTCCCAGATAGATAACAATTTCACATACTTTGGACGCCGATTCTGATATAAAATCAATACATTGAGGCGATACAGGGGGCTCGGTAATGGCGTACCCGATGGGTGAAGCGAAACCGGAGCCTCTTCGGGTCGATTTCGACTGTCGCGTGAAGCTGGAATTCCCCGGCAGCAAGATCACCTCGGACGCTGGC
>JAKZSU010000003.1:0-17146 GCA_047517485.1 Alphaproteobacteria bacterium
GCTCGGGCGCGCGGTCGCGCTTGCCGGCCTGCGCGAGCCGCGCAGGCCGGTTGTATTAATGGGCGTTCCCGCGCTACCGAGGGTGGTTTTAGATCGAGCGGTGACGCGCTTTGGCGGCTCGTTCGATCGCCGCCGCCGATAACCGATCGACGTCGAGCCGGTGACGGAGCATTTCGAGAAGGCGAGCCTCCTCCTGCTTGACCGAACCATCGGCGGCCGCGACATCGCAGGCAACGACATAAGCGGTCTCCCCCAGATGGCCGGGCAGGCCGCTGACGATTTGATCGAGCACGCGCTCGAGACCATCCTCGGCGGACAGCCCGTTGGCGCATTCCTCCGCCTCGCCGGGCAGTCGCGAGAGGTCATATTCTCTGAACGCCGGCAGCGAGTGGACAATCTCGCCGATCTCGGCGAGTTCGCTGTCACTCATATTGCCGTCGGCGGCGGACACCAACACCATGGTGTAAATCAACGCGGATTCGGGTTCGAGCATCGCCCTCTCGCAATTTTTTGTTTGGAGGTCGCATTTATCGGCAACATGCCCGCGCCGTCAACTCGTGATATGCGGGTCGGTTCTCGCGGCAGGCGCGAGAAAGGCGGAAGTTTGCGCCACCGCGTCGGCGAGACCGACCCGCGCGACCTCGACGCCGCCCGGAAAAGCGCCCAACAGACGCGACGGGGTGGCCGAATCGAGGAGTACGAATACGCCGTGATCGTCGGCGCGTCGGATCAGCCGGCCGAACGCCTGGCGGAGACGCAGGCGAACCATCATGTCGTCATAGGCGCGACCGCCGAATCGGGCGCGCCGGGCGCGATGGAGGATATCCGGGCGCGGCCACGGCACCCGGTCGAAGACGATCAGGCGCAACGCATCGCCGGGCACATCGACACCATCGCGCAACGCGTCGGTGCCGAGCAGGCAGGCATCGCGTTCGGCGCGGAAAATCTCGACCAGGGTCGCGGTATCCAACCCATCGACATGCTGGGCGAGCAGAATCAGGCCGGCGTCGTCGAGCGGTTTGGCGATCCGCTGATGAATGCGTCTCAGCCGCCAGATCGCGGTAAACAGGCCGAGCGCACCGCCCCGGCTGGCGGTGAACAGCGCGCGATAGGCGGCGGCGACTTGCACCGGATCGTCGCGATTGACGTCGGTCACCACGAACACCTTGGTTTGGGCGCCGTAGTCGAAGGGGGAGGACGCATCGACGCGCAGCGCCGGCACCGTCAGATGCGCCGCCCCGGTGCGCGTCTCGGCGGCGCGCCAATCGGCATCCGCGTCGCCGGTACCATCGCGCAAGGTGGCCGAGGTGATCAGCGCGCCCTGGGCCGGGCCGAGGACCGCGGCGGCGAAGGGCTCGGTCGGGTCGGTCCAGTGGCGATACATGCCGACATCGCGCTCATGACCGTCGCTGCGTTCGATCGCGAACCAATCGACGAATGCCTCGGGACGTTCGCCGCCGAGCGACTTGAGCATGGCGCGCCACGGTGCCACCAGATCGAGCCGGCGGCGACGGAGCGAACGGGCGGTGGCATCGAGCCGCACCCGGGTGGAAGTATCGAGGGTGTCCGACTCCTCGTCCAAATACCGCACCAACGCCTGTTCGAGCTGTTCCAGCGGCTTCGCCAAATCGCCGAGCGCGACGTCGAAGCGGGTGGCGGCATCGAGCAGGCCGTCGACCAGCGGATGGGTATCGGTCTCCGAGCTATAGCCGCCGCTATCGCCGCGGGTGCGCGCCACGACCTGCTGATGAACGAACGAGAGAAAATGCTCGGCGGCGCCGTCGGGGTGGCGATCGGCAACGCGGCGCGGCCAGCCGTCCTTGGGCAGAACGGCGGCGGCGGCGAGCACCGCGTCGAGCGCTTCGGCGGCGCGATCGTCGCCCTCGACGAGATCGCCGGCACGACGGCGCAGACCGCGGGCGCGGCCGCGGCGGGTATTCTCGGCGCCACGCAGCCAGCGCCGCAACTCGCGCATCTCGAGGCCGGAAAGATGCACCGCGAAGGCGCCGTCGGCGGCATCGAACAGATGATGTCCTTCGTCGAACACGTAGCGGGTGGGCAGGTGCGGATCGTTATCGCCGGCGGCGGCGAGTGCCATCACCAGCGCGTGGTTGGCGATCACCAGCTCGGCCTGGCGCGCCTTGCGCGACGCGCGTTCGATAAAACAGGTGCGCCAATGGGGGCACGCGGAATAGACGCATTCGCCGCGCCGGTCGGTGAGCTCGCGGGTGCGCGCGGGCCCGGTGAGATCGGCGAGCCAGCCGGGAAAGTCGCCGCCGACCATGTCGCCGTCGCGGCTGGCGCCGATCCAGCGCGCGAGCAGGCCGAGCGCCGCGCCGGGCCCGCCGATACCGGGCAGGGTCCGGTCGCCGAGACGGCCGACCGCTTCATCGAAATTGAGCAGGCAGAGATAATTCTCGCGGCCCTTGCGGACCACCGCCTTGCGCGCTTTTTCGTCCTTGTCGGGGTAGAGCCGGTCGAGTTCGCGATCGAGTTGCGCCTGGAGGTTCTTGGTGTAGGTCGAGAGCCACACCGCGCCGCCGTTCTTGTCAACCCAGACGCTGGCCGGCGCGATATAGCCCAGCGTCTTGCCGACTCCGGTGCCGGCCTCGGCGAGCACCAGGCGCGGCGAATCCTCGCGATCGCGCGGGGCGAAGGCGAAGCTGACCCCAGACGCGTAATCGGCCTGTTGCGGCCGCGCCTCGGCGCCGGCACCGAGCAACGCCGCGAGACGGGCGCGCGCCTCGTCTGGATCGACCGCGAAATGTCCCGGCGGCGGCTCTGGCGCGTGCTCGGTCCATTCGGGCAGGCGGTTCCAGATATCGAAACGCGAGGCGCGCGGCGCCTCACCCAGCGCGAGGCCCACCGCGGCGCCCCAGATCCAGCCCTGATCGGCCATCCGGCGGGCGATCGCGGCGGCTTCGGCAATCCGCGGATAATCGGCGCGGGCGAGCTCGGCGAGCAAGGTCAGCGCCGCCTCGCGAAGCGCCATCGCCTGATCTGCGAGTGCGATCGGCTCGTCGAGCCCGGCGGCGGCGGCAAGCCCGCGCGGCGTCGGCAAACAGCATTGCGCCGGGCGGGTAAAGGCGAACAGCTCGAGCACATCGTAGGCGGGAAACGGATCGCCGCCGAGGCGCCGCGCCAGCGCCGGCGTATGACAGACCATCGGCGGACCCTGGCGGGCGCGGCCCAAGGCATCCTTCGGGGACAGCGTTTCCACCGTGCCGTCAGCGTCGAGCCACAGTGCGGTGCCGGCACCGGCGACGAGGAGGGGCACATGCGGCAGCAGAGAACGAGGGTCCGGCATGGGGCTGAGTATAGGCCGCGAGCGGGGCGATTGACGAGAGTAGCGCACCACCCTAAAACCGCCCATTCGGGAGAAAGAATAATGACGGATATGCGTGAGGACGCGCTACACAGCAAAGCTTGGCCCTTGGTTGAGGCACGGCGCTTAATCGACCGCGTGGGCGGCACCACCCCGGACAAGGGGTATGTGTTGTTCGAGACCGGCTATGGGCCGTCGGGGTTGCCGCATATCGGCACCTTCGGCGAGGTCGCGCGGACCACCATGGTGCGCCGCGCCTTCGCCCAGATCTCCGACCTGCCGACCCGCTTGTTCGCGTTCTCCGATGACATGGACGGCTTGCGCAAGGTACCCGACAATCTGCCCAACCAGGACATGCTGGCGCGGCATCTCGACAAGCCGCTCACCGCCATCCCCGACCCGTTCGGCACCCACGAGAGCTTTGCCCATCACAATAATGCGCGGCTGCGGGCGTTTCTCGACGACTTTGGGTTCGAATACGAGTTCAAGAGCTCGACAGAGTGCTATCGCGCCGGCGAATTCGACGCCACCCTGCGCCTGGTACTGGCGCATTACGACGCGGTGATGGACGTGATTCTGCCGACGCTGGGGCCCGAGCGCCGCGCCACCTACAGCCCGTTCCTGCCGATCTGTCCGACCACCGGCCGAGTCTTGCAGGTGCCCGTGATCGCCCGCGACCGGGACGCCGGCACGATTAGGTATAGAGGCGAGGATGGCAAGACCGTGGAAACGCCGATCACCGGCGGCGCGTGCAAGCTGCAGTGGAAGGCGGATTGGGCGATGCGCTGGGTGGCGCTCGACGTCGACTATGAAATGTCGGGCAAGGATCTGATCCCGTCGGTGCAGCTGTCGAGCCGGATTTGCCGTATTCTCGGCGGCATCCCGCCGGAGAACCTCACCTACGAGCTGTTCCTCGACGAACAGGGCCAAAAGATTTCTAAGTCGAAGGGCAACGGGCTGACCATCGAGGAATGGCTGACCTATGGCTCGCGCGAAAGCCTGGGGCTCTACATGTTCCAAAGCCCGCGCAAGGCGAAGCGGCTCTATTTCGACGTCATCCCGCGCCAGGTTGACGATTATCTTAGCCATCTATCCAAGTACGCTGATCAGGACTCCGACAAGCAGTTGATGAACCCGGTGTGGCATATCCACGACGGCGCGCCGCCGGCCGCCGACGTGCCGCTCGGTTTCAATATTCTGCTCAATCTGGCGAGCGTGTGTAACACCCAGGACAAGGCGGTGCTGTGGGGCTTTATCAGCCGCTACGCGCCGCGCGCGACGCCCGAGAGCAACCCGATGCTCGACGAACTGGTCGGCTATGCGGCGAATTATTACCGCGACTTCGTCAAACCAGAAAAAGACTACCGAACCGCGAGCGAAGCCGAGCGCGTGGCTTTGCGCGACCTGGTCGACACCCTGCGCGCGCTGCCCTCGGATTCGGCAGCGGAGGCGATCCAGACCGAGGTCTATGAGGTCGGCAAACGCCACGATTTCGCCGACCTGCGCGCCTGGTTCAAGGCGCTCTACGAAATCCTTCTCGGCCAGGAGCAAGGCCCGCGCATGGGCTCGTTCATCGCACTCTACGGCATCAACGAGACCATCGCGCTGATCGAACGCGCTCTGGCGGGAGAGGATTTGGCCGGCGCGGCGTGATCAGGCGAAACGTTCGGCGGCAAACGGGGTGACGTCGAATGACGCGGTGCGGCCGGCCGCGAGATCGGCGATTGCGCGCCCCGTCGCCGGGCCGGTGGTGAGCCCGAGATGGCCGTGGCCGAAAGCGAGATAGGCGTTGTCGGCTGCCGGCGCGCGCCCGATCACCGGCATCGAGTCCGGAGTCGCCGGGCGATGACCCATCCAAGATGTATGCGAGTCGGCGGTGAGCTCGGGGAACAGGGTGCGGCCGCGCTCGATTAGTGCGGCGTGCCGCGCGGGGTTCGGCGGCGCGTCGAGGCCGGCGAACTCGGCGGTACCGGCGATGCGCAGACCCGGGGTCATCGGGGTGAGGCTCATGCGATGATCGCCCGCCAGAACCGGCATCGGTACCTCGACGCCGGGCGCCGGCAAGGTGACGTGGTAGCCGCGTTCGGTATCGAGCGGTATGCGGGCGCCGAGGTCGGCCGCGAGGCCGCGCGACCAGGCCCCGGCGGCGAGCACCACCAGATCGGCCGGCCGATCGCCATTCTCGGTGCGCACCGCGGCGACCCGCCGATCGTTGACAGTGAATCCGTTTACTTTCGTGCGCGCGATCTTGCCACCCTCGGCCTGGAAGTGGCGGGCATAGGCCTGGACCACGGCGAACGGATCGAGGACGTGGCCGCAATCGGGATAGAGCACGCCAAATTCGAGGTCTTTGCCGAGCGCCGGCACCAGCTGGCGGATCTCGGGCCCGTCGAGTTCCTCGGCGCGCACGCCCCAGCCGCGCTTGACCGCGAGCTCTTTGCGAACCGAAGGTTTGGCGCGGCGATAGACCGCGAGCCAGCCTTGCTGGCGCAGCAGGTCTTCGGCGCCGATGGCGGCGAGCAGGGCGCGGTGGGCGGCCATCGAGTCGCCGAGCAGGCCGGACATGGCGCGGCAGGTCTCGACCACGCGGCGCGGGCGCGAGGCCTTGAGAAAGCGAATCAGCCACGGTGTGAGGCGTGGCAGATGGCGCCACCTGATCGAGACCGTCCAGGTGGGATCGAACAGCATGCGCGGAATCTCCGCGAGCAGGCCGGCGGAAAACGGCGGCATGACCTGATTGACCGCTACGATGCCGGCATTGCCGAACGAGCACCCCTCGCCGGGCGCGCGCGGGTCGCAAACCAGGACCGACCAGCCGTCGCGTTGCAGCCATAGTGCGCTCGCCATGCCGACCACCCCGGCGCCGACGACCACGGCGCGGCCCCTCGGGGGCGCGGATTTGGCGGCGGTGCTCATCGGTTTTCTTTCAATAGCGTGGGCATTTGCTATCTTTCGTGGTGCGAATGAATTTAGTCATTGTAAACAGCGGGGGCAAAATTGTCAGAGCGCGTCACCATCGTCGTTCCGGGCGACGACCCACAACAAATCGCCGGTTCGCCGAACCTCGAACGACTGGCGCCCCATGGCGACGTGGTTGTGTTCGATACCCGGCCAGCGACTGCCGAAGAGAAAATCGAACGGGTCAAGGATGCCGCGATCATTATCAATTCGCGCGGCGCGGTGACCTGGCGCGAGGCGGAGCTGCGCGCCTTGCCGAAATTGCGGATGATCGCGACGTGCTCGACCGGCACCGACATGGTCGATCTCGATGTCGCCAAGGCGCTCGGCGTGGTGGTCTCCAACCAACCGGGCCGCACCGCGCCGGCGGTGGCCGAGCATCTTTTCGCGCTGATGTTCGCGGTCGCCAAACGCGCCGCGTTCCAGACCGCCGAGGTCAAGGCCGGGCGTTGGACAATCCTGTTAAACGTGATGCTCCAGGGCAAGGTGCTGGGGGTGATCGGCACCGGCGCGGTCGGGGCTGAATTGGCCCGGCTGGCGCGCGCCATCGGCATGGAGGTGATCGCCTGGACCTATAATCCGTCGCCCGAGCGCGGCGAGCGGCTCGGCGTCCGCTTCGTCGAGCTCGACGAGCTGCTGCGGACCGCCGACGTGGTGAGTTTGAATGTCAAGTTGACCGACGATTCGCGTCACCTGATCGGGGCGCGGGAATTGGCTCTGATGAAGAATGACGCGATCCTGATCAATGGCGCGCGCGGCGATGTCGTGGACATGGCGGCGTTGGTCGGCGCGCTAGAGGCGGGACAACTTCACGGCGCGGGGCTCGATGTGTATCCGCTCGAACCGGTGGCCGCCGACGACCCGATCCTCGGCTGCGAACAGGTCGTACTCACGCCGCATGCGGCGGACTGGACCGCCGAGGCGATCGAATTGCTCAACCAAGGCGCGGTGGACAATGTGATCGCCTTTCTCGAAGGCCGGGCACGGAACAACGTGGCGATCTAGCGCAAGACGTGGGTGTATTTGATGAACGGCGTCACGGTGCCGATGCGGTCGTAGAGCTGGCGCGCGGTGTCGTTGAAGTGTTGGGTCAGCCAGTAGACCGTGCTCGCGTCGCGTTGCCGCGCCGCCTCATAGACCGCCTCGATCAGCGCGCGGCCAACCCCGCCGCCGCGTTGGGCGGCATCGACGAACAGGTCCTGCAGATAGCAATAGTCGCCGATCGTCCAGCATGAGCGGTGGAACAGGTAATGGACGATACCCACTAAGGCGCCATCGTCATCGACAGCGCAGAAGCCATTGGGATCCTCGCCGTCGAGCATCAAGCGCGACCAGGTGTGGTCGGTGATCTCGGGCGCGAGATTGGTTTCGTAGAATTCGAGGTAGCCTTGCCATAGTGGTTCCCAGGCGTCGCGGTCGGCGGAGCTAAGCGCACGAATGGTGATGTTCATGGGCGCTTCCCCCCTACCGCACCAAATGCGCCGCGAAATGCTGGCGCAGGTTTTCGCCGAGCACTTTGTCGAGCGCGCGCGCGAGGTCTTCCGACATTTGGAAGAGGATTTCCTGGCGCTCGAGAAGCGTTGCGTTCTCGGGCAGGGTGCGGACCTGTTCGGCGGCGCCCTCGACGGTGGCGCGGACGGCGCCGGTGGCGTCGACGAGTTGGATCCGCATCGCCGCGCGGCCGTTGAAGCGGAACGCCTGCTCGGTCTGGAAACTGGTCTCGACGGTCTGGTTGGTCGCGAGCTCGGTCTCGACAATGCTGGCGTCGGTAATCGTCGCGCGGACGTAACCGGGACCGCCGGCGGCTTCGAGGCGTTGCTCGGCCCAGCGGCGCAGCAGAATGCTCGGCGCGACCGGCGATTCATGCTCGACATTGGGGGCGCGCAGGGGCGGCACATAGGCCTCGACAATCTCGACAGTCTCGGCCGTGATCCGGAACGGTGGTTCGGTACGGAAGGTGATCTCGGGAAAATGCGGCGGCGCCGGCGCCGGCGTGCAAGCGACGGCGAAAAGGCAAAACAGCGCTAGGGCCAAGCGGGAACGAAGGAACATCGAAGACCTCGGCGAGCAAGGACGGAAGGCCAAAGTATAAGGCCGCGGACCGCGGTTGCGAAACAGGATTAGATTTAAAGCGTGTTCAAGCGCCACGCAGGCTGGCCTCGCATAAGCTCGGGCGCGCGGTCGCGCTTGCCGGTCTGCGCGAGCCGTGCCGCTTGGGGTTATTCTGCGTCGATCGGCTGACCCTCGGTGTCGAAGAGGTAGAGCGCGTTGCAATAGTCGCAGGTCATCTCGAGCTTGCCGTCGACGGCGAGGTCGGCGCGGTCCTCGGGTCCCAGCGCGGTGATCACGTGGAGGGCGCGCGCCGCCGAGCAGCGGCAAGCGAAACGCAGCGGTCTGGTGCCGTGCAGGCGGACGTCGTGGCCGCGGTAGAGCGGGCCGATCAGCGCCGGCGGGAGGGCCAGCGGATCGGCGAGGTCGGCGCGGTGAAGGCGGTAAAACAGGGTGTGCGCGGCACCCCACGATTCGCCGCGGTCGGCATCATCGTCGGCGCGGCCATCGGTGGTCGGCGCTTGTTGCACCAGCAGGCAGCCGGCGCGCCAGTGCGGCGCCCGGCCGGCCTCGCCGGGCCACAGGGTCGCCGCCACCTCGACATCGGCGCGGAGCTGCTCGGAGCGGGTCAGATAAAGCCCGGCGAGCCCGGCGAGGGTGTCGCCCTCGAGCGGCACCAGGCCCTGATAGCGGTCGCGCTCGCCGCCCTGATCGACGGTGAAGGCGAGATGGCCGGCGCCGAACAGGCCGGCGTCGCCGGGTGCGCCCGGCGCGGGATTGGCGGCGAGCGCGTTGATCTTGTCCTTGTCGAAGCCGGCGTAGCCGCGCAACCCGCCGTCGGTGGCATAGTCGGCGAGCAGCAGGCGGACCGGACCGTCGCCCTGGACCTGGGTCGAAAACGTGCCGTCGAACTTGAGCGCGCCGGCGAGCGCCGCGGTCAGCGCCAAGGCCTCGCCGAGCAGAATGGCCACCGGTGCCGGGTAATCGTGACGCGCGAGGATGCTATCGACGGCGCTGCCGAGGCGAACATGGCGGCCGTGCAGATCGAGGGCGTCGACGCGGAACGGCTGGATCAGATCGTCGGCGAGCGCGCTATCGGTCACGCCAATCCATCACCCAGACACCACAGAAGAATGCCCTTGTGGGCATGCAAACGATTTTCGGCTTCGTCCCAGACCCCCGAGTTCGGCCCGTCGATGACGTCGTCCGTCACCTCGTCGCCGCGGTGGGCGGGCAGGCAATGGAGAAACAGGGCGTCGGGCTTAGCGCGCGCCATGAGATTCGCATCGACGCGATACGGTTCCATCAGGCGGTGGCGGTCGCCGGGATCGTCGCCCATCGACACCCAGGTGTCGGTGGCAACGCAATCGGCGCCGTCGACGGCTTCGATCGGATCCTCGGTCAGGGTAATATAGCCGCCGTGATCGCGCGCCCAGGCGACGAGATCGGGATCGGGCGCGAGCGCGATTGGACAAGCCAGCCGGAGCGCGCAGCCGAACCGCGCGGCCACATGAATCCACGACGTCGCGACATTGTTGCCGTCGCCGCACCAGGCAATGGTCTGTTCGGCGATCGGCCCGCAGCGTTCCTCGACGGTGAGGATATCGGCGATCAGCTGACACGGGTGACTGCGGTCGGTGAGCCCGTTGATCACCGGCACCGCGGCGTGCTCGGCGAGGTCGAGGAGATTGTCGTGCGCCCCGGTGCGCAACATGATCACGTCGGCGTAACGCGACAGCACGCGCGCGGTATCGCCGATGGTCTCGCCGCGGCCGAGCTGACTATCGGACGGGTCGAGGGTGATCGCGTGGCCGCCGAGTTGAACCATCGCGACCTCGAATGAGACCCGGGTACGCGTCGACGGTTTCTCGAAAATCATCACCAGGGTGCGCCCGGCGAGCGGCGCGACGCCGAAATTGCCGGCCTTGGCGCGCGCGGCGAGATCGACAATGCGCCGCGACGCCACCGCATCGATCGCGTCAAGGTCGAGGAAGTGGTTGGGCGTGCTCATGGCTCGAGCGCCGCGCAGGTGTCGTCAAGCGCCGCCACCGCCTCGTCGATGTGGGATTGCTCGATGTTGAGCGGCGGCAGCATGCGGGCGATGTTCTCGCCGGCGGGGACCAGAAGCACGTTGCGCTCACGCATCGCGGCGACGACGTCCATGTTGGGGACGACGCATTTGATGCCGACCAACAGATTGCGGCCGCGCACCGAGTCGAGCACCGTGGGGTGGTCGGCGGCGACCTGGGCGACCGCGGCATGCAAGCTGTCGCCCATGGCGATCACGTGATCGAGGAAGCCATCCTCGAGCACCACGTCGAGCACCGTGTTGGCGGCGGCGACGGCGAGCGGATTGCCGCCGAAGGTCGAGCCGTGGGTGCCGGGAACCATGCCCTGGCACGCCTCGTCGGTGGCGAGCACCGCGCCGATCGGGAAGCCGCCGCCGAGCCCCTTGGCGAGGCCCATGACGTCAGGCGCCACCCCATGCCACTGGTAGCCGAACAGTTTGCCGGTGTGACCGATGCCGGTCTGCACTTCGTCGAACAGCAGCAACAGCCCGAACTCATCGGCGATCGCCCTGAGCTCGGCGAGAAAATCGGCGCCGGGCGGGCGGATGCCGCTCTCGCCCTGGATCGGCTCGACCAAAATCGCGCCGGTCTCGGCGGTGATCGCGGCGCGCACTTCGTTGGAGCTACCGAACGAGACGTGATCAAAGCCATCGGCGGGCGGGCCGAATCCCTCGAGCGCCTTGGCGCTGCCACCGGCGGCGATGGTCGCGATGGTACGGCCATGGAACGCGCCCTCGAAGCAGATCGTCCGGAACCGCTCGGGCTGGCCCTTGGCAAAATGATAGCGCCGCGCGGTCTTGATCACGCCTTCCATCGCCTCCGCGCCGGAATTACAGAAGAAGACTTTGTCGGCGAAGCTTGCGGCGCACAAGCGCTCGGCGAGGCGGGTCTGGCCGGAGATATTATAGAGGTTCGAGCAATGCCACAGCTTGGCCGCCTGCTCGGTCAACGCCGCGACCAGACGGGGGTGCGAATGGCCAAGCGTATTGACCGCGATGCCGGTGGCGAAATCGAGGTAACGTCGATCGTCGGCGTCAAATAGATATGGCCCCTCGCCCCGCTCGAAAGCGAGATCAATCCGTCCGTAAGTCGGCATGACGGCTGACATCGACACTACTCCTGTTTTTGTTCCCGACCGCGCCAAGCCCGCGCGCCGAAGAGCGCGGGAGTATCAGCCCGCGCCAGGGGTTGTCAATGGCGGGCGGTCGCCGGTTTTATAGGGCGTTCAGACGCCACGCAGGCTGGCCTCGCCTAAGCTCGGGCGCACGGTCGCGCTTGCCGGACTGCACGACGTGCAGTCCGGATTTATGTTATTCCTTGATCTTGTAGCCGCGCGCGATCATCCGGTGGCACAGCGTCCAGAGTGCGAGATTGAGCGCCACCAGAACCGTCACGCCAATCACCAACGAGCCGTCGGCGTGACCGATCAGGGCATAGCGCATGCCGTCGATGAGATAGAAGAACGGATTGGCGAGGCTCATTGCGTGCCACGGCTCGGGCAGCCGATCGATCGAATAGAACGTGCCCGACAGGAACGAGAGCGGGGTGATGACAAAGTTGGTGATCGCCGCCATCTGATCGAATTTGTCGGCCCAGATCGCCGCGGCGAGGCCGGTCAGCGACAGCAAGAGCGAGGCGGCGACCGGATAGAACAACAGCGCCCAGACACTGTGTACCCCGAGCGGCACGAACACCGTCATCGCGATCGCCACGCCGAGGCCGACCATCAGGCCGCGCACCACCCCGCCGCTGACGAAGGCCAAGGTGAGTTCCGCCGCGCTCAGCGGCGGGATGAGGATATCGACGATGATGCCTTGGACCTTGGCGATCATCATCGACGATGAGGTGTTGGCGAAGGAATTTTGCACGATCGCCATCATGATCAGACCGGGGGCGAGATATTCCATGAACGGAATCTCGCCGATCTTGCGCACCGCGCCGCCGAGTGCGAGCGAGAAGATCGCCAGGAACACCAGGGTCGTCACCGTCGGCGCGAGCACGGTCTGGCCGGGGATTTTCATGAAGCGCCGGACTTCCTTGGCCGACAAGGTCCACAGGCCAAGCCAGTTCACCGCCCCGATCGCGGGTCGCGCGGGCGCCGCCAAGCTCACGCCAAGATCGTCCTCACCGATTGTCATAGCTGCCATTCCCGCCGTGAGATGATCGCCACAAACCTTTGCAATTAACCGGAAATTGCAATAGATTCGGTGGCCTGTCCACACTCGGATAATGCGCCTTCGCGTTGACGCGTGGGCGCGGTTAAATTGCCAGTCTCTGGGTCGTATGAAAACGACAGTGCCGAACACACGCCCAATTCAAGACCAAGCCAACTGGACGAGACACGCCGACACCGCGGGTGTCGTTGCGCCAGGAGGGCGAAGGTGAACGATCGGACGATCACGGTCCTAGTGGTCACCGGCGACGACGCCGTTCGCCAGACATTTGCCGATAGTCTCGATAGCGAAACCTATACCTTCGTCTTTGCCGGCGCGCACGACCAGGCGATGGATGCCCTGGCAAACCGCGATATCCAATTGGCGGCGATCGATTTGTCCGACCCCCTGATCGACGGTGACGGCCTGCTCCGGCGAATTCGTCAACAGGACGTTGCCGACGATGTGCCAATCATCGGCATACTCGGGCGCGACGACCTCGACGCGGCCGGCGACTTGGTGGAAGCGGGCGCGGATTTCTTTGTCCTCAAGCCGCTCGAGCCGAAACTCGCGCGCGCCCGGGTGACCGCGGCGCTGAAGCTCAGGCAGTTGCGTGCCCAGATCCGGCACCAACTCGATCACTTCAAGATTCTCAACGAAATCGGCATTGCGCTGTCGGCCGAGCGCAACACACCGCGCTTGATGGAACGCATTCTGTTGCACGCCAAGGACATCACCCATGCCGACGGCGGCACGCTGTATATGGTGTCCGACGATGAGCAGCGGTTGCGGTTCGAAATCATGCGCACCGAGTCGCTGGGGTTCGCGCTCGGCGGCACCACGGGCAACGACATCCCGTTTCCGGCATTGGCGATGTATCATCCGGGCACCCAGGAGCCCAATCATCGCAATATCGCCACCCATGTCGCGTTGACCGGGGACTCGGTCAATATTCCCGACGCCTATGCCGCGGAAGGCTTCGATTTTTCCGGCACCCGGGCGTTCGACAAGAAGACCGGCTATCGCTCGCAATCGTTCCTGACCATCCCGATGAAAAACAATGCCGGCGAGGTGATCGGCGTTCTGCAATTGCTCAACGCGATCGACCGGCGCAGCGGCGCGGTGGTGCCGTTCACCACCGATGTCCAGGAAGTCATCGAATCGCTGGCGAGTCAGGCGGCGGTGTCGATCGACAATCAACTGCTGCTCCAGGGCCAGCGCGAGCTGCTCGATTCGTTCATCAAGCTGATCGCCGCGGCGATCGACGCGAAATCGCCGTATACCGGCGGCCACTGCGCCCGGGTTCCGGTGCTGACCGAAATGCTGGCCGAGGCGGCTTGTGACTCCACCGCGCCGGCGTTCGCCGACTTCGACCTCGACGACGGACAGCGTGACGAGCTGTTGACCGCGGCGTGGCTGCACGATTGCGGCAAGGTGACGACGCCCGAGCACGTGGTCGACAAGGCGACCAAGCTGGAGACCATCCATGACCGCCTGGATCTGATACGAACTCGCGCCGAGATCCTCAAACGCGACGCCGAAATCGACAATCTCAAGGCGCTGATCGAAGCCGACGCCGAGCCCGAACACCTGCATCAAGCTTTGGACGCGCGGATCGCCGAGATCGACGACGATATGGCTTTCATCGCCACCTGCAATATCGGCAGCGAGCATATGAGCGACGAGGCGGTGGCGCGGATCGAGCGCATCGCGCACGCCACCTGGCGCGACGCGCAGGGCAATTCCCAGCCGTTTCTGTCGGATAACGAGGTCCAGAACCTGTCGGTGCGGCGCGGCACCTTGACCGCCGAGGAACGCAAGATCATCAACCACCACATCGTCATGACGATCGAGATGCTGGACAAATTGCCGTTCCCGAAGACGCTCAAGAATGTCCCGGAATATGCCGGCGGACACCATGAACGCATGGACGGCAAGGGCTATCCCAAGGGTCTCAAGCGCCACGAGATGTCAATCCCGGCGCGAATCATGGCGGTCGCCGACGTGTTCGAGGCGCTGACCGCGCGCGATCGCCCATACAAGGACGCGATGAAGCTGAGCGAGGCGATGGATATCCTCGGCCGGATGAAGCTCGACCATCACATCGACCCGGATTTGTTCGACCTCTTCGTCGAAAAGAAGATCTACCTCGATTACGCCGAGCAATTCCTGCTGCCAGGGCAGATCGACGCGGTCGATGTCGAGAAATATATGGGCCCGATCCCGGACGCGACACCGGCGGTGATGCAAAAGCTCGCGGTCGGCGAATCCGTGTAAGACTCGCGATGGCAGTGACGATCTATCTCAATCCGCGATGCAGCAAATCGCGCCAGGCCCTGGCGTTGCTCGAGGAGCACGGGCACGCGCCGATGATCATCGCCTATCTCGAGACCCCGCCCGATGCCGCGACCCTGAAGGCAATCCTGACCAAGCTCGGCCTCGCGCCGCGCGAACTCATGCGTCGCAAGGAGGCGGCGTACAAGGAGAACGGGCTCGACGACGACGGCTTGAGCAAGGACGCGTTGATCGCCGCGATGGTGGCGCACCCGATCCTGATCGAGCGGCCGATCGTGGTCAACGGCACCAAGGCGGCGCTCGGCCGCCCGCCCGAGCAGGTGTTGGCGATTCTCTAGCAGTACGCGCCACGAGGCCTATATAAACCCTTCACCATGTCTTATCCCGACCCCGACGACGACAGATATCAAGGCGGCGGCCGCGACCGGCATCTAGGCCTGTGGGCGGTCGTGCTCGTCGTGTTGTTGGCGTTGCTGGGCGGGCTCTATGCCCTGAGCGTCTACGATCCGACGCTGCTGCAATCCGAAGACGGCATACCGAGGCTGGTCTATCTGATCGCTATTCTGATTTTGGTCGGCCCCGCGTTTTTCGTCGGCCGCCTGTCGCGCAATTTCCGCAACATGGCGATCTGGGGGGTGCTGATCCTGGTGCTTGTCGCCGGCTACACCTATTGGCAGCGCGGCGAAGTCGGGCTCGGCGCGGTGACCGCGGAACTGACGCCGCAACGCGATTCGGCGAGTTCGCCGACCGAGGCGCGCTTCGTCGCTAACCGCAACGGCGATTTCATCATCGAGGCCGAAGTCCAGGGCACCCGGGTGAAGTTTGTCGTCGACACCGGCGCGAGCGATGTGATGCTGAGCCGGGCGGACGCCGCGCGCGTCGGATTCAAGCCCGATCGGTTGAAATACACCCGGCAATACATGACCGCCAACGGGGTGATTTTCGCGGCGCCGATCCGCATCGAGTGGATTACCGTCGGCGGCCTCGACGTCGCCAACGTCGCCGCGACCGTACCCGACAACGACACCCCGATGTCGCTGCTCGGCATGAGCTTCCTCAACCGCCTCGGCGGCTTCACCGTGCGCGACGGGGTGTTGACCCTGTTCAAGTGAAGACTGGGTCAATGCCATGATTTTGGTTACCAAATTATAGGGTCGGTCATTTGTCGATATTGTCGTCGTAGGGCAAGTACGTGTACGGCACCTGAAAATAGTTGAATACGCGGGTGTCCCATAACGGAGAAAGCAGCTTGGTGACGTTGAGACCAACGCCGAAATAGATCGTCCGGCGTGGGGTCTCGGGGCCTCCGACGCGGTATTCGTCGTAGCCACGGGTGTAGTATCCGAGGTGAAGCTCGAGATATTCAAACGGCGTGTCCGCCAAGTCCTCGAAGCCCGAGCCCTTGAGCGCCAGCAAATATTTATGATGCTCATAGTCGGTGAAGACGTCGCTGCTATTGCCACCCGAGAGGCTCGGCGCATATTCGATCCGAAGATCGAGCTTGGCGCCGAGATCGCGCTGGTCGAGGAGGAGATAGCCGACACCGGCACCGACAAAATTGGCCAAAAAATCCTCATAGGAAAATCCGAATCCGCTGAACGAGTCGCCAATCTCCATGAGCGATTGCAAGCCCGCGGCGGACAGCGTGCCATAGGTGGTCGCCTCGGCGGGGGTGAAGTCCCAGTCCTCGTAGACCGCGGCGAACAAGTGGCTCAATGCATAAGTCGACCAGACATGGCCGAACTTGTCGGCGCCGCCCTCACCGGTGTGGTAGCCGAACCAGCCTTCGGTCTGAGCGTGCGGCACCCGGTCGCCATAATCCCATTTGGGGTGCCCCACGCGACCACGGCAGCCGCCGCCCCCGCATTGAGCAGCAGCACTTTGTCGTCGCGGGACAGGCCAGTCTCGTCGGCCGCCGCAACCGGTCCGATGGCGGTGCCGATCCCGAGCAGACTCGCGATAAGAATTTTGGCAAATCTTCGCTTTATGTCGCCGTCGACCATCGATCCTCCCGAGAACCGACACGTGGCATCGACGCCGGATTCCGCGGCAAACCTATAGTGCTCGCCGCGGCATTTCTGGCCATGCCGCGCCAAAGCCGAATGTTCAGCGCCGAGTTATACCAAGGGTGGATAATAATGACCCATTTGATGGCCCGAGGTGGTTTTCCGGGTAGGCGCGCCGCGCCGCGCGATGCGGTGCCATCGGGCAAGCGGCGCAACGCACCCGGAAAGCCACCTCGGGCCACCGAAGGCCGGTCTGCCCAGGGACCAAGGTTCGTCGCTGGCGGCGCAGTT
>JAKZSU010000004.1:0-49159 GCA_047517485.1 Alphaproteobacteria bacterium
AGTGAGACGCTGTCAAAATCGTTCCGTAAGTCGATAGGCGCTGCCATGGCGAACCTCATTGGTTCACCACATTGAGTCAGAGATCGGACCGCTTGGGAATCCCCAACGTGAGTCAGGCATTCCGCTCGGTGGTATAAGATGGTTTTATTATCTAGCATTGCTAACGATTTTCGCCCGGCAGCCATAATACATCCGCCGCGCCATCATCGTTGAGATGGCGGGCAAGGACGAAGAGATGGTCGGACAGACGATTGAGATAGGTCAAGATTGGCGCCGCCACGGGCTCCACCTCGGCCAAGGCGCCGACCAGGCGTTCCGCCCGGCGCACCACGGTTCGGGCGTGATGAAGATGCGCCGACGCCGGCGTGCCGCCGGGCAAAATGAACGACGTCAGCGCGGCGAGGCGATCGTTCATCGCATCGATCTCGCCTTCGAGACGTTCGGTCAAGGACGTGGCCACGCGCAAGCGCGACTTGCCGCCGTCGCCCGCGCCGGAGTCGGGCACGCAGAGGTCGGCGCCGAGGTCGAACAAATCGTTTTGGATCCGCGCCAGCATGGCATCGGCTTCGCCTTGGGTGTGAAGGCGGGCAAGGCCGATCACCGAATTTGCCTCGTCCACCGTGCCGTAGGCCGCGACCCGCGCACCGTGCTTGGCCACACGCTTGCCGTCACCGAGCGACGTCTGGCCGCTATCGCCGCCACGGGTATAGATTCTATCGAGTTTGACCATGCACTTTTCCGTCGTTCGGCGGGTGCGGCGATTCTCGCGAAAAAGCGGAACTCCAGCCTTGCACCCGTCACGGTCGGGCGATGATAGAGGCCTGACTTCGTTCGTCAATCACACTTGGGTCCGGTCGGGTTGGACAGGCCACCGGGAGCGCCCTAACTTCTGCATTGGAGACCGCGTTCTAGCGGTGAAGGATCGTCACATGCCCTTTGTCAAAAGAAACCAAGCCGGCGAGGTGATCGCGGCCTATGCGGAGGCGCAACCTGATGCCGGGGAATATCTCGCGCCGGACTCGGCCGAGCTCAGCCCGTTGGTGTCCGCGGCATCAGCGGAGGCCGGGACCGTCCAGGCGATGACCGAGTCCGATCTCGACTTGGTTCGCGTGCTCGAGGATCTGGTCAACGCCCTGCTCCACAAGAATATCATCCAGCCGACCGACTTACCGGAAGAAGCCCGCGCCAAGATCCTCCAACGCCAGCGCATGCGCGGCGAACTCGATGAATTGACTGGGCTGTTGGTCGAGGACGAAACCACGCTCTGAGTGGCACGGTCGCCTGGGCAAAATTTAGAACCGCGGGTATGGCTTTCGACAACGGTCGTGTCGGCCCGTGGCGGGAATCTATTCTTCTAGTAATACAGATTTGACAGCCCGCGCTCTGGCTTCCGCTATTATCTCATCCGATGTTCGCGGGCTAATTCCGCTGGCAAGGCCGTCGTCTATCGCGGCCTGAAGCGCCATCACGCCTTCGCTGTCTTGGTCACGACGGATCAGGTCTCGGACATAATCGCTGGTGGTCGAATACCGCCCTTTACGGACTTGCGCTTCACACCAGTCTTTCATGGGATCGGGAACCGAGACGTTCATTTGCGCCACGGGCTTTCCTCTCACCTGTTCGGATTGGCAAAGAATATCGAAAATTGTCATATATTTATATAGAGGATCGCGAGCAATCTGACCGGTTTACGGTCGGTGAACCGGTACCACGTAGGGGCCCTCCGGCACGAATGCTACGCGTGGATCGCCGGATTCGGCGACGCTCTTGGCAATCGCTTGTTCGACCGAGTCGGTCATCGCCACCCCGGTGAGCGCCCGGTCGTCGTCCGACAAGCCGTCGGAATAGAGATGGACGCCGCCCGCCCGCATGGGTTTTAGCTGCATCTCGGTCTGCCATTCGTCGACCGCGGCGTGGCGCTTTTCGAGCAGGCTGTCGAGAAAGCGCTCGGGGCCGATCTCGATCAAGCGGCGCTGCGAGGCGGCGAACGCGGGCGAGCCGAGTCCCTCCGAACACGCCGAGGCGATGATCAGATTGCCGCCCTTGGCGAGGATATCGAGCGGCCCGATCATGCCCTTGACGGTCTGGTAATAGGTCTTGTCGAGGGGATAACCGGCGGCGGAGGTGACCACGGTCGGAAATCGCTCTTTCACCGGCACTTGGGTGAACGGTTGAGTGAACGCGACGGCGTCGAGGTGGCTGGCGACGATCTCGCCATAATTGACGAACGACATCCGCCGGTGTTCGTCGATCACCGTATTGACCGCCAGGGCACCGCCGATCATGGCAATGATCTCGAGTTGATCCTCGTGCAGCGGATTGTCGTCGAGCACGCAATTGACCGCGTTGGGGTCTTCCATGTAGCGCGCGCTGTGGAAGGTGGTGATGGTCTCGGCGCGGGCGACCCCGGGGGCGATCACTTTTCTGCCGCCGGAAAATCCGGCCATGAAATGGGGCTCGACCAGGCCGGTGGCGATCCGCAGATCGGCCTCGATCAAGCGCTTGTCGAGACCCACGACGTTGCCGCGGCTGGTGGTTCCGACGGGCACATGATCATTGTCGTTGCGGGCGAAATGGTTGACCACGTCGACGGTCTCCAGCACCCAGTCGTCGCCGACCAGTTCGCGAAGTTCCTCGCCCTCGTTGGGGCGGTGCAAGCCGGTGGCGACCAGCACGGTGATGGCGTCCGCCGCCATGCCGGCATCGAGCAGAGTGCGCACGATCACCGGCAGGATGGTTCCGTTGGGGACCGGCCGGGTGATGTCGCAGATCAGGATGCAGGCGCGGCGCGCGGTGCCGGCCAAGTCGGCCAACGGCGGCGCGCCGACCGGTTGGCCGAGCGCCTGGGCGACCGCCGCGGACGGGTCCGGCAAAACCGGCATCGCCGGCTTTCGCACCACCGTCGCCCGCCAATCGGGCGCGACGGTGACCGGCAGCTTACCCCGGTGATAATTGAGCTCGACCTGCATGGCGATTTAGGTTCCCGTGCTCACATCCTGCAAAACCGCCGCTGCGCCCGCGACCCCGAGCACCCGCATGGCGGCGCAGGCGGCGCCGTAGCCATTGTCGATATTGACCGTCAGCACCCCTGGGCTACAGCTCACCAGCGCGGCGTGCAGCGCGGTTTCGCCTTTGTTGGCAACGCCATAGCCGGTCGAGGTCGGCACCGCGATCAGCACCCCGGGCACCAAGCCACCGAGGACGCTGACCAGCGCCGCGTCCATGCCGGCGACCGCGATCACCACGTCCATCGTCTCGAGTCGCTCGACCTGTTCAAGCAGGCGCCACAAGCCGGCGACCCCGACATCGAAGATCAACTCGCTCGCATGACCAGCATAGGCGAGCGTGCGCGCGGCCTCGCGGCCGATGGCGGCGTCCGACGAGCCGGCGGTGACAATCGCCACTCGCGCCGCGCCGGCGGGCGTCGCTACGGCGCCGAAAAAGCCGGTGCGCGTGGTCGCATCGTAATCGATCGCCGCCAGGTGTCCGGGGGCGAACGCCGCCAATTGCGAGTCGTTGAGGCGGGTCAGCAGCGCGGTCCGGCCCTTGGCCGCCAAATCGTCGAGGATATGCGCGAGCTGGCCCGCGGTCTTGTTCTCGCAGAAGATCGCTTCCTCGATGCCGATGCGTGACGACCGCGCATGATCGAGGCGGACTTCGCGCGCCGACGAGGTCATCGCTTGTCGCCGCCGACGAAGGCGCTGCCTTGGCGATAGGCCGCGAACTCGATCCGCGGGGCGGGTCGGTCGACGGCGAACATGGACGCAATCGGCGTCGCCACATCGTCGCGCATCTCGGCCCCGAGGCCGTCGAGGGTGATCTCGTCGAGTTCGATCACCACGCCGGTTCGGCGCACCCGACAGCGCACTGTCGTGGGATTGAGGCGGCGGCGCAACCAGCGCTCCGCCGCGTCAATCGAAGCGAGCGTGTCGGCCTCGATCGCGATCCCGGTCTCGACCCGGCTTGACAGGCACGGCGCCGACGCCAGCTCGGCGAATTCGTCCAATCCGAGCACAGTGGCCAGCGCGCGGATCGAGGCTTTGCCGATCTCCGCCTCGATCCAGGGGTGGCGTACCCGATGATCGGCCGCGGCGTCCAATCCCGGGCGGTAATCGCCGAGATCGTCCAAATTGGCGCCCGAGACCACCGTATCGTCGGTGAGCGATTGAATGGTGCGGTATAGATTGTCCTTGCAATAGAAACATCGGTTCACCGGATTGGCGCGATAGGTGGAGTCGGAGAACTCTCCCGCATCGATCACCGTCAGCGACCATTGGTCTTGCGCCGCTCTGGCTTTGAGGCGCGCGGTCGCTTCCTCGGGCACCGCCGGCGAGACCGCGTGAAACAGCCGCGTCAAGGTCGGCGCGCGGCGATGCGCGACCGCCGCCAGGGTCACGCTGTCGACGCCACCGCTGACCGCGACCGCGACCGGACCGATCGCATCGAGCACCGCGTGTACCCGGTCGATGGTCTCGGAATATGAGTCAGAGCTAAGCGTCACCGTCATTTGGTTCCTTGTCGAGTGCCTGATCTTCCGCGCGCCTTCGCGCCGTCGCGCGCCCGGCGTGGCCGTCCGGATAATCGGCGACATCGCCGATTTCCGCCTTGGCGGTGCGCGCGCCGCCCCCGCGCGAGACCATCTTAACCCGGACCGCCCCCTGTTCGCCATCTACCGCGACACTTTCGCGTGACAGCACCATCCGATCGGCGACTGTCCAGCGCAGCCCAATGGTGGTGGTTTCGCGAAAACAGACGGCGGCGACGGCGGCGATCCGGCCCGGTTCGGCGAGCACCCGGACCTGGGTGGCGTGGCGGCCCTGCTTGCCGATCACGCTTTGTTGGACAACGTCGATCACCCCGTCGGCTGCCCGCACGCGGTCGAGCCCGACAGCGAGATCCTCGGCGGTCTGATCGTCGATGTCGAATTCGAGGGCCGCGACGCGGTCGCCGGCGGTCACCTCCGAGTTTTGGTGAATTTGCGCGCGCAGCACGTTGCTGCGGCCGGTCAGGCGCCGGGTGCCGAAACCGTGCCCGGTGGCGATCAGCCGTCGCGGTGTGAAGTCGGCCGCTTGCGCCGGCGCCAAGTGTCGCAAGATAGCCGCCCCGGTCGGGGTTATCCGCTCGCCGTCGATGCCGTCGTCCACCAGCGTCATACCGGTGAGAAGGATGCTGGTCGCCGGCGCTGGCACCGGTAGTACGCCATGCGCGGTTCTGACCGTACCGCGACCCCGCGGCAGGGCGCCGCACGACCAAGTGGGCGAGCCGAGTGCCTCGATCAGCATCGCCGCGGCGACCAGGTCGACCAGGGTATCGAGCCCGCCGAGTTCGTGAAATTTTACCTCGGCGGCGGGGATCCCGTGCACTTGCGCCTCGGCGTCGGCCAGCAGGTCGAGCATGGCGACGGCGCGCGCCTTGACCGCGGCATCGAGGGCGGCGGCCACCATGCGGTCGCGCAAATCGGCGGCCGGAGTCGAGGCCGGCGGCGCCGGACAGGCGACGGTAAACACCCTGCCGCGCAGCACGCCGTCGCCGTGCGCGGCGGCCTCGAAGGAAAGCTTGTCGTCACCGCCGAGCGCGGCGATGGCGCGCTGAACCGCGGCTTCGAGATCGGGACACGCATCGAGCAAGGCGGCGGCGAACATGTCTCCCGCGACCCCGCCGAGCGCATCGAGATGGACGTGCAGCGGCATCACTCGACCTCGGGTCGGACCTTGGCCACGGCCGCCTTCAATACGTCGCTACCGGCGATGGCGCGAGGCGCGTGTTCGCTGATATGACGGCGCCACGCGCGCCCGCCGGGCTGGCCGCGAAACAGGCCGAGCATATGCCGCGCGATGCCGTGCAGCGGCACCCCCGCCGCGACCTCGCGATCGACATAAGGGACCATCTGCTCGACCACGGCGTGGCGAGCGGACGGTTCGCCGGTATCGCCAAAGATCGCGTGGTCGGCCTCGGCGAGCATGAACGGGTCCACATAGGCCGCTCGACCGATCATGACGCCATCGACATGGGTCAAGTGGGAGCGCGCTTCGTCGAGGCTCATGATGCCGCCATTGATGATGATCTCGAGGTCGGGAAAATCCCCTTTCAGGCGATAGACCCGATCGTAATCGAGCGGCGGTATGTCGCGGTTGTCCTTGGGGCTGAGACCGGACAGATACGCCTTGCGGGCGTGCACGATGAAGGTGCGGCATCCCACCCCGGCGACGGTCTCGACGAAACCGCGAAGAAACGCGTAGTCGTCGTGATCGTCGATGCCGATGCGGCTCTTTACCGTCACCGGCGTATCCGACGCCGCGCGCATCGCCGCGACACAGTCCGCCACCAAGCGCGGCTCGGCCATCAGGCAGGCGCCGAAGCGGCCGCGCTGCACTCGATCGCTCGGACAGCCGACATTGAGGTTGACTTCGTCATAGCCCCACGCCGCCGCCATCGCGGCGCAGCGCGCGAGGTCCGCGGGATCGCTGCCGCCGAGTTGCAGCGCCACCGGATGCTCGCTTTGATCAAAGCGCAAAAAGCGCTCGGTGTCGCCGTGGATCAGCGCGCCGGTGGTCACCATCTCGCTGTAGAGCACCGTGTGGCGGGTCATCCGCCGTAAAAAGAACCGGTCGTGGCGATCGGTGCGGTCCATCATCGGCGCGACACAGAGGCGGTGATCAAGCATGGGCACCGGCCTCCGCCTTGGTCACCCGGCCGCGCTCGATGACATACAGCGCATCGACGAGATCGCCGGAATGGGTCGAGTCGGATTCCGACAACAGCACTGAAAGGCCTTGGTCCTTGAGCCCCGAGAGAACCTCGACCAAGCGGCCCGCGAGAGCCGGCGCGAGACCTTCGAAGGGTTCGTCGAGCAAAACCAGCTTGGTGCCGGGCATCAGGGCGCGCGCGAGCGCGATCAGTTTTTGTTGTCCGCCGGAGAGCTGCATCGCCTTGCGCATCGCGAATTTTTCGACCTCCGGCAGGAGCCGGTATATCCCCGCCAGACGGTCCTCGGCATCGGCGAGCTTACACGCCCAACCCGGCACCAGGATGTTCTCGCGCACGGTGAGCTCGGGCACCAGGCGGCGGTCCTCGGGCATATAGCCGATGCCGAGACGTGCCCGCACGTGCGCCGGCTGGCGCGCCAGATCGGTGCCGTCGAACCGAATGTCGCCCGAGCGCGCGGGAATAAGCCCCATCACGCTGCGCATGACGGTGGTCTTGCCGGCACCGTTGCGTCCCATCAGACCGGTCAAGGTGCCCGGCGCGACATCCAGCGCGACCCCTTCGAGAATGCTCGCCGAAGCGATCGATACGCTGAGATTGCTGACCCTGAGCATGGTCATTTCCGCCGGTGCAGTTCGGGACCAATGACATGGGTACGCACGTCGGCATCGGCGAGGACTTCGGCGGTCGGACCGTCGGCGATTACCCGGCCGTCATAAAACGCGATGACGCGGGGCGCATAGCGCTCGACGATCTCCATGTCGTGCTCGACAAACAGCACGGTAATTTTGGCGGCATCGAGCGCCGCCATGATGGTATCCATGGCCCCGGTTTTCTCGTCGGCGCTGATCCCGCTGGTCGGCTCGTCGAGCAGGAGCAGCGAGGTCTCGCCGACCAACGCCATGGCGATGTCGAGCAGCTTGCGAATGCCTTGCGGCAATTTGCCGGCAACTTGGTCGTGATACTCGACAATGCCGAAGCGGCCGAGAAAGCCCTCGGCCTGATCGGCGATCGCCGGTTCGATCAACGGGCGCCATAGGCCGTGCCGCTCCTCGGCTGCGATGCCGAGCGCGATCACCATGTTCTCGAACACCGTGAGGTCGGGGAAAATTTGCGGAATCTGGAACGATCGATGGATACCCAGGCGCATCACCTGGCGCGGCCGGAGGCGAGTAATATCGCGCCCTTCGTGGCGAATGGTGCCGACGTCCGGTTTGAGATAACCGGTCACCATATTGACGAACGTGGTCTTCCCCGCGCCGTTGGCGCCGATCACGCCGACCCGCTCGCCGGCCTCGACCGCGATCGAGACGTCATCGGCGGCGACCACCGCGCCGAAGCGCTTGCCGAGCGATTCCGCGGACAATACGGGGGGCATGCTACCGCCTCCCGCGCAACAGACGCGCCACCGACCACAGGCCGCCGGGCAGGAAAAGGATCACCGCCAGCAAGGTCCCACCGAGCAGCATCTGCCAGAAATTCGGCGCGTATTGCAGCGCGTAGGTGCGCACCAATTCGAAGATCATCGAGCCGATGAACGGCGCCGCGACATTGCCGGTCCCGCTCAGGATGGCGACGAAAACGAACTCGCCCGATTTGGTCCAATAGACGAAATCCTCGGGCGTCACATGGCCGATCAGCAGCGCGGTCAACACGCCGCCCATGCCCGACACCGAGGCGGCGATGACATATTTGGTATGGATCGCGCGGCGCGGCGAGGCGCCGAGATAGTCGACCCGCACCTCGTTTTCGCGGATCGCCTCGCCGATATAGCCCATGGTCGAATTGAGATAGCGGTTGGCGGCGAACGCCACGCCATAGGCGAGCAAGGCGACCAGGCTGTACAGCAGCAGAGTGAGACGGGTATTGCCCGCCGGCGCATAGCCGAGGAACGTCGGCGCGGAGACACCGAAACCGTCGGTGCTGCCGAGCGCCGCGCTGTTGACCAGCAAGCCAAACAGGATCATCGAAAACGCCAAGCTCAGCATGGCGAAAAAGATGCCACGATAGCGCGCCAACAAAAAACCGAGGATGAAGGCCACGGCGGCTGAGGCGGCGGTGCCGAGTAAAAGCAAACCGAAGACATCGGTCACACCCCAGAAATGTCCCGCCATCGCCGCGCCATAGGCGCCGATGCCGTAGTAGAGCGCTTGCCCGAACGAGACCAGACCGGCGCGCATCTGGATCATCAGCCCGAGCACCACCAGACCGTTGGCGAGCGCCAGCGCCAGCATATTGATCGCCCAACCGGGCATAACCCACCACAGCGCGATCACCACGACCAACGCGATGCCGAGACCGGCGTGGGTATAATCCTTCTTCATGGTTTAAATTTTGCGCGCTTCGGCGCGGCCGAACAGGCCTTGCGGGCGGACGATCAGGACCAGCGCCATCACGCCATAGACGATGAACAGTTCGACCTCGGGCATGACGTTGACCGCGAGGGTGCGGCCGATGCCGACCATCAGCGCGCCAATCGCCGCGCCCTCGATACTGCCGAGCCCGCCGACCACGACGACGGCGAAGGCGAGCACGATCACCTCGACCCCGATGCCGGGCACCACCGAGATCATCGGCGCGGTAAACGCCCCGCCCAACGCGCCCAGCATCGCGCCGATCACGAAGGTGACGGTAAACACCCGCGCCACGTTGATGCCGAGCGCCATGCTGATCTCGCGGTCGTAGATCACCGCGTGCAACAGTTTGCCCGGGCGGGTGCGATTGACCCCGATCCAAACCCCGATGCCGACCACCAGCGCAAGGCCGACCAGACAGAAGTCGTAGACCGCGAAGGGAATGTCGCCGACATCGACATAGTCGAGCAAGGTGCGCGGCTGATAGGGCATGTAGGATTCGACGCCGAAGACCAGTTTAGCGACATCTTCAAGGATGAGAAAAACCGCATAAGTCGCTAAAACAATGACCATTTCGTCGCGACCGTACATCCACCTCAGAACCCCGCGCTCGATGATCGTGCCGAGCACGACACCGACCGCGACCGCGGCGAAAATAAGCAGCGCATAAGTCCCCAGCGGGGCCCAGCCCGCCGCCATATATTCGCCGACCAACCACGCCGCGGTGAACGCTCCGATGGCGTACAGACTGCCATGGGCGACATTGAGGATGTTCATCACCCCGTAGATCAGGGTGAGGCCCACCGCGACCAGGAACAGCCACGACGCATAGACGATGCCATCGACGAAGATCAGGGTCGGATCGAGCATGGGATCGAACTCTCAGCCAACGCCGGTCTAGTCGCACCGGGCGCCGGGAAAGCCGGCCTCGATCCACGCGACGCCCTTGGTCCCCGCCGGCGGATTGACGCAATCGGCGGCGTAATAGGTGATGTCGGTGACGGTGACCCGGCCGAGATCGGCATCGAATTTGCTCAGCCCGATGGCATTGTTCTGCACCGCTTGGTGGCCGTTGCCGAGGCTCATTTTGACCGGACCGCTGGGGCCCACCCACTCAAGGTTTTCGAATGCGGTGACCACCTGTTCGGTGCTCGGCCATCCGCCGGCGGCGGCGGCGGCGGCTTTTTCGTACGCGGTCTTGATGCCCAGAATCGCTTGGGCAAACTTATACGAGGCATAGTTCGGAACATCGTTGTAGCGGGCGGCATATTCGGCGCGGAACCAGTCGTTGAGCGCGCTCTCGGGCGCGAAGTCGCCGTGCGGGCCGCGCGCGCCGATGATCGTGCCATCGGGGAGCTGGCGGCCGATGCGGCTGAGAATTTGTTCACCGGCGCTGAGAATGACCTGACTGCGCTCGAACAGGCCGCGGCCGGCGGCCTGCAGGATGAAGGCCTCGAGGTCGGCGCCCCACAGGCTGGAATGGATGACGTCGGGACGGCCGGCGAGCAGGGTCGAAATTTCCGCGCCGTACTGGCCGGCGAAAATTTTCGGAAACTGTTCGGTGACCACTTCGGTGCCCGACTGCAACTGATGCATCGAAGTGGCGAAATCCTTCCACGAATCCTGCCCCCAGGCGTAATTCTGGTTGATCCCGGCAATTCGTTTCGCATCCGGATTCATCGCCAGCAAATAGCGCGCGGCGGCGACATTATCCATCACCGCATGCGGGCCGGTGCGGAAGACGTATTTGTAGCTGCCTTCCTCGAATACGCGAGGGGTGCCGCAATCGGCCAATACAGTGAGAATCTTGAGTTCGTCGGCGACTTGCGGGACCGCCAGACAGTCGCCGCTGGAGATGTAGCCGAGGACGAAGTCGACCTCTTGGCGTTGCACGAGATTGCGCAGTTCGGCGACTTGTTTGGTCGCGCCACCGGCTTCATCGACGATCACGGTCTCGATTTGCGCCCCGGCGATACCGACCGTGTCGAACGACGCCATCATGGTGCCGTTGTTGAGCGCATCGATCACCAACTCGGCACCGTTGCGCGCCGGGATCTCGAACACGCCCGCGGCCGGGCCGGATATGAAGGCGACAAGGCCCATCTTGACCGAGTCCTTGGCGTGCGCGAGGCCGCCGCCAAAGGCCAAAACGACAAACAGAGTCGCGGCAACACGGTGATGCCAGCGTGCCAATTCTGCTTTACCGATCATAAAACCATCCTCCCATACCGCCGGTTTCGGCGGGCGTTACCGGGTGTTTATCGCATTTGTCGCATGACGGGCAAACTGTGTAGGCGCAATGCAGACGATCTGCTGGTATATGAGCATCAAGAAATTCACCAAACACAGCTTCAGGGAGCGTCGGAAATACATGCATTGCCATCAGATCGTCGAATGGGGACAACCGCTCGAAGCGCGTGAATACCCGACTCCCGAGCCCCAAGGTACCGAGGTCTTGCTGCGTATTCAGGCCGCCGGTGTGTGTCACTCCGATGTCCATATTCGCGCCGGCTATTTCGACCTCGGCGACGGCGAGCGCGCTCAACTCGCGGACAAGGGCGCCACCCTTCCCTTGACCTTGGGCCACGAAACCGTCGGCGAAGTCATTGCCATGGGCCCGGACGCGGCGGCCGAGGCCGGCGATGTCGGCGTCGGCGACAGCCGCATCGTTTTTCCGTGGATCGGCTGCCGGACCTGCGATTGGTGCCTGGCGGGGACCGAACAGCTTTGTGATTCGCCGAAGTTCATCGGCGCGCGGGTCGACGGCGGTTATGCCGATCTTGTGATCGTGCCGCACCCGAAATATCTCATCGATTACGGCGATGTGCCAACAGATCTCGCGTGCACCTATGCCTGCTCGGGCATCACCGCGTTCGCGGCCTTGGAAAAGGTCGGCAGTCCCGGCGAAAAAGATGCAATCGTGATTATCGGCGCCGGCGGAGTCGGCCTCAACGCCGTCCATATCGCGCGCGCGCTCTATGACGGCCCGGTGATCGTCGCCGATATCGATGCCAACAAGCGCCAGGCCGCTGAAGGCGCCGGCGCGACACGGACGATCGACAATTCGGACCCGGACGCCGTCACGGCGGTCCTCGATGCGACCAGCGGCGGCGCGGCGGCCACCCTCGATTTCGTCGGCGCGCCGGCGAGTTCGAAATTTGGCCTCGATGTCCTCCGCAAATCCGGCACCCACGTGGTGATCGGCCTATACGGGGGGAAATTGGGGATTCCCCTGCCGTCGTTGCCCGGCCGGCAAACCATTATTCGCGGATCCTATGTCGGCACCTTAGAGCAAATGCACGACTTGATGACGCTGGTTCACGCGGGCAAGGTGCCGCCAATCCCGACCACGCCGCGTCCCTTGGCCGAAGCCAACGCGGCGCTCGACGATCTGGCGGCCGGGCGCGTGGTCGGGCGCTACATCCTCAAGCCTTAGTTTCGTCCAGGGCGCGGCCGTAGATCGCGGTCAGAGCCTCGTCGGTGAGTTGGCTGACGTCGCCATCGAAGACGATTTTGCCGTCGTTGAGGCCGATCACCCGTTCGGCGAAGCGGCGGGCGAACTCGACCTGATGCAGACTCACCACCACGGTGATGCCGTCGCGGCGCTGGATTTCGCGCAACAGTTCGAGAATTTCGCCGCTAATCGCGGGATCGAGGCTGGCGACCGGTTCGTCGGCGAGGACGATCGCCGGCTCCTGCGCCAAGGCGCGGGCGATGCCGACCCGTTGCTGCTGGCCACCGGACAGATGGTCGGCGCGCTCCCAGGCCTTGTCGACCAGGCCGACGCGACGGAGCGCGCGCTCGGCGATGGTCCGATCCTCGCGCCGCAAGAGATAGAACAGGCTGCCGAGCGTCGTCCGCTTGCCGAGCCGGCCGCACAGCACGTTGGCCATGACGTTGAGACGGCCGACCAAGTTGAAATGCTGAAAGACCATCGCGCACTCGGTGCGGATCGCCCGCAGATTGCTCTTGGTGACGCGGCGCCCGCGCACCGTGATCTCACCGGCGCTCGGGGTTTCCAAGCCGTTGACACAACGCAGAAGAGTCGACTTGCCGGCGCCGCTGGGCCCCAGAATGACCACGAAACTGCCGGGCTCGATCACCAGATCGACGCCGCGCAACGCCTGAACGTCGTTAGGGAAGCGCTTGATCAGGCCGGTGATCGCGATCGCCGGGTTATTCGAGGAGCTGTTCGTCGTTGAGGCCAAGTTCCGTCACCATCGCGCGAATGACCGCATAATCTTCCGGGTGAGCCCGTTGGAAATAGGCGGTCCCGACCAGCCCCGACACGTCGGTATGGAGGTGTGCTTCGAGAAAGGTCTTGATCAACCAATCCTTCATGTCCTGATCGAGGTCGGCCCGGAAAGCCAGGGGCGCGCCGGGAAGCTCGTCCGATTGCAACAGGATCCGATTGCTGGTGCTGTCGATCAGCTGCTTGTCGATCATGCGTTCATAGATCATGTCGGCACCGACCGCGGCATCGACGGTGCCGTTCTTGACCGCGAGCTGGGCCGCGTCGTGAGTCCCCGCCCAAATCACCCGACTGAAGAATTCGCTCGGCATCAATCCGGTCTGGCTTTTCACCATGTAGGCCGGCATCAGTCCGCCGCTGGTCGAGGCCGGATCGACAAAAGCCACGGTACGGCCGCGCAAATCCTCCAAGGTCTGGGCGTCGGAGTCCCCGGGCACGACAAAGATACTGTGATATTTGACTTTGCCGTCGGCACGGACGCCGACCGCGAAGGCTTCCGCGTTGGCCTCGCGCTCGGCGAGGTAATAGGACATCGGCCCGTACCAAGCGACATCGATGCGCTTCTTGCGCATGGCCTCGATGATGCCGCTGTAGTCGGTCGCGGTAAAGACCCGCACGCGTTCGCCGAGCTGTTCCTCGAGATAGACCCGAATCGGCTCGAACTCGGCGACCATCTCCTCGTTGTTTTCCGCCGGAATGAGGCCCAGAGTGAGCCCATCGGCATGGGTGGCCGCACTCAGCATGCTGGCGGCGATGGCAACGAGGGTGAAATTTCTTAGCCGGCGCATTGTTCCTCCTGGTTGTTCTTTTTAGCCGATGCGCTGTCCGCGCCGCCACACTCCGCGCACCAACGGTAAATCGCACGTTTCGCGTATCCATACCAGATCGGCGGCCAGGCCGGGGGAGATTTCGCCGCGGTCTTCCAACCCCACCGCGCGCGCCGGCGTACGGGTCACCGTCGCCACCGCGGCGGCCAAGGACGCATGATCGCGATGCAATAGGAACGCCGCCTGTACGAGACTTGTCGGTACGTAATCGGACGACAGGATATCGACCAAACCGGCGGCGCAGAGCTCGCGGACCGAAACATTGCCGCTGTGCGAGCCACCGCGCACCAGATTGGGCGCGCCGGCGACAACGCGAAGGCCGAGCTCTCTCGCCGCCCGCGCCGCCTCGAGCGTGGTCGGAAATTCCGCAAGGCTTGCGCCAAGTGCGCGCGCTTCCTCGACATGGTCGATGGTTGCGTCGTCGTGGCTCGCCAACGGCAGGTCACGGCGGCGACAAAGCGCCGCGACCATCGCCCGATTGGCGACCGTGTGGTCCCCGGCCAGCCCCTTTTGGCGCGCGATAAAGGCGTCGATCTCCGCCTCGCCAACCCCCCATTTGTCGCGGTAATAGTCGCGGTAGCGCGATTCCTCGAGAAATTGACGCTGGCCCGGCGTGTGGTCCATCATCGAAACCAGCCCGACCCGGGGATGATCGGCGAACGGCGACAAGAGCTCGCACAAGGTTTCGCAACTCACCTCGCAGCGGACGTGGAGGTGATGATCGGCGCGCACCAGCCCGGACTCAGCCGCCTGTGTCACCGCGTCCGCCATCGCCGTCAAATCGCGCATGCGGGCGCTGTCAGCGCGAATATCGCCGACCGCGAGGGCATCGAACACGGTGGTAATTCCCGCCGCGACGATTTGCGAATCGTGCGCCACGACCGCCGCCGCCGCGGGCCACCGCACCCCGGGACGCGGCGCGAAGTGCTTTTCCAGCGTGTCGGTATGAAGCTCGACCAGGCCGGGTATCAGCATATCGCCAGCGAGGTCGATGGCGCCCGGGAGCGCACTTTTACCCTCGTCGACGCGGGCGATCTCGGCGCCGCGGACCACTACCGACCCGGCGAACGCGCGACTCGCGGTCACCACGGTCGCGTTAGTGAATATCGTCTCATAACCCATCCGTTCGCAATCTCATCACGTAATTATGATTATGGTGACAGCGTTTAGAGGATGGCGTCCGACCGATCAACGCTTGCGTCGGCGATTGTTCGACACGACATTGAGACGCTGCGCGCCCTTTTGCGTGCGATTGGATACCAATAAGCGGCAAAGAACGTGGCCTGTTTCAAGTGCGAATTCGAAAATCCGGTGGGTGCCAAATACTGCGGCAATTGCGGTACCGAACTCGCGCGCGCATGCCCCACCTGCGGCCACGGCAATCCGCCATCGTTCCGCTATTGCAACGATTGCGGCACGGCGCTCGCGGCAACCGGCGCGCCGGAGGGGCCTGGTTCGCCCAAATCCGCCGAGCCCGCGCCGGCGACCGGGTGGCCGGTGATCATGGATATCGGCCCCGAACGCCGCCATCTGACCGTGCTGTTTTGCGATCTCGTGGGCTCGACCGAATTGGCCCAAGCGCTCGATCCGGAAGATCTGCGCGTGGTCATGAGCGCCTATGAAGCAGCGTGCAGCGAGGCGGTCGAGCGCTTCGACGGCTATGTCGCGCAATTCTACGGCGATGGCGTGCTCGCCTATTTCGGCTATCCCGTCGCCCATGAGGACTCACCCCAGCGCGCGGTGCGCGCGGCGATGGAGCTCGTCGAAATCGTTCGTGACGTGCCCTCGCCACGCCCCTTGGAGGTTCGGGTCGGCATCCATTCGGGCCTGGTCGTCGTCGGTATGGAGAAGTCCGGCGTGCCGGGTAAATCGAACAGCGCGATCGGCGAATCGCTGAACGTCGCGGCGCGCCTTCAAGCGTTGGCCGAACCGGGCGAGATCTTTCTCTCCGCCGCGAGCCACGAATTGGTCGAGACCGAATTCGCATTCGTCGACGGCGGCCGGCATAGCTTGCGCGGCATCGCCGATCCGGTCCAGGTTTTCAAATTGTCCGCCGAGCAGGGCACGCCGGGCCTACCCGGGGGGAAACTCCGCACCTTGACCACCTTGGTCGGGCGCGACCGTGAACTGGAAGCGGTTCTCGACCGTTGGCAGAGCGCGCACGACGGCGCCGGTCAGGTTGTCCTGATCAACGGCGAGACCGGGATCGGAAAATCGCGCCTGATTCAGGCGGTGCGCGACGAATTGCGCGACCCGCCGATCACCTTGATGCGGCACCATTGCTCGCAGTATCTGCAGACCACGCCGTTGCATCCGATTATCCAAGCGGTGGAATGGTTGCTCGATCTTGGCCGGCTTGCCGATGCCGAGGCGCGGCTCGACCGGATCAGGGGGTGGGTCGTCGAACTCGGCCTCGACGCAAGCGAGGCGGTGCCGCTGATCGCCGGATTGCTGAAAGTGCCGATTCCCGATGCGCCCGACCTTGCGGCGCAGGATTCGAAGGCGCGGACCCTGGATGCGCTGGTCTCGGTGGTGCGCCAATCGGCGCAGCAACGCCCGGTCCTGTTTGTCATCGAAAGCGTGCAGTGGGCCGATCCGACGACCTTGGAATTCCTCGCCATGCTGGTCGAGCAAGCGGCGACAATGCCGGTGATGGTGATGATCACCCACCGCCCCGAGTTCCAGCCGCCCTGGCCGGCCCGCAGCCACGTCTTGCCGATCACCTTGACCCGTTTGAGCGGCGACGAGACCACCTCGATGGCGCGCCAAATCGCCGGCGATCGGGACCTGCCGGGCGAAGTGATCGAGACCATCGTCGCGCGCGCCGACGGGGTGCCGATGTTCGTCGAGGAACTGACCAAGACGATGCTCGATTCGGATTATCTGGTGGCGCGCGACGGCCGCTGGGAACTGGTCGGCAGATTGCCGCCGGTGGCGGTGCCGGTGAGCTTGCAGGACTCGCTGATGGCGCGCCTCGATCGTCTTGGGCCCTACCGCGAGGTCGCCCAAGTCGGCGCCATGATCGGGCGGGATTTCCGCTACGACGTGATCGCCGCGGTGAGTTCGCTCGACGATGAGGCGCTGCGGCGGGCCTTGGACGCGCTGGTCCGCGACGATCTGTTGATGCAGCGCGGGGTGCCGCCCAATTCGAGTTACATTTTCCGTCAGGCCTTGATCCAGGAAGTCGCGTACGAATCGCTACTGATCAGCCAGCGGCAGTCGTTTCACGAAAAGATCGCCGAGGTTCTGGAGACCCGGTTCCCCGATATCGCCGAGGTCGAGCCCGAGCAGATCGCGCGGCACTATGCGACCGCGGGGGTGTGCGAAAAGGCGGTCAAATTTCGCCGTCGCGCCGCCGAATTATCGGTGTCGCAATCCTCCATGGCGGAAGCCCTGGCGCATGTCGACGGCGCGCTGGCGATGATCAAGAGTCTGCCCGACACGATCGACAATCAGCGTCAAGAGGCCGACCTCTATCTCATGCGTGGCGCGGCGCTCAGCGCGACCCGCGGATTTTACGACGCCGACGTCGGTGACGCGTTCGGCAAGGCGCGCAGCCTCAGCGAGGCGCCGCATATGGGCGTCCAGCGCGCGCGCGCCTGGCTCGGCCTGTTCGCCCACACGGTGTCGCGCGACCGCATCGACGAAGCGCGCGAGATCGCCACGAATTTGCTGGATCTGGCGCGCACCCTCGAGCGCGACGATATCTTGTTCTCGGCCTATCTGTGCGCCGGCGTCAGCGCCAGCGATATCGGCGATATCCGTTTAGCCGAGGATTATCTGCAAAGCGCGATCGACCGGCTGGAATCGATCCCGCCCGACCAGGGCCAGTGGATGACGGTGCAGGATCCCGGTGTCGTCGCGTGGACCATGCTGGCGCGCATGCGCTTCATTCTCGGTCACCCCGAGGGCGCCGCCGAGGCGGTCCACAATGCGGTCGAGCGGTCGGAGGGCCGGGGCCATGAAATCAGCCTGGTGTTCGCGTTGGCGTCGGGCGGCGCGATCCACACCTTGATGCGCGATTGGGACACGGCGGAAGCGCTCACCGCGCGCGCCAGCGAGATCGCCGCCGAACGAGATTTTCAAGCGTGGCAAGTCCACAGCGCGATTTATCATGGCTTGGCGTTGGCCAAGAAAGGCCACATCGCCGAGGGCCTTGCCGAAGCCGAACGCGCGGTGGATCTCGGCAAACAGGCCCAGCAAAGCGGACTTCAGACCTTTATGTTGATCGCGCTTGCCGATCTGTACCGCGAATCGGAGCGTTATGACGACGCGCTCGACGCGGTCGCACAAGGCATCGAAAGAACGGTTTCCGCGGGCGGACGGTCGTATGAGGCCGAACTCTTTCGCTTGCGGGGCAGCGTGCTAGCCGATAAGGCGAGGCTGGGGACCGGCGATTCAGACGCGCTCGCGCGCCAAGCCAAAGCGGCGCTCGAGAAAGCGATTTCGGTCGCCGACGCGCAAGGCGCCTTGTCTTGGCAACTCCGCGCCGCGACCGATCTCGTCCGACTACATGACGATCAGGGCGACGCCGCGCAGGCTCGGGCGACGATGAAGGCGGTCTACGACCAATTCGTCGAGGGCTTCGCGAGCCCCGATTTGATCGACGCCAAGGCCTTGAGCGAAGCGGTCACCGCGGCTTGATCGAGACCTTGATGACCTCGGCGATCGCCGGATAGGTGAAGCCGTCGTCGAGCAGACGCACCACGCCATTCTCGTCTTCACCCTGGTCAAAGGCTTTTTCCTTGACCCCGGTATCGGGACCCAGGCCGGGCGCCTGATTCACCTCGGTGCCCGCGTCCCACAACATGATTTGCACGGTCACGTTTCCCGAAGTCGGGTTGCCGTCGGCATCGAACAACGCGATTCCCTCCGGTCCCGGCGCGTAAAAGGCGTCGTTTGATTGTTCGAGCATGACCGCGAACGAGAAAAAATCGCCCGGGCTCGCGGTGAACTTGGCGCGGAACAGACCGCCCGGGTAAATCGCCGCCTGACCATTGACCAGACGGGCCTTGATTTCGCCCGAGGCCTTCACATTGCTCTGCCCGGCGAGCCAGGCGACGAACGGGTCGATCACGCCGTCCTCGGCGAGTTGCTCGAGCCCGGAATTGCCCGCCGGCTGGCCCGGCGTGAACAAGGCGTTGGGCGCGGCGTGCACCGCGAATGCCCCCCAGGACAAGAGCGGCGTTTGCATGCTGCCGTCTTCGAGCTTCATGCCGTTTTCGGTGCCGGCGTTCCATATGCGGACAATGAAATCGGTTTCGGCCATCGCGGCACTAGCCGAAAAGGCGACCACGCCACCAAATACCGTCGCGACCAACCGTGATGCACTCGTTCTCGCCATATCGATCTCCCATTCATCAGGTTCGGCTTTGATTTGAGGGTACCGCGCCTGACCTTCAAGTACCAGCGACGGCGACAAGTTTCGCCGCTGGCTGTCGGTAACACGCGGCGGATAGTATTGATTCGCAGGCGCTGATAATTTTGATGCGGGATTGAGTGGTAAGGCGGATGCGGGGCGAAACAGCCACGCGTGCGGACGATATGGTATATTGGGTCATCCACACTTTCGACGCTGGAGCAGCGAAGGGGATCCCATGGCGCACGATCTGAAGATTTCGATATTCAGTCCCCGAAACCTTGGTATCGGCTTGTTCGCGATCGGCCTTGCCATCGGCGCTTTCGCGACATCGAACGCCTGGGCACAGGAAGAATCGCTGATGGAGAGCGACGATCTGCTCGGCGGCGATGATCTGCTCGGCGGCGATGACTTGTTGGACGACGATGACTTGCTGGGCGGCGAAGACCTGCTGGGTGGCGACGATCTTTCGGACGATGACGATGTCCTGGGCGGCGCGCCGGTCGAAGACGACGGGGAAGACGCCGATACCGCGACAATGGAGGCGGACCCCGCAGCCCCCGATTCGGCCGCGGCACAGGCGCATGAAGCGCTTTTCACCGAAAGTCGTTATCCGTCGGCGACCACGTGCAAGACCTGTCACCCCAAGCAATATCGTGAATGGTCGGTGTCGCAACACGCCTATGCGCAGCTCAGCCCGGTCTACATGGCGATGCAGCGCCTGACCTTCCAACGCACCAGCGGAACGATCGGCGATTTCTGTATCCGTTGCCACAATCAGGTCGGCATGAATATGGGCGAGCCGGTCGCGCTGAAAAATCTCGAACGCCACCCAACATCGCGCGAGGGCATCACCTGCGTCGTCTGCCATCGGGTCAACAAGAATTACGGCAAGATCAGCGGCCGCATGGCGCTCAACGAAGGCTCGCTCTTGTCGACCGTCTATGGCCCATCGGGGAACGAGGAACTTAAGCGGGTGCTCGACAATCGGGATCAATACCGGGTGGTGACCGATCTGGAAGAACGGGGTCGCCAGATCCACACCGATGCCGAGAAATTTTTTCAAATCACCACGCCGGCGTTCTGCGGCGTCTGCCATGACGTGACCCTGCCCGGCGGATTCCGCTTCGAGGAAGCGTTCAGCGAGTTCAAGACCTCGCCCGCGGCGGTCAATCCCGAAGATGGTTTGACCGCGAATTGCCACGACTGCCATATGGGCACCGAGCAGGGCGTGCCGTCCGGGTACGAGACCGGCCCGGCGGCGGAGATCGGCGGGGTCGAGACCGCGCCGCGTAAGCTGACCAACCACTTTTTCGCCGGCCCCGACCATTCGATCATTCATCCCGGATTGTTTCCCCACAACGTCGAAGCGGCGCGCTTCGCCACGCTCGAGGAATGGCTGGCCTACAACTATAAGGCCGGGTGGGGAACCGACGCCTTCGAGGATGCCTTGGCCGACGATTACGAGTTTCCCGCGCGTTGGAAATCGATCGACGATCGTTACGACGCCCGCGACATTCTCAATGATCAGTTCGAACTTCTCGAATGGGCAAAGGGCAAACGGCGCGAAGTCCTGGCCAACGGTTTTCACATCGGCGAAGTGAAAATTTTGCAGGCAGACAGCGACGGTATTCGGCTGAGCGTCGAGGTCAAGAATGGGACGTTTGGCCATAACGTGCCGACCGGTTTTATCGCCGAGCGCCCAGTGTGGTTGCGCGTCAGCGTCTATGACAGCGACGATGTCGACGTCTTCGTGTCCGGCGACCTTGACCGCAATGGCGATCTCCACGACACCCATTCGCAGCTTGTCCTTAGCGGTGAAGCCAAGCTCGACACGCAATTGTTCAGCATGCAGTCGTTTTTCATCGTGCGGATGAATCGCGGCGGCGAGCGCGAGCAGGTGCTTGGGGTCAATTATTCCAACGATGTCATGCCGTTCGTTAGGCCCTCGACGTCTTCGAGCATCTTAAACGGCAGCCCGCGGGGTGCGCGTATTCATCGCCGTGGCATCGAGCCGTTGGGCAGCCGTGTCGCCGAGTATTTCATTCCCGGCGAGGAGCTGCTGGTGTTCGGCGATTATCAAGTCGAAGTGGAGGTCATGGCCGGCATGGTGCCGATCAACTTGATCCACGCGATCCAGGATGTCGGGTTCGACTTCAATATGAGTCCGGCCGAGGTCGGCGCCGGAATTGTCGCTGGACACATGTCCGTCAACAAGAAGATCGTCGAATTCGAGGTCGTTGAATAAGGGCCTGCGCAAAGGCGTCGTCAGGGGGGACTAAGAATGCGGGTCATGGGCCAGCGGCGAGACAATAACAGCCGATGGAATCGCCTGATCGACCGCGAGCGATTGGACACGGTCGTCCGGGCGCTTGTGGTAAGCGTGCTTATGGTTTCATACGCCGCTTCGAATGCGAACGCGGCAACCAGTATTTATGGCCGGGCGCTCGCCGACAAACCGGTCGATTATCTCGAATCCTCCGATACGCTGGCACCGCAAGCGTCGCCGATCGTCATTTTCGGCGACCCCTATTTGGAGCCCGGCAATCTCGAAGCCGGATTCGAGATTCCGACCGGCGCGGTCTGGCAGCCGTCGTTGTGGATTTTCGGGCAAGGGCGCACGGTGTTTCAAACCCAGGATACCGGCGACCCGGCGCGGTTGAGCGAATGGGTCAACACCTTGGATTTATTCGCTAATCTGCAGCTCTCGGGAACCGAACGTCTGCTGGTCGGCCTCAATCCGATTCGCCGCGGCGGCCGCTTTACCGGCTATCGATTCGAACCCGATAGCGATGACGGCGGCTTTAGCCGCTTTGGCGCCAATCTGACGGCGCTATTTTTCGAGGGTGAGTTCGCGGAAATTTTCCCAAATCTCGACCCAACCGACGAGTTGGCGCTCGATTATGGCTTCGCCGTGGGGCGGCAATCGCTCTCCTTTCAACAGGACATTCTGATCAACGACACCGTCGACGGTGTCGGGATTGTCCGTAATTCGATCCTCGTTCCCGGCGGCGCCAATGGCCGGGTTACCGCGTTTTACGGTTGGAACGAAATCAGCCGCGCCGACAGCGAGAACGACCGCAACGCCAACATGTATGGGCTGTTTACCCAGGCGGATTTCTATAAGAGCACGGTCGCGTTCGACCTGATTTACGTGGATACGGACGATTTTGGCGCCGACGGAGTCTATTTCGGCGCCAGCACCGTCCAGCGGTTCGGATTATGGACGTCGTCGTTCCGGGTCCTGCTGTCGCAAGCCCTGGACAGCAGTGGCACGGCGGATGTCGATGACGGCGTCTTGTTGTTCGCGGACGTGTCGACCACGCCGGCAAGTACCGACGACATCATCTATGCGACGGCCTTCGCCGCGATCGGCGAATTCACCCAAGCCGGGCGCGACCCCACCGTGGGCGGGCCGTTGACCCGTGCGGGTATTCTGTTCGCATCGCCGCAAATCGGCACCTATCGCGGCGCCTTGAGTGCGCGTGCCAACGACGTAATCGGCTTCTCCGCCGGACGCCAGTGGTTTTTGACCGCGAACAATCGCGAGCAATTCGTACTCGAGGTCGGCGGCCGCAAGGATATCGGCGGTACCGACTCCGACATGCTGGGGATCGCCGGTCGCTACCAAATTCAGTTCCATAACCAAGCCTTTCTTCAGCTCGATCTCTATGGTTCGTACAAAGAGACCCAAGGCGCGGGCTATGGTGCCCGGTCGGAAATCGTGGTGCGGTTCTAAGCAATGGTAAATGACCGCTGCGTTTCGCATCGGATGAAGGCCTCGCCTTGATTCTCTTGGTACAAACAATCGGCGGTCTGTTCGTCGTGCTGTTCGGCTTTCGCGCGGCGGTGATGGTGATCGGTGCGATGCGCCGCATGGCGTTTGAGCAGGAGCGCCGGCGACTGGCGGTGGATTTGCTCCGCGAACAGGTGGCCACCGCGATGGCGGAGAAAGTCGCGGCTAGTGAATCCGCCAATCTGACCTGGGCCGGCTATCGCAAATTCGAGGTCGTGCGAAAACAGGACGAAGCCGACAATATCGCTTCGTTCTACCTGGTTCCGCACAATCGGCGCGCCCTCCCCCCGTTCAAGCCGGGGCAATATCTGACCTTCCGATTGGAAATTCCCGGCCGCGCCAAGCCGTTGATTCGCTGTTATTCGCTGTCCGACGGGCCCGATCCGGACACCTACCGGATCACGGTAAAACGCATTCCCGCGCCGCGTGACCGGCCCGAGCTCGGCGACGGCGTGGGCTCGTCCTATTTGCACGATACCGTCGCGACGGGACATCTGCTCGACGTCATCGCGCCGACCGGCCATTTCTTTATCGATGAAAGTACCGACCGGCCGGCGGTTCTGATCGCCGGCGGCATTGGCCTCACGCCGCTGCTTAGCATGCTCAATGCGATCACCAAAGCGGGTCGGCGGCGCGAAATCTGGCTGTTCTACGGCGTCCGCGACAAGGCCGAGGAGGTGCTGGCCGATCACCTGCGCGCCCTCGATCGCGACAATCAGAATATCCATGTCCGGATTTCGCATAGCGCCCCCGGGGACGGCGAGGTCGAGGGCGAGGACTATGATATCGGCGCGCGAATTTCGGTCGATCTGATCCGCGATGCCCTGCCATCGAGCAACTACGATTTCTTTGTCTGCGGGCCGTCGGCGATGATGAGCTCGATTATCGCCGATCTTCGCGAATGGGACGTGCCGGATGAGCGGATTCATTTCGAGGCGTTCGGCGCGGCCAGCGTCCAGCAGGTGGTCGGCGCCGAGGGCACCGAGGCGGCGCGCGAGGTTGTCGTCGAGTTCGAGCGCTCCGGCAAGCGCCTCACCTGGCGCCCGGATGCCGGCACCATCCTCGATCTGGCGGACAAAAACGGCGTGGCGATCGACTATGGCTGCCGCGCCGGCAATTGCGGCACTTGCGTGACCGCCGTGCGCTCCGGCGACGTGACTTACTTGAGCGAGCCTGGCGCCGACGTGCAGAGCGGCACTTGCCTCACCTGCATCAGCATTCCGAAATCACCGTTGGTGCTCGACGCCTGAATTCTTGGCTTCGCGTGGCTTTGCGATACGCCGGCCTGTGTTATTCTGACACCACCAAGGGAGATCAACAAAGTTTCGGCGCTCGACATCTAACCCGCACAGGAGAACGGGATCATGCAAACTTTCACAGGTTCGATCATCAAGATGATGGCCGCGGCTGGTGTCGTGCTTTGGGCCGGCGCCGCCGTGGCGGCACCCGATCCGACCAAGGTTATCGGTCCCGATGAATGCGGCGAGTGTCACAAAGTCGAAGTCGAGGTTTGGCGCGGCACCCACCACCATACGACGTTTCAGACCCTGCCGCGCGAGGTCAAGGCGCGCGAAATCGCCGAGAAGATGGGGATTCGGCGAATCAAGAACGAAAGCCTGTGTTTGCAGTGTCATTTCACCGAGAAAGTCGAAGCCGACGGCAGTGCCGACGCGATTGCCGGAATATCCTGCGAATCGTGTCACAGCGGAGCCAAGGACTGGAACGACGTTCATAGCGATTTCGGCGGCAAGGATGTGACCAGCGCCACCGAAGATCCCGCTCATCGCAGCCAACGCATCGCCGACGCGCGCGCCGCCGGCATGATCATGCCGGACATGATCTATGACTGGGCGAACAATTGCTTCACCTGCCACACGGTGCCGGAGGAAAAACTGGTTAACGAGGGCGGACACACAGCGGGAAGCAAGTTCGAGTTGGTTTCATGGTCGCAAGGCGAAATACGGCACAATGTTTGGTACACCGACGGCACCTCCAACCCCGAAGCAACGCCCGAGCAAAAACGGGTGATGGCGGTGGTCGGCCAACTGCTGGACCTCGAACACGCGCTGCGCGGTGTCGCCAAGGCCACGGTGCGGGGCGACTACGCGGTCGCCATGGCGGGCCGGGCGAAATCCGCCGCCAAACGCATCAAGAAAATCGGCGATGCCGCACCGACCGACGAAATCGCGGCCGCGCTCGCGGTCGCCGGCTCGGTCAAGCTGAAGTTGGGCAACGCCGACGCGCTCAACGCCGCCGCCGACGAAATCGCCGTCCAAGCCCGCGCCTTCGTCGCCAATCACGACGGCAGCGGTCTGACGGCACTCGACTCGATGGTTCCGGGACCGGATCGTTTCAAAGGTAAACCGGTGCGATAACCAAAGCCGGTATGAGGGTTGGAGCCCTTTTCGCCTAATGGGGTCTAGATGGCGCGCAGACTTGTAGAGCTTCAACGCCCAGAGCGCTGGGACAATCCGTTCAGCGCGGACATGACCGCGGAGGTGGTCGACCGCGTTGTCGGACTGCCGCCGCTGAGCGATATCGACGCGAGCACATTTCCGGCATCCGCGTCGCTGCGCGACGTCATCCGCAACGACACGCGGATTCGTCGTTATGCCCCCGGCGACATCGTGGTGCGCGAAGAGGACTATGGCAATTCCGCCTTCGTCGTCCTCAAAGGCTCGGTGCGGGTTATTTTGCGCCCGCGCCTACCGGCGGAGATGCTCGGCCGGCAAGCCACCCGGCGGCGCAGTCTGTGGCAAGTGATCCGGCAAATTTGGGGCAACCCGATCCATCCCGAGGTTCGCGACGTGCGCCGCTACCAGGGTGACGCCCAGGTCCGCCTGACCAAGGCGGACGGCGACGAGTTCCGCTTAACCTTGCGCGATCCGTTTTCGATTATCCGCGATCATCTCACGGTCGAGATCGGCCCGGGCGAGATGTTCGGCGAAATTGCCGCGGTCTCGCGCAGCCCCAGAACCGCCACCATATTTTCGGAAACCCACTCGGAGCTGCTGGAAATTCGCTGGCAAGGTCTGCGCGACATCCGACGGCGCGACGCCGCGTTCCGCAACAAGGTCGATCAGCTGTATCGCGAGCACAGTCTCGAAGTGCAGTTCCGCGAAACGCCGTTGTTCAAGAATTTGAGCCCCGAGCAAATCGGCGAGGTCTCGCGCCGCACCCAGTTCGCGAGCTACGGCGAATTCGATTGGAACACCACTTACAAGGCGGTGGCGGAGAAAAAGGGCATCGAGCGCCTCGACGACGAACCGGTTATCGTCACCGAGGACCAGGTCGCCGACAATTTGATCATGGTGCGGTCGGGCTTTGCCCGGGTCAGCGAGCGGGTCGATCACGGTCATCGCACGGTGAGCTATTTGGGCCCCGGCGATTTGTTCGGCCTGAACGAAATCGAGCACAACCGGCGCAATGGAACCCGCGTCACCTATCAGCATACCTTGCGCGCCACCGGCAGTGTGGATGTGCTTCGGGTGCCGGCGGAGATCCTCGTCGAGCATGTTTTGCCGAATTTACCCGAGGATCTGGTGCCGCCGGCGATCGTCCCGCGCTCGGGGTCGCGATCGGCATGGCAGCCGGCCGACCGCGCGGGCAAGATCGAGCCCGGCATGCTCGAGTATCTGGTCGACAACCGGTTCATCAACGGCACCGCGTCGATGATGATCAACATGGATCGCTGTACCCGGTGCGACGAATGCGTCAAGGCGTGCGCCGCGAGCCACGACAACAATCCCAGATTCGTGCGTCACGGCCCACAGTTCGGGCCGTTCATGGTGGCCAATGCGTGCATGCACTGCGTCGATCCGGTGTGCATGATCGGCTGCCCGACCGGCGCCATTCACCGCAACGTGCAGGACGGCCAGGTCATCATCAATGACGACACCTGTATCGGCTGTGGGTCGTGTGCAAATTCTTGTCCCTACAATAATATTCGCCTGGTGGAAATTCGTGATGGATCCGGCGGCTATATAATGGACGAGCAATCGAATACGCCGCTGGTAAAAGCCACCAAATGCGATCTTTGCGCCGACCAGTTGGGCGGCCCCGCCTGTCAGCGCGCGTGCCCTAACGACGCGCTGATTCGCATAAATCTTCGCGATCTCGACCGGTTGGCGGAATGGGTGAACCGGTAAAGGCGTTTGCCAGCCGGTTCCGGCGGAACCTGGTCGCGACGGGGCTTCTCGCATGCGTCGCGCTGGTCCTTCACGCCGCGCTGTCGACGACGCTGACCAATGAGGATTTCTTCACCGGCTGGCTGCTCACTGGCTCGCTCGGCGTACTCGCGCTCTATAATGTTCGCCGCCGCTTGCCGTTCCTGCCGCTCGGGTCGTCATCGGAGTGGCTCCAGTTTCACGCCTATGTCGGGATCGTCGCGGTGGTCCTGTTCTTCCTCCATGTCGGCTTTACGGTCCCCACCGGCATTCTCGACCTCACCTTGGCGATCGGCTTTACCCTGGTCGCGGGCAGCGGCATTGTCGGGCTGACCTTGGCCCGCAGGCTGCCGCAACGCCTGGCGCGCCGCGGCGAGGAAGTGCTTTACGATCGGATCCCCATATTTCGCCACCGGCTAATGGAACGTGCGGAAATCTTAGCACTTCGCGCGGTCGAGGAAACCGGGTCGTCGACGATCGCCGACAATTACGCGGACCGCTTGCGGCCGTTTTTCGACAGCCCGCGCAACTTTATCGAACACGCCATGGAGGTCACGCGGAGCCGCCACAAATTGCTCGACGAAATGCGCGATCTCGAGCGCTATCTCAACGACAATGAGAAAGCGATCCTCGGCGAAATCGCCGATCTCGCGCGGACCAAGGACGATCTCGATTACCAATATACCCTGCAGACTCTGATGCGACGGTGGCAGTTCCTCCATGTTCCCTGCACCTATGCGCTGATCTTGTTGGTCTTGCTGCACATCGTCGTCGTTCATGCGTTCGCCTGAGGCTTAGGGATGGTGCAACGGCTGCAGAATTTCGGCTTCCGCGAAAGCCCGTATGACAGACCCAATCAGAATTGGTCGTGCGGACATCTGGCGGACGGCTACGAATGCGCCATCGGTCCCGACGCCAAGGGGCACTGTCAGGCCGTCGCCGAATGCAATCCGGCGCGCCGCGGCGAACGGTGGCACTGCACCCGATCGACGCAGCACGGCGGGCGATGCCAAGAGGGCCCGGGCCCGGACGGCGGATGTGGCCGGCCGATACCCAAATGTCAGCCGGTTCATAGCCACGCGGCGAAGCGCGCCGCGACGACACGGTGGGGCGTCGTGTTGGCGCTCGCGGCGATTCTTTTGGCCGCAGGTGGGAGTTGGGGTCTACGGTTTATTCTTCCGGGCGACCTGACTTTTCATCATGGCGACGCGCAGAATTGCGGCGATTGTCACTCGGTCGCCGAGCATGGGCCGATCGGATGGCTGAGCGCCGCCTTGGTCGACGACTCATCGATCGCCGATGCCAAGCTCTGCTTGGATTGCCACCGCTTGGGCGCCAACGCCTTGACCGCCCACAGTCTGCCGCCGCAAGACTTGGCGGACCGCCAGGCGAACGAAGCCACCGCGTCCAAACCGGCGCTGCTTCGCTTCGCGAGGTTTATCGTGCGGCCGCCGGACTCGGGCGAGGCGGTGCCCTGTGGCGACTGTCATCGCGAACATCGGGGCCGCAAGTTCTCGCTTGCCGAGATGGATGACTTGCGCTGCCAGAATTGTCATCAGGCCCAGTTTCCGAGTTTCACCGAAGGCCACCCGGACCTGGTGGGATACCCCTATCGACGGCGAACCCGTATCGCCTTCGATCACGCCTCGCATATCGGCAAGCATTTCAAGGAGCAGAACGACATCGCGGCGCCGACGAGCTGCACCAGTTGTCACGTCGCCGACCCGGGCGGCAGCGCGATGCTGGTCAAGCCCTTTGAAACGTCGTGTTCGGGCTGCCATCTCGACCAAATTCTCGGCGATGGGCGCACCGGGCCGAAAGGATTTACCGTGTTGACCTTGCCGGGCCTCGACCTGCAGACCTTGGCCGAGCAAGGACGCACGATCGGCGAATGGCCGCGCTTCGCCGACGGCAAATTGACCCCGCTCACCAGCCTACTGCTCGCCCGCGACCCCAATCACGCCGAGGACCTATTCGTTCTGCTCGGCCTCGACCTGATGGATTTGCGCGGCGCCACGGATGTGGAGCTCGACGCGGTGGAGCGCGTCGCGTGGAGCATCAAGACCCTGCTCTACGATTTGACCATGTTGGGCCACGACGGGTTCCGCGAGCGGCTTTCGGATTCGCTCAACGCGAGTCTGAACAACCAGAAAATCGGTCACCTCATGGGGACCATGCCGGTCGATGCCTTGATCATGCTGCAGCGAGAATGGTTGCCCAATTTGTCCGCCGAGATGGCGGCGCACAGAGCAGGGCGGCCGTTGCCGAAACCGCAAGACAAAGCGGAAATCTCGGCACCGACGACGCCCGGGCCGTCGGACACCGTAATTGACGAGGATTTATTCGACGACGGCGGCGGCTTGCTGGATGACGGCGACGATTTGTTGGCCGACGACGATGATCTGTTCGGCGAGGGCGATGATCTTCTCGGCGACGACAATGATCTACTCGGCGATGATGAGTCGCTTCTCGGCGACGATGACGATGATTTACTGGCCGGCGAGGACGATCTTTTGTCCGATGACGATGGCCTTCTCTCGGATGACGGCGACGCCCTGTTGGGCGCCGACGATTTGTTGTCGGATGAGGACGGCATCGGCATAGCGCCGCTCGACGCGCCTTCGGAGCCCTCGTCGAGCGAGCCGGAAATGGCGCCTGTGGAAGCCGAAAATTGGATGCGAGCCGGCGGCTGGTACCGCCAGAATTATGCGCTTCTTTACCGCCCAATCGGCCATGCCGACACTTTTCTTCGCGGCTGGATCGATCTCACCGCCGAGGTCAAGCCCTCGCCCGGCGCCGGCCAAGCGCTGCAGATATTCGCCGAGCTTACCGATCGGCGCGCGCCGGGAATCTGCGGCAAATGTCATAGCGTCGATGAATCCAGCGATGGGTCGTTGGCGGTCAATTGGGGGACCAAGGTTCGCACCGCCGAAGTGCACAGATTTACCCGATATCGCCACCTGCCGCATTTCAGCTTGCTCGACGAAACCGGCTGCCTGACGTGTCACGAAATCGATTATGAAAGCGATTTCATGGCCAGTTATCGCCGGTCCGACCCGTTGGATTTCCGCGGCAACTTCCTGCCGATGCGGAAAGAAACCTGCGCCGAGTGCCATGCGTCGGAGTTAGCCGGCGATGCGTGCACGGATTGCCACAATTACCATATCGGGCTGTTTCCGCCGCCGTTACGGGCGACACCACTGGCACTCGAAGCAGCGGCGGCGCCATCTGAAAACGATCGTTAGAGCCCGGAATTAATTTGTCTCACCGTCTTGCCGATCCTCGATCTGCAGTTGGAGATCATTGATTTGGCGCTGAAGCAGCATGATTTGTTTGGTGAGGCGGATTTCCATATTGGTGGCGCTGTCGAGCACATCCTTGATTTCGAGCCGCCCCTGCTCGTTCGCGCCCGGAACATCGGAGTCCGAGTCGGTTTGAACCGGCATCGCCTGTGCTATCCCGACGCCGGCCAAGCCCAGTACGCACGCGACGGCACTCGCTTTACGCAACCGCCGGCTTTGATTTTTATTCGCCACCACTCGCCTCCCGTTTAAGATCGCTAGAGCATTTTCCGACCTAATGGGGTCGCGGTTTGACCGCGCTCCCGCGGCCTGCGGTGGGACAACTTGCCATATCGCGTGCGTTGCGACGCTCGGCCGATGCGCCGCATCGCGCCGCGCCACCTCGAAAAGACAATTTGTCCCATCAAACCGACCCCATTAGGTCGGAAAGTGCTCTAGACAGTCTAACCCAGTACGGCGATGGAAAAAAGTGGCGTACGACCGCGGATCATTTTGCTTCGCGCGGCGGGAACACGAACCGTTGATAAAGATAGCCGATGCCGACCAGCGAGAGGCCCAGCCCGAAGAAAGCGGCGACCCGGAACAGGCCGGTCACGTTCGACATGTCGAACAGGAAAAGCTTGGCGACGGTCAGCATGACCAGGCCCAGGGAAGCCCATCGGAGGGTCGCCGATCGTCGCCAGATTCCGAGCGCGAGCAAATTTCCAGCAAAAATAAGCCAGCCTAATGAATAGGCATACCACTCGCCATCGGTCGCCGCCGTCGCCGCGACATACGTCCCATCGACAGTGCCACTGCCAAGAATTCCGCCATGAAAGGCGCGGCGCACTTCGAGCGACAGCTCGACAAAGAACAGCAGTAGAGCCGAGCCGCCCGATACGATTTGAATTGTCCGCCGTTTGGTATCGCCGAGGACGACATCAGGATCGTTCGCCGCGCGATAGAACAGCAGCGCGAAAATCGCCGGAACGCCATACGCCAGCAGCAGGAGATTGACCACCGGCCATTCGCCCACCGCCGAGGCATCGAACAGGGGATTGCGTGCCAAGACCTGAAGCAGCAAGACCTGCGTCGTCGCCAAGGTGGCGAGAATACGCCACGCCCACTCCTGCACCAGGCGCGGATCGTCGGTCTGGCGACGGAACAAGGCATAGGCGATCGCGAGCCAGGCGATCGACTGGACCGAGGCCTCGCGGAACGCATAGCCAATCGTCGCGATATCGCCGGCCACCAATTGGCGGATCTCGAGTGTTGCCAGCAAAGTCGCGAAGGCAATCGCCCCGGCCTCGAGCAAGCGAACCAGGCTATCGTCCTGCGACTCCCGGAACCGACGCGCCGACCAATAGAATGCGATCATCGGTATTCCGTAGCCGTAAAGCATCCAGCCCAACCCGGGGACCGCGCCAAACGAATAGTCGAACACGGAATAGTTCAGGACCAATCGGACGATGACGATCGCCGCGATCACCCACGCGACACGGCGGATCGGGGTTAGGGAAAGCCGGTCGTGAATGATCGCAAGCGCGGGGATCTGCAGCGCCAGCGCGACGGTGAGCCAGGCCTCCTCAAACGCCATGGCGAACGCCAGGCCGAGCGCCGCGGTAATGCCCACGGCATACGCCCCCAGGGCGCCGGTCAATCCCGCGGCATCGCGATGCCGCGCCACCCGCTCCGCCGCGACAAGGCCAATGCCGGCGACGATCAGACCAGCCAAGGCCCAACGCAAATCGACCGCGAAGGCCTGGATGCGCCAAAATCCGACGGCGAGCAGCAATACCGATGCAGCGACCGAAACCGAAGCCCAGAGCCAGGGTCTGCGCGCGCCCCAAAGCGTGATGAACCCGCCGACACCGAACAGCCCGGCGAATATCGCGCCCACCGTGGCGTACCGGATCAGTCCCGGCGGCACCACGGCACCGCGTCCCAAATCATATTGCCAGCCCATATCGCCGAGCGCCCGCCCGGCCGAATCGAGAACTTGCGGCAAATGCCAGAGCGCGAACACCGCCAAGGTGGTCACCAACGCCGCCACCGAAAACATATCGAAGCGAGCGTCGCTGCGGCCGATGAAAAGATAGAGCGTCACCATCGCGCCCAGGGCCACTAGTGACATCGTCTCGTAGCCATCGACGCGAACCAGAATCAGCGTGAGGACGGAAACCGCGAGTGCCGCGACCCACGCCACCTGATCCGCGGTCGCCAATCCGAACGGATGGAAGACCTCGTCTCGACTTTCCTCCGCTGCCCCGGCCGAACGCCGCACATAAACGAACAGCGCAACCGCGAGCAATTGATAGACCGCCAAGATCGGCGCATCGGCGGGCTCCCACGCCTCGACGTACCAAAGCAACGGCCACAGCATGGCGCCGGCCAGATTGAGCCACGATATTTTCCACCAGGCGCGGTAGCGAACGATCCACTGCGTCGCCGCGGCAAGCGCGAACAGATAGGGAAACAGAGCCAGCGCCGATTGATTCCCGGTCGATACCAGGACCGGCACCAGATAGCCGCCGAGGACGCCGAGGACGGCGATGAAAGGGCCCTGCATTAAGGCCAATCCGAACGCCAAGACCGACGTTCCGGCAAGCAGAATGAACGCCAAGAGCGGCGGCATGAGGTCGTACAATCCGTACGCTGCGTAGATGCTGGCGTAAACCGTAACGACCCCGGCCGCGGTCAAAGCCGCCGCGACATAGTTCGGCTCCACCGAGGCGATGGCGCGCTGCAGCGGTTGCCGGCGCAACCATTCGCCGCCGACCATCAGAACCAGGCCGCCGATCACGCCCAATGTGCAGCGCACGGCCGGGCCGAGCCAGCCCATGTCGATGGAATATTTGACCAGGAACACGCCGGCCAAGGCGAGCACGACGCCGCCAAGCCAAACCAGCCATTTCGAGGTCAACACGCGCTCGAAATCACCGCTCGACACGGTCGCTTCCGGCGCCGCCGCGGCCGGCATTGCCTGCTCGGGTTCCATCTCCGAAGGCTGAGGCGGAGGTATCGGCGGCGGTGGTGGTGGTGGTGGTGGTGGTTGCGGTGGTTCTAGATCCTCGACATCATCAACCTCAAGCCCCTCGTCGAGACCGTCCCTGATCGCCTCGATCGCCACCGCCGCCGCCTCGAGCTTGGCCAGATCGAGCCTCAGGTCGCTGACTTCTCGTACCAGAACAGCCAAAGCTTTGCGCTGCTGCCGGGTTCGCGCATAAGCGATCCATGCCGCTACCGGTCCAGCGATCAGCAAAACGATGAGGACCAAACCGATGAGATAGTAAAAAACTATGTCGCCGTGCACCGCGGTAGACACCTAGTGGGTAAGCTATTGGTTGTAAAATGATTTGGTGTCTCAAACCACGCTGTCAACCAGTCGGTGGCGGGGCACCACCAAAGGTCGGCTTGGCCGTCGTCGCGCAAACGCGGGGTTTTCCGCAGCTCTTTCAGATCGAACGGATCGGCATGAATATCGGCGAGCGCCGCGCCGCGAAGATAGGTCGCCTTTTTGGCCTCGGCGACCATCGGCGGATAGCCGCAGAGGTAGACACCTCATCCCGAAAGATCCGCGTGATCGGCCAACCCCAAATGTGGCGCAGCTATGGATTTGCGTTGGCAAGATTAGCGGAGCTTCACGGGCAGGCAAAGCACCCGTTCGCGAGAAACGACAGCATCGCTTCCGTTCCCTCGGGATTGGTTTGAACGAACGAGTGAAGGCTGTCGATCACCATGAAATCTCGCGCGCCGACAAGGCGGGTTTCCTCGATCGCCAGGGTGCCGTCGTCGTCGCCATCGATCAGCGGATTGAACCCCTCGCCGTCGCCCCGACCGCCGGCGACGATGCCAAAATTCATCGGCAGCCCAGGAGTGCCGCGCATCGACTCGGTCGTCAAATCCTGCCCGGCGTCACCGATTATCCATTGGTACGGCAGGAATTCGGCAAGCAGGTCGGCGATCGCCGATCCATTGCTCGGCGGGGCGAACAGGACCGCGCGATGCAAGGTAATTCTCTCCCGCCAGGCCGACTCCTCGGCGAGCGCGGCGCGCAGGACGATGCTGCCCATGCTGTGGGTGGGGAACGAAATTCGATCCACGCCCTCGAGCCGATCGAGGACCAGATTGAGCCGGCGGCCGCTCGCCTTCACGCCTTCATGAAAACTCGGATAGTTCAGGCCGACGACGTCATATCCGGCTTCGCGCAGCTTCTCGGGCACATCGCCGAACGAATCCTTGGAGCGTCCGAGACCGTGCAGCAACAGAACCAGATGACGCCCGGCGGGCGCGATATTCTGTTCGCTCCTGATCTCGGACAGCACGGCGAGACATTGGGCATAAGTGCCCCACGCTTGGCGCACATCGTCGGGATCGAGAAGTCGATGGTGCCCGGTCACCACGTTCTCTTGGATGCGCCAGCCGGCATAGATGAAATTGTCACCCCAGAACACCTTGCCACCCAGGGTCGGCATGGCGATGTTCGGCCTGCGGTCGTCCGAGTCCTCGCTTTTCGGCGACCGAGGACCGGTCATTGACGTCGCGGCGAGCACGAATATTAGCAACGAGAGAAGCCATAGACGACGGGATCTTGACCAAATTGAAGTCACTGTTTTTCTATCTGTCATTCGTGGCATGTGGCGATGCACGTGCCGCGCGTCTACCCCTTTGGCGCTACGTCGAGGCGGACCACGGTTCCCGCGGCATCGGCCGACAAGGCGGGATAGCGCGCCATCACCAAGGGGTCGTGGCCGGGGATAATGTGCTGGCCGGACTCCGCCAGGCGGCGCATCTTATCGTAGCCCTGGACCATATCGCCGACGCTGTAGACGATGGGAAACGGCGCCACCGCCTCCATGTTCTCGTAAAAATGACTGGCGTCGGACGCCAGCACCACCCAGCCGCGTTTGGTCAGCACGCGCACACATTGGATGCCCATGGTGTGGCCGCCGATGTGGTTGACGCTGATCCCCGGGGCGATTTCGTCCGCGCCATCATGGAACGCCACCCGCCCCTCGAATAGACGCTCGACCATGGCCGTCACATGGCGCGCGGAATAGGCGTAGCCAAACGGCGTGTGCATCATGTGCCGCCCGGTGGCGTATGCCATTTCGCTGTCTTGGACATGAAATCGCGCGGCCGGGAAATCATCGAGCGTGCCGGCGTGATCATAATGCAGATGGGTGACGATCACGTCCTCCACCGTCGTGGAGTCGATCCCCGCCATCGCCAGACCTTCGCGCGGCAGACAGGTGATCTCGCGCTGCCGCGACTTCGCTTCCGCGCGATCAAACCCGGTGTCGACGACAATTGTCCGGTTCTCGTTGACGATCGCCCAGACGTAATAGTCCAGCGGCATCGCAGACTCGTGAAGGTCGGTGATGATGAAATTCTCGGCCCGCTTACGCGCCGCATAGGTGCCGTAGCGAATGGCGAAAACGTCATAGGTTTCGGGGTTGGACATGATCCCTCCTTGGCGGAAGAAAAAGGCCCGGTAAGTTACGTACCGGGCCTTATCCGAAGTTTTTCCTGATTAACGGGCGCTTATGATTTCGCCTTCGAGATCCCAGATCTCGCCGTTGAAACGCATCAGTTGCATCTGCTCGATCGGATAGAAATCCTCGGCGCTGGTGGTGACGGTGATCCCCGGGAGCAGCATTGGCACCGTAAGATCATTCAGCGCGGCGGCCTTGGCCATCACGTTTTCGCGGGTCAAATTGTCGCCGCAACGCCGCAAGACATCGACCATGGCGAAGGCGACGGCATAGGCATAGGCGTTGAAGACCTCGCCCTTGTTGCCGCGCGGATTGTATTCATCCATCCACTTCGTCCACTCGATCACATCCGGCTCGTTCGCCCACTGCGGATCGGTCGGATCCTTGAGATAGTTCGAGCTGATTAGCCCAGTCGCCTTTTCCAACCCGGCCGGGGTCAGGACCGACTCGACCGATGTCGAGACATTGTTGATGAAATGCATCGGCTTCCAGCCGATGTCGTAGACCTTGCGAATCGCCTGGGCGGCGAACTTGGGCGTGGTGATGTTGAAGAACACGTTGGCACCCGAGTTCTTCAGCTCGACGATCTGCGAGTCGATCGTCGGATCGGTCACTTCGTAGGGGAACTCGGCGACGATGAGATCGTCCTTGAGATCTCCCAAGGCGTCGTGGAAACCGTCGAGATAATCTTTCCCGTAATCGTCGTTCTGGAACAGAATGCCGATCTTCGGATCCGCGACATTTTCGATAATATATTTGGCATAGATTTTGGATTCGGCCGGATAGGTCGGCTGCCACCCCATGCTCCAGGGATATTTCTCCGGTTGTCCCCACTGGCTGGCACCGGTGGCAACGAAGACGTGGGGGATCTTCTTGGCATTTACGTAGCGGTGAATCGCGGTATTAGTTGGCGTACCAAGAGTCTGAAACAGCAGAAGAACTTCTTCCTGTTCGACCAGCTTGCGCACCTGCTCGACGGTCTTTGGTGGGCTGTAGCCATCGTCGAGGGTGATAAAGGTGATCTTGCGCCCGTTGATGCCGCCTTGGGCGTTGATCATGTCGAAATAGGCGCCAATCGCCTGGCCGATCGCGCCATAGGACGAGGCCGGTCCGCTATACGGATTGGTGTTGCCGATCTTGATCTCGGTGTCGCTGGCGCCGGGATCATATTGCGGCTCGGCATGGGCCCCGGAAAACGCCATTGCCGCGCCGGCCAAGGCGCCCATCACGGTGAATACGATCTTACGGTTCATGCTCAAGGTCCTCCTGTCAACGCGACGCAGACGGGGTCTGCCCGGCGTCGCTTGTTTGATCCGGCTCGCCATCGGTGGTCCCCCATTTGCGCATGATACGAGCCCCCATTAAGCGCACGAAACCGGCCGCGCCCATCGGCATAAAGTACATTACGACGATCAATATCAGGCCATACACCACCGCTGGCGCCACTTTAAAAACATCCTCGGCGACGTTGGGCAAATAGACAATCACCAAACCGCCGAAGACGGCCCCCCAGATCGAGCCGAGCCCGCCGACCACCATGCCGATCAAGATCCAGATCGAGATAAAGAAAGTGAAGCTGTCCGGAGAAACAAACTCGACGACGATCGCGCTCAAGGCGCCGGCGATGCCGGTATAAAACGCGCTGAGACCAAACGTCAGTGACTTGTACAGCGCGGTATTAACCCCCATTGCTTCCGCCGCGATATGCTGCGTGCGAATAGCGATCATCGCGCGTCCCGATCGACTGCGTAAAATATTCCAAGCGGCGAAAAACAGCACGAGCAAGATGCCAAGGGAGAAAAAGTACAACCACTGATCCTTGCTGAGCTCCAATGGCAACCACGCCGGCGGATCGGGCTTGAATATAAAGATCCCCTGGACGCCCCCGGTCCACGGTTCGAAGAGGTCGTATTTCAAGATTTGCGGCACCGCGATCGCCAAGCCAAATGTCGCGAGCGCCAAATAATGTCCACGCAGGCGCCCCGCCGGATAGCCGAACAAGAATCCGACGAACATGGCGACGACGCCACCCATGGGAATTGCCAGGTAATAGGGCACCTCCCCCTTGTCGATCATGACCGCCGTGGCGTAGGCGCCGATGGCATAGAACGCGCCATGACCAAGCGAGATTTGACCGCAATAGCCGGTCAACATGTTGAGCCCGAGGACCGCGATCGCCCACAACAACACATTGGTGAACTGGTAGGTTCGATAATCGCTACTCAAAAACGGCAGAGCGACCGCGATCAGCAGGCCGAGGATTAGCGCCGAGCGGCGCCATCCGACGCCAGTCAAACCGGCAAATCGTGTCTCATGAAGTTGTCGAGCCATTTCTCACACCCTCGAGACGGCGACTTTGCCGAACAGACCGCCTGGCCGAAAGATCACCACCACGATGATGATCGCCAAGGCCACGGTCAATTTGAGTTCGTTACCGATGAACGGCATATACGCGCCGATCAAATTCTCGAACACGCCGACGATGAACCCCCCGGCGACCGCCCCGCCAGGATTGTTGATGCCGCCCAAAAGCGCGCTGGCGAAACCATAAAGCAGAATGCCCGCCATCATCGACGGGTCGAGGAAAACGATCGGCGCGACCATCATCCCCGCGACCGCGCCGATCGCCGCGGCGAGACCCCAGCCGAGCGCCAACATCCAGCCGACCCGGATACCAACAAGTTTACTCGATGTGGGGTCTTGCGCCGCCGCTAGCATCGCCAGGCCAATTGGCGTGAAACGGAAGAACAAATAGAGCAATAGCAATACCACCAGCGTCACGCCAATCGCGCCGACATCGTGCATGCGAACGCTCACGCCCTCCATCAAAACCAGCGGCGCTTCCGGGAACGGACTGTCAAAGCTCTTGATGGTGTATGTCCAAATCCATCCCGCCAATCCATTGAAAATCAACAATAATGCGATGAACACGACGATCAAGGTGAAGATCGCCGCGCGCTCGAATGGGCGAATGATCACCCGCTCGATCACCACTCCGCCGACGAACGAGATCCCGACGGTGAGAAAGAACGCGGCCCAATAGGGAAAGCCGGCATTGATCATCGTCCAGGCGAGGTAGGTCGAGAACATCGCCATCTCGCCCTGGGCGAAGTTGATCAGCTCGGTCGCCTCGTGGATCATCACCAGGGCGAGCGCCAACGAGGCGTAGATACCGCCCGCCGCGAGCCCCGCCACCACCAATTGAATGAACAGATCCATAGCGTGCTAATACCCTAGATAGGCTTTGCGGACGGCTTCGTCATTGCGCAAAACGTCGGCGTCGCCGGACATCACCACGCGGCCGGTCTCGAGCAGATAGGCGCTGTCGGCAAGTTCGAGCGCGAGCGAGGCGTCTTGCTCGACCAACAGCATGCTAATGCCTTGCTCCCGATTGATCGTGCGCAGGATATTGAACAGGTCCTGGACCACCAGCGGGGCCAGGCCGAACGACGGCTCGTCGAGCAACATCAGCACCGGGTGCAGCATCAAGGCGCGGCCGATTGCCAACATTTGTTGCTCACCACCCGACAAGGTGCCGGCCTGCTGCTGTCGCCGGCCTGCGAGAAGTGGGAAATATTCGAAAACCCGGTCCATATCGGCAGCGATCGCATCACGATCGCGGCGCGTATAAGCCCCAAGGCGCAGGTTCTCCTCGACCGAGAGCCCGGTGAAAGTGCCGCGACCGTCGGGAACGTGGGCGATCCGTTTACGCACCACGTCCTCGGTCGCCATACCCTTGATATTGTTGCCGGAGAACGATAACTCGCCGCCGGTCTTGATCATCCCGCACACCGCGCGCAATGTCGTCGTCTTGCCCGCGCCGTTGGCGCCGAGGATGGTGGTGATGCCGCCTTCGGCGACTTCGAAATCGATCCCGAAAAGAACCTGGATCGGTCCGTAATGCGCGGTCAGCCCGCGGGCTTTCAGCAGCGCCGCCATCAGCCGGAGGTCCCGAGATAGGCGGTGATCACCGCTTCGTCGCGTTGCACGTCGGCGGGCGTGCCCTCGGCGATCGTGCGGCCGAAATCGAGCGCCACCACCCAATCCGAGATCGGCATCACCAGTCCCATGTGATGCTCGACAAGAAGCACCGTCAGTCGCCACCGGTCGCGGATCGATTTGATCAACGCGCCGAGTTTCTCGACCTCCTCGTGGTTGAGACCGCCGGCGGGCTCGTCCATCAGCAGCAGTTTCGGCTGGCCGGCGAGCGAGCGCGCGAGCTCGACCCGCTTCTTGGTGCCGAAGGCGAGCGACTCGACCGCCACATGCGCGAACGCGTCGAGGTCGAGAAAATCGAGCAGCTCCCAGGCACGCTCGCGCAGCCCCGCCTCCTCGCGGCGAATCCACGGCAGCCGCAACGCATTGCTCAAATAATCGGCGCGGGTCAGCGAATGGCCGCCGATCATCACGTTGTCGAGTACGCTCATGGTCTCGAACAGCGCCAAATTCTGGAAGGTGCGGCCAAGACCCAGACCCGCCATGCGATGCGCCGGCGAGTCCAACAGCGCGGCCCCGTCGAAGGTGATGGTGCCGCTATCCGGCGTATAGAGCCGGCTCAGGCAGTTGAAGAGGGTCGTCTTGCCGGCGCCGTTCGGGCCGATCAGGCCGACGATGGCGCCGCGTCGTACCGAGAACGAGATCCCGTCCAAGGCAATGATCCCGCCGAACCGCATGACCACGTCGGCGACATCGAGCAACGGCGTATCGCTGGCCGGCGACACGGTCAGGCCCCGCTGGCGGCGGGACCACGATGTGGCACCACCGGATCCGATTCGATGTTGGTCATGTCCCCCCCGGACGTCACCCTCTCAAGCCTCAGTCTAGAATGCCAGGTCGCTTCGCGCCACCCTCGCGACTCATCGCGCCAATGCCGCCTCGATCAGCGGTATGCGGTCGTTGCCGAAATACATGTCATCGCCGTCGACAAATATGGTCGGCGAGCCGAATCCGCCGCGCGCGATCACCTCGTCGGTGTTGGCGCGCAATCGCGCCTTGATTTCCGGATCGTCGCAGGCGGTGAAGAATTCGCCCGCATCGAGCCCGATCTGGTGACAAATCGCGCTGAGCACCGAGGTTTGCGAAATATCCTCGAAATCTCCCCAATACCGCTCGAAAACAGCGTCCGCGTAGGCTTCGAGACACCCTTGATCGAGGGCATAAAGCGCGCCCCGCATCGCGGTGACCGCGCGTACCGGAAACACCGGCGGAATGCCGCGGATCCGAATACCGCAGTATCGCGCCCAGTCGGCCATATCCTTCCGGGCATAGGCGGCCTTGAGCGGATTGGGGTTGTCGCGTTGCTCGTAGACACCGGGATTGACGGTGTTGAATATGCCACCAACCAAAATCGGCTTCCAGACGATGGTCGCGCCCGCCGCGGCGCAGACTGGGCGAATTCGGCTATAGCCGAGGTAGGTCCACGGGCTCGAACAATCGAAAAAAAATTCCACCGTCGCCATGCCGCTCTCCCGGATTCATGCTGTCCCCTGCGCCCGCCTAGCGGTACCGTAGACGAGAGCCGGCGACAAGGACCAACCATGAGCGACATTCTTCATCCGGGCGTGCACGCCCAAACCATGCCCGATAAAGCCGCGTACATCATGGCGGGCAGTGGCGCGATCGTGACCTATGGCGAGCTGGAGAAGATTTCCAACCGCTGCGCCCATCTGTTTCGCGGCCACGGGCTGCGGCCCGGCGACGGCATCGCGATGTGTCTCGAAAATCATCCGCTGTTCTTGGCGATCTGTTGGGGCGCGCATCGCGCCGGGCTGACCTACACCTGTATCGCCACCCACCTGAAGGCCGAGGAAGCGACGTATATTGTCGCCGATTGCGGCGCCCGGTTGTTTATCGGGTCGCCCGCCCGATCAGACATCGCCGCGGCGGTGCGGGCCGGTGAAACGGCAATCGAGCACTGGTATTCGGTCGACCGGGCGATCGATGGATTCGCCTTTCTCGACATCGCGCTCGACGATCAGCCGGCGATGCCGGTCGCCGACGAGTCCGAAGGCTCGGACATGCTGTACTCGTCGGGGACCACCGGGCGCCCCAAGGGCGTGCGCACACTGCTCGAGTACGAGCCGCTGGGGACGCCAAAGCCGAGCTTTCAGCTGCTGGGCCATCTCTATGGCCTCTCGGCGGACGCGATCTATCTCTCGCCGGCGCCGCTTTATCATGCCGCGCCGCTTCGCTTTACCTTGTCGTTTTTGCGCATGGGCGCGACCGCGGTGGTCATGGAGCGCTTCGATCCCGAGCACGCCTTGGCGCTGATCGAGACTTTTCGGGTCACCCACAGCCAATGGGTGCCGACAATGTTCGTGCGCATGCTCAAGCTGCCCGAAGAGGTTCGCGCGCGCCACGAACTGTCGAGCCACCGCTGCGCGATCCATGCCGCCGCGCCCTGCCCGATCCCGATCAAGGAACAGATGATCGCGTGGTGGGGGCCTATCCTGCGCGAGTATTATGCCGGCACCGAGGGCAATGGCATTACCGTGATCGACAGCGCGGCCTGGCTCGCCCATAAGGGCTCGGTCGGCCGACCGCTGTTCGGCGCGATTCACATTTGCGATGAAGACGGCGAGGACGTCGCGGCCGGCGAGACCGGTACGGTCTACTTCGCCGACGGCCAGGAATTCGCCTATCATAACGATCCCGCCAAGACCGCGGCATTGCGCAACCGTCACGGCTGGACCACGCTCGGCGATGTCGGCCACGTCGATGACGAGGGCTTCCTCTATCTCACCGACCGCAAGGCGCACATGATCATCTCCGGCGGGGTCAATATTTACCCGCAGGAAGTGGAGAACCTGCTGGTCACCCATCCCAAGGTGCTCGACGCCGCGGTGTTCGGCATTCCGCACGGCGATCTCGGCGAGCAAGTCCACGCGGCGATCCAAACCACCACCGGCGTGGCCGCCTCGGATGCCCTCGAGGCTGAACTGCTCGCCTTCTGTCGCGATCGCCTAAGCCATGTCAAATGCCCACGTTCGCTCGACTTTCATGCCGCGTTGCCGCGCCAGGCGAACGGCAAACTCTACAAACGCCTGCTGCGCGACGAATATTGGGCTAACCGCTAAGGGCGCCAATCCGCCGCGCCGCGTAGGTCGACAACAGGACCGCAGCGGTGAAGGTGATTACGCCGGCGTGGATATCGGCCGAACTCAGCAAGCGACCGTCGACCAACAAGACCATCAGCGCGATGATGAACACGTCGAGCATCGACCATTTCGACACCGTCGCGAGCCAGCCCGACAGTTTGCCGGTGATCGGTGCAGCCGATGGCACGACGAACCACAACGCCAGGCAGACCAGGATCTTGGCGATCGGAAACAGGATCGAGAATGCGAATACGACGACAAACAGAAACCAATCGCCGGCCTCGGCAAAGGCAAAGACCCCTTCGGCCAGAGAATACTGTTTCTCGAAGACGTAAAACTGTCTCAGGGTGACCGCCGGCAGGAACAGCCCGGCGCCGAGGAGGACCGCCGCCGCCAGCAACCAAAAGCCGACCAGGCGGTCGGATCCCCGCGTCGACGCGGCGAGCGTGGTTTTGGGTTTCGCGGTTTCGTTCTCACCGGTCATGGGCCGAGTATAGCCGCACCAGGGCCAAGAAAAAGCCCCGCCGGATCGCACCGACGGGGCCTTGAGATCGAGAGTTGGTAGATTTCGCGCCTAGGCAAACACGGTTAGCGAGGTATCGAGGCTGCCGGCATCGGGGTCGAGATTGGTATCGATGAACACCGAGACCGTCTGACCGGCGGTCAGCGCGTTGGTGGTGGCGAGCACCGTGCTGGTATCCTTTACGTCGCCGCCGGCGTCGAACCGGACATCACCATCCGCCTCGACCCTGAGATATAGGCTCAGGGTGATACCGCCGGTGCTGATGCCGTTGCTCGACAGCAGGTCCGAGATGTCCAGGGCGTCGTTGTTGCCATCGACACTGTAATCGCCGGTCGTGAAATCGGTAATCACGTCCACGTTGACCCCGACATCCTCGTCGACCAGACGGAAGATGTCGTTGCCGTCACCACCGGTCATGGTGTCGAGACCAATGCCGCCATCGAGAAGATCGTCACCGGCCAGACCGGACAGCGTGTCGTTACCGCCGAGCCCGTATAGATTGTCGGTGCCAGCGGTACCAAGAAGGTTATCGACCCCGTCGCCGCCGATCTGGCTGATCCCCGAGTTCGGCGCGAGCACCACGTCGAAGTCGCCACCGATCGAATCGCCGTCGCCATCGGTCGCTTCGATTTCGAAGTTGAGGGTCCGTTCCTCGGTCGATCCGTCACCCATGATCTCGAGATGGCCGAGCGCGAAGTCGTCACCGCCGAGGACAGGTTCTCCATTAGGCGTTGCCAGCCGTGCATCGAGGATCTGGATGGCATCGAACACCGTCGCGCTGGTGACCTGGACCGTCCAGTCCGGGTCCATGCCGGTAATGTAGATCGTACCAGTGTCAAGGTGAACATCGAACCCGGCCTCGATCAATCCGGCCGCTGTTTTGATGCTACTTTCAAAAAGAACGACACTGTTTTCATCCAGCACCACAATTGACGCGAGTGTAAGGGCAATTTTGCCTTCTTCGGTCGCTACATCGTCGTCGGTATCATCGAAAATTTCCACCGAAACAGTCGCTTGACCTTGACCCTTGGTTTGGACGATACCAAAAGTGAAGTTGGTGATCTCGGTATGGTTCTCGACATCGAAATCAGGGGCTTTGCCGGTGCCATCCCAAGGATCTCCGTTCAGCTCGAGTAGCGTAAAGTTACCGACATCGATGCGGATACCCTCGTCCGTCGCGATCCACTGATTGTCGGTCGCGATATCATCGCTGTCGCTGTTGACCGTGGCGGCCAAACCTTTGGGCGTTATCAGCAGCTCGAGTTCCTGGTTCAACTCGTCATTTTCGATGAACTTGAACGGCACGTTGCCGGCGGTACCAACGCCGCTGAGATCGCCAAACCCGGCACCATCGGCATTATCGATTCCGGCGATCAAGGTGAAGGTGTAGTCATCGCCCGCCGCATTGAGAACGACCGTGAACACTTCGTTGCCCGGATTGGTCGGATCGCCCACATCGACCGGAAGCGAGGTCGAGCCGATCAACGTGTCGGTGCCGAAACCGTACAGGTAAATCTGCGCGTTATCGGACATCAGCGAAATGCCGTCCTTGCTCAGGGACAAATCGCCGTCCGCACCACCTTCGAAGACCGCGCCGCCGATACCATCGGCACCCGGTACGAAATTGAGATCGCCAATTACCACGTCATCGGCGTTCGGCGTCTCGTCGATCTCGTTTTGAATAACCGTGTCTTCCGGCTCCAGTGCACCGGGCGAGTCGTCGTCGACGTCGATGTTGACGGTTCCGTTCGTGGTCGTCCCGTCGCTGTCGACCGCGGAGTACGTCAGGGCAACCGCGGTGTTGTTTTCGTCGAGACCCGCGGCGTGCACCACCGGCAACAGCAAAGTGAAGGTGTATGCGCCGGTCGCGGGATCGGTGACCTCCAGGGTGAAGATTGCCTGACTGTCTCGCGCGCCACCGGACACCGTGGCGGTCAAGATGTTGCCGGCCCAAGCAAAATTGATGCTCTCGGTTCCAAGCGTATCCGACTGGCCGTCCATCAGCGACAGATTGATCGTGCCGGTGATTTCGCCGAAGTCGGCGTCGAACGAGCCGGAAACGATATGTTCCTGCACCGGCAAGGTAACGTCGCCGACACCGCCGGAGACACCGCCATTCAGGCCTTCGTCGTCAACCGCAATGTTCTCGGTCGGCGCGGTGGGCGCGTCGTTATCGAGAATCGTTCCCAAACCCGAGCCATCGCTGATCGTCGCGTTGATGGGGCTGCTGAGAACCACGGTAAAGGTCTCGGTGGTCTCGTTGATAAAGTCGTCGGTGACGTCGAGCGTGATCGTCTTGCTGAACTCGCCCGCTAGGAAAGTCACCGTCCCGGACAGCGCGTCGCCGCTGTTGTTGTAATCCTCGGGATCGGTGGCACTGCCCTCGACGACCGTGTAGAAGACCGACGAAAACGCATCCGAATCCCCGGTCTTGGTGATCGTGAAGGTGATCGTCGCGTCGTCGCCACCGGGATCGCCCTCGGTCACCGTCTGATCGTTGATCGACATCGCCGGAAGCGGGTCGTTGTCGAGGATCGTGCCGAGGCCGGTGTCGTCGCTGATCGATGCGTTGGTCTCGTTGTTCAGGACGACCGTGAAGGTCTCGGTCAACTCGGCGATCAGGTCGTCGGTCACGTCGAGCGTGATCGTCTTGCTGAACTCGCCCGGCTGGAAGGTCAAGGTCCCGGACAGCGCATCGAGGCTGTTGTTGTAATCCTCCGGATCGGTGGCACTGCCCTCGACCACCGTGTAATCGACGGTCGACGCCGCGTCCGAATCGCCGGACTTGGTGACGGTGAAAGTGATCGTCGCGTCCGTACCTTCGGGATCGCCCTCGGTCACCGTCTGATCGTTGATCGAGAACGACGGGGGGCCATCGTTATCGAGAATCGTGCCGATACCCGTGTCGTCGCTGATCGTCGCATTGGTCTCGTTGTCCAGGACAACCGTGAAGGTCTCGGTCGACTCGTTGATAAAGTCGTCGGTGACGTCGAGCGTAATCGTCTTGCTGAACTCGCCCGTCAGGAAAGTCACCGTCCCGGACAGCGCGTCGCCGCTGTCGTTGTAGTCCTCGGGGTCGGTGGCAGTGCCCTCGACGACCGTATACTGGACCGAGGAAGAGGCGTCCGAATCACCGGTTTTGGTGATCGTGAAGGTGATCGTCGCGTCGGTTCCACCGGGATCGCCCTCGGTCACCGTCTGATCGTTGATCGAGAACGCGGGGAGCGGATCGTTGTCGAGGATCGTGCCGAGGCCGGTGTCGTCGCTGATCGTCCCGCCGCTCGCGCCGCTGAGCACGACCGTGAAAGTCTCCGTCTGTTCGGCGACAAGATCGTCGGTGACGTCGAGCGTGATCGTCTTACTGGTCTCGCCCGCCAAGAACGTCACCGTCCCCGACAACGCGTCGATGGCGTTGTTGTAATCCTGCGGGTCGAGGGCGCTGCCCTCGAAGACCGTGTAATTGACCGACGTGGTCGACACCGAATTGCCGGTCTTGGTGACGGTGAAGGTGATCGTCGCGTCTGGTCCGAGGGGATCGCCCTCGGTCACCGTCTGATCGTCGATCGAGAACTCGACCGGCGGGGCATTGTCGAGGATCGAGCCCTCGCCAACCGGATCGCCGGTCTGGGCATTGATCGGATCACTGATCACCAGTTCGAAGAACTCGGTAAACTCGGCGATATCGTCGCCGAACACCTTGACATAGACCACCACCGACGTGTCGCCGGCGGGAATGGTCACCATGTTGCCTGCCAGCGGGATGGTGCCCGCCTCGTCGGCAAAGAATTGCGCATCGTCGTAGTCGGAGCCGCCGGTGGCGGTGGGATCACGACCGTCTTGCGCGCTGACGGTCACCGTCACGTCCGCATCGGTCGCGCCGGTCTCGAGGAACACGGTGAACTCGGCCATCACGAAGTCGCCGCCGCCGGCGCCGCCCAAGGTGTAAACAACGTTGTCGATGACACCGGTGGCCTGTTGGGCGTTGTCGGTGCCCAATCGCACCGCGTCGACACCTTGGAAAGACGCCGGCAGCTCGAGCAAGCCGGTAAAGCCCGACGGCACGACGATCGAGTCGATCGCCACGCCGTCCTTGATCGCGAATACCGTAAAGCCGGAACTCGATATGACCTCGAAGCTGAGCATGCTGAAGGCACCGCCTTCGGTCGCCGTAAATTCGTACGGCGCCGAGCAGCAGCTGTTATGGATGAACAAAGCAGGCGGCGTGCCGCCGCTGAACTGCTGATGAAGATGGCCGGTGCCACTGGCATACTCCGACATAACAGTCAGTCCGCCCTCGATATAGGTCTCCCCTGAGAGGCTGCCTTCCCCGCCATCGAAGGTCATGGTGAACTGTTCGCCACCGCCGCCGCCTTCGCCGCCTTCGCCGTCACTCAAAACCGGCTCTTGCACCGGCGTCGCGTCGGAAATCGACACGATCACCGGATTGCTCTCGACTTCGGGCTCGGGGTCCTCGGGCACGATATCGGATTCGAAATCGAAATCGGGGCGCGGGATAACGCCCTCGATGGTCGGAGCATGGATATGATCGACGTTGAGATCGGGCGGGTTGATGCGGCCGTCGTTGCCGCGGCCGCTGGTGCCGGTTTGGTCACCGCCGCCATCCGCGCCGGGGCCGCCGGCGGCGGTCGCGGTGAACGCGTCGAGACTGTCGAAAGACGGAACCAGCAGCGCCTGCGGGCCGGTGCCGAACGGCTGGCCGCTGTCGGCGAACACCAATCCGGCGTCTTCGCCCTCTTCAAGGAATTTGTACAGGTTCTCGATCAGCAGGCTGCCGTCGTCGATGGTGACCTGGATGTGCTCGTCGTTGATCACCTCGATGATCACATTCGGGTTGTTCGGATCGCCATAGTCGACGTCACCGAATACCACCTGCTGGCCGGGCTCGAGCGTAATGATCTCGGTCGGCGGAATCGGATATTCCGCGACGACTTGACCAGTGGCGATATCAATTACCTGCACGAGAGCCATAATGTCTTCCTTTCGATCATACCCTGCCGGGTTATAAAATCCCGTCCCGACCGGTCTGTGCTGCCCTTTGATGGCAAAAGTTCTAAACTCGAAAATCCTGTTCCGATCGGGGCCCGATATCGGGCGGTAAAGGTACCGCCAACACAGAGTCTTTCTCGGAACAGTGATCTTAATAGGTCGTGTCCCGCAGCGTGGTGTAGGAGCTGTGGGTAACTGGCTTGGCGTAGCGACCGCCGAGAGTCTGGCCTAGCCAAGCCAGTTATCCACAGCGGGCGGCCATCGCGGTTTCCGGTATAGGGTTGGGTTATCGCAAGA
>JAKZSU010000005.1:0-18131 GCA_047517485.1 Alphaproteobacteria bacterium
CCGGATCTTCAAATCCTACGAAGACATCGTCGCGCTGTGCTGCCAAGCCTCGAACAACCTCATCGACCAACCATGGAAGATCATGTCCCTCGGCATGCGCAAATGGGCGCATGGGTTCTGATCAATGACCGTTGGTATTAGGCCCGGAAAGACTCTAAGCCGTTCCGCCGTTCAAGAAGAAGACGCCGGCACGAAACTCGCAGCTTTGGCGATGCGCCGCCCGGTCGGGTGCGCCGGGTTCCGGGAAGGCGGTGTGGAAACAGGTTTGCACCCGGGGCCGGCGATCGGTCTTGAAGCATTGGAAGACCTTGAACGCGAGGACCTCGGTGCCGAGCATTTCCGGATAGAAGTACCATTTCTGGTCGGCCTTGAAGCGCAGGCCAAGCTGGTTGGTCGGCTTGCCGGTGGGCGCGAAGTCCAGCAGACCGGTCGGGATCGTATCGGTGACTTCGACGGTCTTTGGGTCGCATATCGCAAGCGGCATATGGCGCAGCGGCTCGTCCATCGACACCGTGCGCCAGAAATCGATCACCACGTAGCCATCAACCGCGTCGCTGTCGTACCGGTCACGCCAACGCTGGCCGATTTCGGCCGAGACGAAGGCTTCCAGGGACTGCTGATAGTCGTCCGCCGATAAGCCGAAATCCTGATGAACGCCTTCGGCATAGAAGGGATTGGCGGTTCCGGGCCCGCGCCGAGCAAAGGCTTGCGGGGCAAGCCGGACGTCGATCGTTCGGCCGGGAAGCAGCCGGCGGCGGATCAAGGCATCGACCTCCGGCAGATAGCGTCGCGCGATTTCGCTGTCGCTGGGGTCGCGCGCCGGGTCGGGGTCCCAATCGGTCACCGACGACGTGTGGTCCAGCAGGACGAAGCCGTGGTGCTCGAAAAACGCGTGATCCGAACCGGCCGGCGCCTGGCGCGGCCGCGCATCGTGAATTTCCGTGCTCGGCACCGACGCGGCGGGAAGCGTGCCCTCCCTGGCATTTTCTGTTGTCGTGAGCTGCCGCCGATCGGCGACGAAGTCCTCACCGTAAAAGCCGTGGAGCTTGACCTGAACCATGAAAATTCGACCGTTAAATACTCAAATCGAGAAGATTGTAGTCGTGAATGTCGGCCTTGGCTTCTGCGGTCCAGCGATACGACTCTTCTTCACCCGCGATCGGTTTGTAGACGAACGGAGTCTCGTCGGGAAAACGTTGGCGGCGGGCGTCGATGGCGTAGCCGATTAGGCGCGCGCGGGTGCGGATGCGGTCGGCATCGTAGACCGCGGGGGCGTTGTGAATGCCGCCGCCGCTGACGTTGAGCACCGAGGCGCGGCGGTGAAAGCCGAGATTGACCGTCACCCGGCGATCCGCGCTGGTGTTGGCGAACGAGCCGTGCAGCGCTTGGCGGTTGCACATCGCGACGTCGCCGGGCGCGCAGATCATCGGCACCGCGTCGGGCAAGCGCTCCGAACCGGCTTCGGCGACCATCGCCTTGATATCGACCTTGCCGAATCTGTGGGTTCCCGGAACCACCCAGACACCGTTGGCGGCGGTGCAACCATAGGGCTGGCCCATGAAGTTGAAGCCGTGGGTGCCCTGGTCCCAGTTCGGACTGTCCCAATGGGTAACCCCGTCTTGGTGCCAGGACACCGAGGCGCCGAGACCGGGCTCCTTGAGGAAAAGCGCTTCGTTGAACGGGACGAAATCCTCGCCGTTGATCGCCGCCGCGACTCTAAGCAGATCGGGGTGGCCATAGGCGCGCAGGCAAGCGTCGGAGAATTGCAGCGGGCCGAGGATGATGTAGACGATTTCGTCGGGCGCGTCGGCGGCCGGGGTCGGCTCGCTCATCTTGACCGGGTGGCGGCCGTTGGCGATGTCGGTGCCGCCAATCGGATCGCCGAGCGGTTTCGACCAGAACAGGATCGGCGCCTCGCAATCCGCCGCCAGCGCCGGCCGGCCCTTGGCGTCGACGGGAGAGCCCTCCCCGGTCGGCAGCCGGTCGCGGATATCGGCCACGTCGGCATCGATATCGGCGAGTTCGTCCGCCCCCATCACGCCCTCGAAAATATAGAAGCCGTAGCGCCAATAGGCGTCGGCGATGTCGGCCGCCAAGGCGCCGTCGGCGTCGAAGCGGATCGGCCCGCGATTGGGCAGCGCCAATGCGCGCTCAGTGCCGGCGCGGAGATAGGCCCGCATCGCCGGGTCGTCGTGTTCAGCTGCCGTCTGTGTCATGGCTCGCCCGAATCCTTGCGGTGATGAGGGGCGCTAGAATAGGCGATACGGCGCGGATCGACAATTGTCGGGCGCGCGGGATACTCTTGGCGGCGTTGCGCGGATCGCTGGGGAGGAAAGCCGATGAAGCGATACATGGTCGGAATTTGGTTCGCGGTGGTGGCCGCCGCCGGTGTTGCTCACGCCGAGGGATTGCCCAAAGTGTTCGCCTGGACCGCCTATGGCACCACCTCGTCGGGCTATGCGGTGTCGGTGGCGATCGGCAATGCGCTGGCGGAAGAGGGCTACAAGCTGCGCGTGGTGCCGGCGAAAAACGATATTTCGCGAATGACACCGCTCAAGTCCGGGCGGGTGCAGTTCTCGGCGATGGGGATCGGCGCCTACCTGGCCCAGGAGGGGGTGCTCGATTTCGCCGCCAAGCGCTGGGGGCCGCAGCCGGTGCGGGTGATCATGATGTCGTGGGCCGACAGCAATACCGGGGTGACCGCGACGGCGCGCGACGCCGGGATCGAATCCGCCGCCGATCTCAAGGGCAAGCGGGTGGCGCGGGTGTACGGCGCGCCGGCGCTCAATCAGAACATGGCGGCCTGGCTGGCCTTCGGCGGCACCGGCTGGGACGAGGTCGAGGTGGTCGAGGTGTCGGGCTGGCGCGCCTCGATCCAGGGGATTATCGACGGCACCATCGACGCGGCGATCGCGTCCACCGACTCGTCGATGCTGTTCCAGCTCGACGGCTCGCCCCGGGGATTGCGGTTTTTCCCGGCGCCGATAGGCGATACCGAGGGCTGGCGGCGGTTGCTCGAGGTGGCACCCTGGTATGCGCCGCACACCGCGACCGCCGGGGTCGGTCTGTCGGCGGCGACGCCACTCGAGGGCGCCAGCTACGGGTATCCGATTTTGATCAAATACGCCGACGGCGATCCCCAGATGGCGTACGAGCTGGCCAAACTGCTGCACACCAAGTTCGACGCCTACAAGGACAGCCATTCCAACGCGATCGGCTGGGCGATGGCGCGCCAAGTGTTCGCCTGGATCGTGCCGTACGACGAGGGGGCGGTGCGCTATTTCAGCGAAATCGGTGCCTGGAGCGGCGAACACGAGGCCAATAATCAAGCGTTGATCGAACGCCAACTGGTGCTGGCCGAGGCGTGGGCCAGGATCAAGGACGCCGACGAAGAGGATGAGGCGTTTTACAGCCTGTGGCACGCCACACGGTCGCGCGCCCTGACCGACGCCGGTTTCGATCCGGTTTGGTAGCGGCGAGCGAACCCCACGGCGGACGATTTCGTCCGCTGAAAGGAGGGTGGCGGTGGCTGTTCGCCGCCTTCACGCTCACCGGCATGGGCCTCGCGGTCAATCAGATCTTCAGCCTCAAGTTTTTTGCCGGCGTGGTCATCCTCGACAATAGTTATCTGTATCTGCTGCTCGGGCTCTATGTGTCGCTGGTGTTCGTGATTTTTCCCGCGACCAGGCGGAGTGCGCGCGACCACGTCGCGGGGCTCGATATTCTCCTGTTCGCGCTTTGCGTCACGATCGCGGTGTATTTTTCCCTGACCGGCTTGCGCAGCATCGAGGAAGGCTGGGAGTTCGAGTCGCCGACCCTGCCGGTGGTCCTCGCCTTCGTCATGTGGGCGCTGGTGATGGAGGCGGTGCGGCGCGCGGCGGGATGGGCGATCTTCGTCATCTTCGGCATCTTTTCGCTCTATCCGGTCTATGCCGACGCCGCCTTCATCCCGGATATGTTTTCCGGGCTCAGCCAAGACCTCGTCGGCACCGCGCGCTATCATTTGATGAGCGAGGAATCGGTGCTCGGCATTCCGATGCGGGTGTTCGGCACGCTTATTATCGGCTTCATCATCTTCGGGGTGACCTTGCAGACCACCGGCGGCGGCAAGTTCTTTATCGATCTCGCGTTCGCCTTGTTGGGTGGGGTGCGCGGCGGTCCGGCCAAGGTGGCGATCGTCGCCAGCGGCCTGTTCGGATCCTTGAGCGGCAGCGTGGTCACCAACGTGCTGACCACCGGCGCGATGACCATCCCGGCGATGAAGCGCGCCGGCTATCCGGGCCGCACCGCGGCGGGCATCGAGGCCTGCGCCTCGACCGGCGGAGTATTGATGCCGCCGGTGATGGGCGCCACCGCGTTCGTCATGGCCTCGTTCCTCGATATCCCGTACCTGACCGTGGCGGCGGCCGCCGCCTTCCCTTCCCTGCTCTATTTTTTCGGCTTGTTCGTGCAGATCGACGCCTATGCCGCGCGTCATGATATTCGCGGCTTGCCGAAGGCCGAGCTGCCGTCGGCGTCGCGCACCCTGAAAGAGGGCTGGTATTATGTGTTCGCCTTCTTATTGCTGATCACATTGTTGGTCTATATGAAGCGCGAGGCGCACGCGCCGTTCTATGCCACCGTCGCGCTGCTCGCGCTCAGCCAGTTCGGCAAGCTCGGTCATCGCGATCCCTGGTTTTATCTATTGGGCGCGGGAATCGTCGGCTATTTGGCGGTCGTGCTCACCAGCCTCCATTTCAATGCCGCCTATGTCACCACCGCGCCGGTGGCCGCGGCGGTGCTGGTGCTGGTGTTGAGCCAGGTACCGGCGAAGATCCGGGTCTCGCTCGCCACCGTGCAAGGTTTTGTCGAGGCGAACGGCCGCCTGCTCGCCGAACTGGTGGCGATCCTCGCCGCGGTCGGGCTGATCATCGGCGGCTTGATGGTGACCGGGATGGCGGGCACCTTCTCCGGCGATCTGGTACGCCTCGCTGGCGGCGATGTGGTGCTGCTGCTGCTGATGGGCGCGGCGACGAGCTTCATCCTCGGCGTCGGCATGACGGTGACCGCGGCGTATATCTTCCTCGCCATCGTGCTCGCGCCGGCATTGATCGACCTCGGGCTCGATCCGATCGCCGTGCATCTGTTCATTCTCTATTGGGGCATGGTGTCGTACATCACCCCGCCGGTCGCACTCGGTGCGTTCGCGGCGGCGAGCCTGGCCGGCGAGCGGCCGATCAGCACCGGCTTCGAGGCGATGCGGCTCGGCAGCGTGATCTATTTCCTGCCGTTCTTCTTCGTCCTCAATCCGGCCCTGGTTTTGAACGGATCGGCGACGGAAATTCTCATCGAAGGCACCACCGCGCTGCTCGGCATCACCCTGATCGCGTCGGGCCTGCAAGGCCACCTGGTGTGGCTGGGCTCGCTGGGTAACGCCGTGCCGGCGCTGGTGGCACGCGGCGCGCTGATCGCGGCGGGGCTGTTGCTCGCCTATCCCGAAGCGACCTCGAACCTGATCGGGCTCGCGGTCCTGGTGCCGGCGCTGGGGCTCGGGCGGATGGTCGCAAGATCGCGCTTGCCATCAGCGACCGAATGACGATGTTGGCACGACGGAGAGTCGAGGCGCGAGGGAGCGAGAGCGCATGCACTACGATTTGAGCCGCCGGGTGGCGGCGGAGCTGGTCGGCACGGCGCTGTTGCTGGCGGTGGTGGTCGGTTCGGGGATCATGGGTGAGCGGTTGGCGAGCGGCAACGTGGCGATCGCGCTGCTCGGCAATACGATTGCCACCGGCGCGATCCTCGCCGTGCTGATTCTGGTGTTCGCGCCGATCTCGGGAGCGCATTTCAATCCGGCGGTGACCTTCGCGTTCGCGCTTCGTCGCGAGATCGGCGTCACCGACGCCGGGGTTTATATTGCCACTCAGCTGGTCGGCGCGGTGGTTGGCGTGTGGTTGGCGCACGTGATGTTTTCCGAGCCGATCCTGATGCTCGGCGACGTGACCCGTACCGGGCCGGGGCAGTGGACGGCGGAGATCGTCGCGACGTTTGGTTTGGTGGCGACCATCCTCGGCTGCCTGCGCGCCCGGCCCGAAGCCGTGCCGTATGCCGTGGGGTTGTTCATTACCGCGGGCTATTGGTTTACCTCGTCGACCAGCTTCGCCAATCCGGCGGTGACCGTGGCGCGCAGCTTGAGCGCGACGTTCGCCGGAATTCGCCCGGCCGATGCACCGGCATTCATCATCGCCCAGTTTATCGGCGCGGCGCTGGCAACGGCGCTGTTCGCCTGGCTATTCGCGGGCGGCCGCGAAGCGCGGTAGTACCAAACTTCGATGAGCAAGCCTCATCGAAGTTTGTAGCTGCGTTCAAGCGCCACGCAGGCTTTCCTCGCATAAGCTCGGGCGCGCGGTCGCGCTTGCCGATCGGCAATAATTTGCCAATCAGATTCCGGACCTACCTCCCAGCGCCGAGACAGTCCGCGATTGTCCGGGCGTCGGCGCGGAGCATGGTCGCGTAGGCTTCCGGCCCCGGCGTCACGGCACTGCCAAGCGGGTCGAGGGCGGGAAAGGTGACGTGCATTCCCTCGATCAAGGTATCGACCAGTGCCGGGGCAAATTCAGGCTCGATGAAGAGGCAGCGGACAGAGGCGTCGCGGATCCGCACGCGCAACTCCGCGACGTGGCGGGCGCTTTGCGGCTGACCGACGCGGACCGCCACCGCGCCGATGCCGGCGAGGCCGTAGCGGCGTTCGAAATAGAGGTAGGCATCGTGAAAGGTGAGAAACGCGACATCGCGAACCGGCGCGAGCAGGGCGGCGATGTCGTGGTCGAGACGGGTCAGTCGATCGCCAAGCACGGCGGCATTGGCGCGGTAGGCCGCGGCGCGCGCGGGATCGGCGGCGGCGAGGGCTTCGGCGACCGCGTGACCGATCGCCGCGCCATTGATCGGATCGAGCCAGATATGGGGATCGATGTCGCCGCCTTCGCGTGTCGTGTGCAGGGTAAGACCGGGGCTGTCGATCAACGCGACGACGGTCGGCCCGTCGAGGCTGGCTAGCGGGCGGGCGAGATAGGTCTCGAGCGCCGGACCGATCCAGAAGACGATCTCGGCGACGGCGAGCGCCCGCGCCTCGCTGGGCCGCAAATGCGCGATATGGGGCGAGCCCCCTCTTCGCGCCAAGGCGACCGGCTCGGCGACCCCGTCCATCACCGCGGCAACCAGCGAGTGGATCGGGCCGATCGACGCGACAACGCGCGGCGGCTCGGCGGCACGTGCCGTGGCTGCCACGATCATTGCGGCGAGCAATGTTACCAGGGTCGATGGCCTAAACATGACAGTCCGTGGTCAGCTGCGGGGTGCCCTCGCCGCCGTTGTTACACTATGTTGGGGAGACAGCCAAAATCGGGAGATACGAGATGGGCGCGAGCGGCGCCGAACAGGCTTTGATCGAAGCGCGCGGGATCGCCGTGCGCTATGGCGCGCGGTTGGTGCTCGACCATGTCGATATCACCTTGCGGCCGCGCGAGATCGTCACCGTGATCGGACTCAATGGCGCCGGCAAGAGCACCTTGGTGCGCGCGCTGCTCGGCCTGATCGATATCGACGAGGGCGCGATCACCCGGCGGCCGGGGTTGAGCATCGGTTACGCGCCGCAACACATCGATATCGATCCGACATTGCCGTTGACGGTCGAGCGGTTTCTCGCGCTCGATACGCGGCACCGGGGCGGCGATATCGCGACCGGGCTCGACCTGGTCGGCGCGGGGCATCTGGCGGGGGCGCAAATGGCGACCCTGTCGGGCGGCGAGACCCATCGGGTGTTGCTGGCGCGCGCGCTGCTGGGGCGGCCCGATCTGATGGTCCTCGACGAGCCGATGAGCGGCGTCGACGTCAACGGCCAAGCCGAGCTCTATGCCAAGCTCCGCGACGTGCGCGACCGCACCGGCTGCGGCGTGCTGCTGGTCAGCCACGATCTGCATCTGGTGATGGCGGCGACCGACACGGTGATCTGCCTCAACCACCATATCTGCTGCACCGGGCATGCCGAGGCGGTGATCAAGGACCCCGCCTTCGCGGAACTGTTCGGCGAACGCTATTCGGATTCGCTAGCGGTCTATCACCATCATCACGATCATGCCCATGACGCCGAGGGGCACGTGGTGCCGATCGATACGATCGCCGGCGACACGGCGGCCAGCGACACGGCGGCCGGCGAGGCGCCGTGATCGACGACTTTCTGCTGCGCGCGCTGCTCGCGGGCCTGGCGATCGCGGCGATCGCCGGGCCGCTCGGCTGCTTCGTGGTGTGGCGGCGGATGTCCTATTTCGGCGCCGCGTTGTCGCACGGCGCGCTGCTCGGCGTGGCGTTGGGCTTGCTCTTGGAGATCGGCCCAACGATCGGCATTTTCGTGGTCTGTCTGGCGATCGCGCTGTTGATCGGCGCGCTCGAATCGCGTCAATGGCTGGCGAGCGACACGCTGATGGGGGTGGCGGCGCACGGCACCCTGGCGCTGGGGCTGGTGCTGATCGCCATGCTCGACGGCATCCGGGTCGACCTGATGGGCTATCTGTTCGGCGATATATTGGCGGTGAGCTGGCGGGATCTCGGTGCGATCGTCGGCGTGGCGGTGATCGCGGGCGGCACGCTCTGCGTGCTGTGGCGGCCGCTGCTGTCGATCACCGTGCAGCCCGACCTTGCGGCGGTCGACGGGGTGGCGGTAGGGCGGACCCGGATCACGTTCGTCATCTTGCTGGCGCTGGTGATCGCGGTCGGCATGAAGGTGGTCGGCATCCTGCTGGTGGTCTCGATGCTGATCCTGCCGGCGGCGGCGGCGCGGCGGCTCGCCAACACGCCGGAGCGGATGGCGGTGATCGCCGCCGGACTGGCGGCGCTATCGGTGAGCGGCGGGCTCGCTGGATCGCTGATCAGCGATATTCCCACCGGCCCGGCGATCGTGGTGGTCGCGGCGGCGCTGTTCGTCGCCATCGCGGCGTGGCCAGGGCGGGGAAGTTGACCGGTCGATGACCGATATGCGCCGGCTATCGTGGGCGATGGTGGTGATTACTCTTGCCCAGGTGTGGCTGGTGACGGCGATACCGCTACAGGTGCTCGCCCATGCCGCCCACGACGACGCGTTGTTCTCGCGCTTGGCGATCGCGCTGCTCAATGGAAATTGGCTCGGAGCCTACGATTCGCTGACTCTTGCCAAAGGCCCTTTTTATCCGATGTGGTTGGCGGCATTGGCCTGGCTGGGTCTGCCGCTCTTGCTCGCGCAGGATCTGCTCTATCTTTTCGCTGGCGCAGTTTTGCTGCGGCTTCTGGCGCCACGGCCACGGCACTGGTTGTTGATCAGTGCGCTTTACGCGGCCTATGCCTTCAACCCGATCGTTACCGCCTCGCCGGTCCTTCGCATCGTCCGCGAAGGACTCTATGCACCCCTGGTGGTGTTGCTGTTGGCGATGGTGGTGTGGTGGTGGCGATGGCGCGGGCGCGCACTATGGCATCGGGCGTTACCGGCGGTGATCCTCGGCGCGGTGTTCGCGGCGCTGTGGTTGACCCGCGAGGAGGGTCTATGGTTGTTGCCGACGCTGGTGACCGCCGCCGTGGTGTGCGCCTTGTGCAGCAGCGGGACGGGGCTGGGAACACGGTTCGCCCGCGAGTCCGGACTGATCGCCCTGGCGCTTGTCGTGGCGTGGAGCGCCAATACCGCGGTGGCGCGTACCAACAAGGCTCATTATGGCGTGGCCACCGTGGTCGAATTTCGCGAGCCTGCTTTCGTTGCCGCCTATGGCGCACTGTCGCGACTCGAGCCCGCGGCCTGGGAACGGCTGATACCGGTGCCGCGCGAGGCGATCCGTCGCGCCGCCGAGCACAGCCCGGCAACCGCCGAGCTGCTGCCGTATCTCGACGGCGCAATGGCCGATGGCTGGGCGCTGGAGGGCTGCCTCGTCTACGACGAGGCCCCGTGCCGCGGTGAAATCAGGGGCGGTTGGTTCATGTGGGCCCTGCGCGCCGCGGTCAGCCTGGCCGGGCATTCCGAATCGGCGGTCGATGCACGGCGTTTCTATCGCCGAGTCGCCACCGAGATCGACGCCGCTTGCAATGACGGCCGCCTTGCCTGTGTCGCCAAACCACTTGGTATGGCACCACCTTTTCGCCGCGACTATTTGGTGCTCGCGGCGCGCCGCTTGGTCGATGCCTTCCACATGCTGACCGGCTTCACCGAAGCCGGGCCGATGCGAATCCAAAGCAGCGGCCGAGCACTCGAATTGAGCATCCTAAGCGATTTAGTCGGGGGCCCGATCTTTCCCCGCGCGCGCACCGTGTGGCTGAGCGGCGCCCTGTTGACCTCTGGTTCCCGCATCGACAGCCTTACCGTGGTCGCCGCCGACGATGCCGCCGTTTGGCAGGTGGTCGAGCTGACCCAACGCAAGCGTTACGACGACGGCACGGCGATGGTCAAATTCGACGTCAAAACAGATTGCGTGGTCCCCGATTGCCGGTTGCAGATCATCGCTCGAGGCGGCGTGCTGGCGAGCCTGCGCTTTGACCGGCTGGGGGAACGTGTGGCGTTGGGATCGGTGACGGTGGTGCTGACCGACATCATCGACAGCCGCGATCGCCAAATGCCGCGGGATCGGCGGACCGATGCCGCATTCATCGCGCTGCACGGTCTCGCCGCGGCGTGGCGAGCGGCCGGACCGGTGCTCGCCGCGATCGCGTTCGCGGGCTTTGGCGCCGCTCTCGTTCTTGCCGCCCGAGCCCGGCGTCTCGGCACATTGACCTTCCTCGCCGGCGTGATGCTGGCCGCCGTGATCAGCTGTCTCGCCCTGCTCGCCTATCTCGACGTCACCGCGTTGCCGGCGATCAACACGTTGTACATGTCGCCGGTAATACCGCTTTGGATCTTGTTCCTCGGTTTGGCGCCGTTGGCGGCGATCGAGGCCTGGCAAGCAAGGATGGCGAGCCGCGATGAGTAGGACTCATCGCGGTTTGATTTTAACGGGCGTTCAAGCGCCACGCAGGCTGCCTCGCATAAGCTCGGGCGCGCGGTCGCGCTTGCCGGACCGCGGGGACGCGGTCCGGTTGTTTAAAGGGCGTTCAAGCGCCACGCAGGCTGGCCTCGCATAAGCTCGGGCGCGCGGTCGTGCTTGCCAAGCTGCGGGTACGCAGCTTGGGTTAGGCTTGGCGGCGCAGCGCCGCCGTCGCCGCACTATCGACGCCTTCGTCGTCATCGAGCACCACGCCATACTTGTCCGCGGCCGCCGCGCGGCTGACCAGGCCGCCGCGGACGTCCGCGGCGACCAGGGCCGGGTCGCGGGCGCGTGGATCGCCGTAGCCGCCGCCGCCGGGCATCTCGAGCACCAGGGTGTCGCCGGCGGGAATGGTTTGCCGGCCCATCGGGCCGCGCTCGGGGCCGGAGGCGAGCGAGACTCGGCCGCAGACGCCGTTCGCGCCGCCGTCGCGGCCGCGCGGCGGATTGCGCACGCGGTCGAACATCGATGAGAGGACAAACGGCGCGCCCTCGATATTGGCGATCTCCATGACTTGGCCGAGACCGCCGCGCCAGCGTCCGGGGCCGCCGGAATCGGTGCGGTATTCCTTGCGGCGGACGAGGATCGGCGCGATCGCCTCGTTGATCTCGACCGGCGTGTTGCGCACCCCCGAGGGGAACGCGGTGGCCGATAGCCCGTCCTTGGTCGGCCGCGCGCCGGTGCCGCCATTGTGAAACAGGGTGACGGTGAACGGCGTCGCGTTGGCGTGGGCTGCACCGCCATCGGCGATGCCGTCACCGCCGTAGAGGACGAAATTCCACAAACACGAGGTGCCCTCGGCGGGGCCGATATCGGGGACCGCCTGGTGCAGGCAGCCGAGCATCACATCGGGCAGCATCTGGCCGATGGTGTGGCGCGCGGCGACCGCGCGGGGATGTTTGGCGTTGAGGATCGTCCCCTCGGGGGCGGCGACCCGAATGGTCGCGAGCGAGCCCGCGTTGTTGGGCACCGTCGAGCCGACGACGCAGCGAATGCCGAACGTGGCATAGGCCTGGGTGTAGGCGAGCGGCACGTTGATGCCGTAGTCCGAGGGGCCCGAGGTGCCGGCGAGATCGACGTCGATGCCGTCCTCGCCGATAGTTAGGGCGGCGACGATATCGACCGGGCTTTCGTAGCCGTCGATGTGCATGGCGTAGCGATAAGTGCCGAAGGGCAGCGCGCGGATCTCGGCGAGCATCGCATCCGCCGAGCGCGCGATGACGTGCTCGGCGAGGGCATCGAGACGGTCCAGTTCAAACTCGTCCATCATCGCGCGCAGACGCCGGCAGCCGGTCTCGTTGCACGCGGCGAGCGAATAGAAATCGCCCTCCAACAGATCCGGCTCACGGACATTGGCGCGGACGATATCGATCAGCGACCGGTTGATCGTGCCTTGGTCGAAAAGCGTCATGATCGGCACATAGATGCCTTCTTCGTAGACTTGCCGGCCGTCGGGGCCGAAGCCGAGACCGCCGACGTCGACGACGTGCGAGGTCGCGGCGAACAGGGCGACCAGCGTGTCGTCGCGGAAGCACGGGGTGACCACGGTGAAATCGTGCAGATGACCAGTGGCGAGCCACGGATCGTTGGTGATGTAGACGTCGCCCCTTTGCATGGTGGCGGCGGGAAAGCGGGCGAGAAAGTGGCCGACCGAGGCGGCCATCGCGTTGACATGACCGGGGGTGCCGGTGACCGCCTGGGCGAGCATGCGCCCCTGGAGATCGAACACCCCGGCGGACAGATCACCGGCCTCGCGCACAGTGTTGGAAAACGCGGTACGGATCAGCGCCTGCGCCTGCTCCTCGACAACGGCGATCAAGCGGTCCCACATGATCTGGGTGCGGATTTGGCCAAGCGCGGCGGGTTGGGTCATGGCATGGCTCCAATTTCACCCCGAGTTTAGCGGCACAAGACGGGCCATACCACCGCATCCTTCTTGGCCATCCATGCGTCATACTCTTGAACGCCCCCAAGCGCGCGTGCTCGCTTGGTGGTAGACTGATGTGGAAAGCGAGGCCCCATGACGACGCAACCGGTTCCTCAGGCGCTGGCCGAGGCGCGCGCCGAGTTTGATGCGCTGATCACCGATATCCGGCCCGAATTGCATCGCTATTGCGCGCGCATGACGGGCTCGGTCATCGATGGCGAGGATGTCGTGCAGGAGGCGTTGGCGAAGGCGTATTACGCGATGTCGACCAACCCGCCGGTAACCAATTTGCGCTCCTGGCTATTTCGTATCGCCCACAACAAGGCGATCGATCATTTGCGCCGCCGCGAGGTGCGCCAGACCGAACCGTTGGAAGACGCCCCGCTGATCGATACCGGCGAAAGCGAGCCGTTGGAAGCGCGCGAGCTGGCGGCGGTGGCGATGTCACGGCTGCTGGAGTTGACCGCGGCGCAGCGAAGCTGCGTGTTCCTCAAGGACGTGATGGAATATTCGCTGGCCGAGATATCGGAGCTGCACGACACCAGCGTCACCGCGGTGAAAGCAACCCTGCATCGCGGCCGGGCGCGGCTGCGGGCGCTGGCGGCCGAAAGCGCCCCCGAGGCGCCGCCGGTGCTGGACGCCGGCGAGACGATACTGCTCGCGGGCTATGTCGAGCGTTTCAACGCGCGTGATTTCGACGGTTTGCGGGCGATGCTGGCGGACGACGTGCGGCTCGATCTGGTGGGCCGGGCCCAACGCCGCGGCGCGGTCGAAGTCGGCGAGTATTTCCACCGCTACAGCCAAATGGAGCATGTGCGGGTGGCTGCCGGTAGCATCGAGGGCCGTGCTGCCCTGCTGATGTACGACAGCCAAGACGAGCGCGGCGAGCCGATCAATTTCGCCCTGATCGATTGGTTGGAAGACGGCAGCATCGGCGCGATCCGCGACTATAACTATGCCCGTTACGTGGTCGCGGACGCACGCGCCGAGGTGGCGTGAAGAATGCTCTACTTTGCTTGCAGAATGATCGCGCCGAGACCATCGATGGTGGCGTCGTAACGAGCCGAGATGGCGGTGGTGGTCTGCGCCTCGACGATCAACGCGGGCCCAGGCACCGCCGCCCCCGGGGACAAGTCGTCGCGGGCATAGACCGGAATTTCGAAAAATTCGGAGCGCGCGGCATCGAACACGCGGCGCGTGTCGCGGGGTTTGGGCGGCGCGCATGGCGGTGGAACGGGTAGGGCTTCCGGCGCTTGCGGCGGTGTGGTGACCAGCAGCGACCAGTTCAGCACCTCGACCTCGACGTCGGGGATGATCAAGCCGAACTGGGCGCGATAGGCGGTCTCGAAGGCGGCGCGCAAGGCCACCATTTCGGCCGCTCCGAGAGCGCCGGGCGGCACCGGAACCGAGATCTCGTGGCCCTGGCCGAGATAGCGCATGAACGCGGCGCGGGTCTCGAGCAAACTCTCTTCGGGCGCGCCGAGGCGGACCACGGCTTCCGCCTGCGCGCGCATTTCGTCGAACATACGCGCCACGGCGGCGGCATCGAGCGCGCCGAGTCGGCCGTAAAAGGAGCGCACCAACTCGTAGGCAACCGGCGCGCGCAAGAAGCCGATCGCCGAGCCGACCCCCGCGCCGCTGGGAATAACGATGGTGTCGATGCCGAGCTTTTCGGCAAGGCGCGCGGCATGCAACGGCGCGGCGCCGCCGAACGCCACCATCGCGCGCTCGGTGAGATCGCGGCCGCGCTCGACGGCGTGAACCCGCGCCGCGTTGGCCATGTTTTCATCGACCACCTCGGCGACCGCGAACGCGGCATACGTGCTGTCGAGATCGAGCGCCGCGCCGACATCGCGCCGCAGCGCGGCTTCGGCGGCGGCGGCATCGAGCGCGATGGTGCCGCCGGCGAAAGACGCGGGATCGATCTTTCCCAACGCGATATCGGCATCGGTCACCGTCGCCCGGTCGCCGCCTTGGCCGTAAGCCGCCGGTCCGGGCTCGGCGCCGGCGCTCTCGGGGCCGACTTGGATGCGTTGCAAGCTGTCGACGCGGGCGATCGAGCCGCCGCCGGCACCGATCTCGACCATCTCGATCACCGGAATGCGCAGCGGCAGCCCGCTGCCACGGGTAAACCGGTAGGCGCGCGCGACCTCGAAACTGCGCGAGGTTTCCGCCTCGCCGTCGTCGATCAGGCAGATCTTGGCGGTGGTGCCACCCATGTCGAAGGAAAGCAGGCGGTCGATGCCGCGCTCGGCGGCGATATGGCGGGCGAGGATGGCGCCGCCGGCGGGCCCGGATTCGACGAGCCGGATCGGCGTCTGGGTGGCGGTCTCAAGCGTCGCCAGACCGCCGCTCGACATCATCATCAGCAGGGGGCAGCCAAGGCCCCTCGCCTTCAGACCGGCATCGAGGGCGGTGAGATAGCGCGCGACGAGGGGTTGGATATAGGCGTTGGCGCAGGCGGTGGACAGGCGCTCGTATTCGCGGATTTCGGGGCAGACCGTACTCGACAAGGTGATCGGCAGGTCGGGCCGGGCGGCGGCGATGATCTCTGCGACGCGTCGCTCGTGGCTAGGATTGGCGTAGGAATGCAGCAGCCCGATGGCCAGGCTTTCGATGCCGTGGCGATCGATCTCGGGCAGCCAGGCCGCGACCGAGGCCTCGTCGAGAGCGGTCACCGGCGCGCCACTCGCCGCCATCCGTTCGACCACCGGCCAGCGCAGATGGCGCGGCACCAAGGGCGGCGGGCGCTCGACATCGATGTCGTATTGTTCGAAGCGGTTCTCGTAGGCCATTTCGACCGAGTCGCGAAATCCCGCGGTGACGATAAGCGCGGTCTTGGCGCCGGCGCGCTGGATGATCGCGTTGGTCGCCAAGGTGGTGCCGTGCAGAATAAGGTCGATCGCGGCGGGCGTGAGATCGGCTTCTTCGAGTACGGTAGAAATGCCTTTTAGCACCGCTTGTTCAGGAGCTTGCGGCGTGGTGAGAAGTTTATGGGTGAACTGTTGGTCGCCGGCTTCGAGGACGATATCGGTGAACGTGCCGCCAATATCGACGGCCAGGCGCGGACCGTTCATGAGGGGTCGGCCGCGCCGAGGCCGCGCCGCCAGCGCACCACGGTGTAGGGCGCGCCGCGTCCGCCGAGCCTGATCACCGCCTCGCGGATGAATTCCGCGCCGGACGCCAGGGTGGCGGTGGCGCGGATGCGAAACACCCGACCGCGCGAGCGCCGCGTATTGCGGTCGACATCGAGCAGTTGGGGATCTGTCGGATCACCGGATCGGATGGTGGCGCGATCGGTTGGCGACTCGGTCGGGACATAGTCGTCAAGGGCGCTAAGGGCCAGCGGCGGCGCGACGGCGGGGTCGATCCCCGGGCGCTTGCTATAGACGGTGATCGCCGGCGCGATCAGCAGGTAGAGTTCGTGGCTCATGCCGAGGACGGCGAGCACTTCCTCGGGCGCCTGGAAAGGCTGGTTGGTCGGCTCGGGCAAGCCGGCGGCGCGATAGTGGAAGGCCTCGGCGCCGTCGCTGCGCACATCGTCATCGGTATCGACAAATTCGGCGATCGCCGCTGCTAATGCCACCGCCTCGGCGTCCTCGACTCCGACGGCACGAAACAGACCGGCGACAAGGGCTTCCGATGCGGTCCCGACATCGATCAGACCGCCCTCGTCCTGGGCTTCGACAATGACCGTTTCGTCGCCGACTTCGAGCGCGACCGGTGTCGCATCGACCGGCCACTGAAGATTTTTCTCGATAAGGATATCGAGGGTGAGCGTCGTATCGAGCGGCGCCTCATCGGCGACCTCATCCTCATCGCGGCGGGAGCGGCGTTGCCGCGCCTGGTCCGCCAACGCCAGGGCGACACGACGAACCGCGCCGTCGGCCAAGGCCTGCGCGCGCGCCGCGTCGGCCAAATTGCCGGCCAGCGCGATGTCGGTGCGGCCGCCGACCACGACCGCAGCGGCCAGTACGGAAAGCAGAGCCAACACCCACAGGACGGCGATCAGGGCGACCCCGGAGGACGCGGACCTAGTCACGCCGCCTCCGCGAGTTCATCTAGCAACGCCTTGGCATCCCTTAGGTCGACCGTGTCCCAACCTTCGGTGAACCAGTCGTAGACCTCGGACACGACGGCGCGCGCTTCTCGCGCCCTGCCCTGGCCCTGCATCATCCGGCCGAGCGAAATGACGGCGCGGAGCGCATAGCTTTTCGCGCCCTGTTTTTCGGCGACGTCTCGGGCCTTGAGAAAGCAGGCCTCGGCATCCGCATAGTGATCGGGACCGGACGCCTGCAACGCCTCCGCCTTGGTGCGCAGCAGTTCGGCTTCGAACCACAATTCGCCGGTCTGGTGAATCTCGGGCAACGTTTTGTCGAGCAGTTCGAGCGCCTGATCGAGCTCGCCCTTATGGATATGGATCCGCGCCAGATAGAGCCGCATATTGCGGAATCCCATACCGACCCCGGCGCGCATTTCAATGCTACGATTGAGCGCGACCTCGGCTTCCTCGACCAGACCGAGCCTGAGTTTGGCATTGCTGCTGGTGCCGAGGCCGACCGCCTCCCAGTCGGGCAAACCCTGTTCCTTGGCGAACGCCGCGCCTTCCAAGGCCATGTCGATCGCTTTTTCGAGAGCGCCGCATTCGAGGAGGGTGAGCGCCCCCACGGTCATCGCCCCCGCCCGGCTGCCCGGATTGTCGACGTCCTCGGCGCGCGCGAGCGCCTTGGCGAGATGGTCGCGCCCCTGATCGGGATAGCCCATTTTCCAGGTCACCAGACTGAGCCAGAGATGACCGTACGCCACCGGATCGCCGCCGCCGACACTGGTCACCCTGGCGATATCGATCGAGTCGTCGATTTTCAGGGCGCGCTCGAGACGGTCGCGGGATTCGAAGCAATTGCCGACGAAGACCATGTGAATGCCGTAAATCAGGTCGGCGACCAGGGTCAGGGTGGGATCGTCGCTGGCTTCGGCGAGGGCGAGAACGCGGCCGGCGATCAGGCCGCTACGGCGTTGTTCGCCGCGTACCATGTACCAGACACAGAACCCAAACAAAGCGTCGAACCGACGCCGGCCGTCGTCGAGGATGTCGCACAGTTCCAAGGTTCTGGTATAGCAGCCCGTTGAAAAAGGCGCTATTGACCGGGTTTCACTCGACGGCGAAACATAACGCGACGAAGGCGGTTTCGCCA
>JAKZSU010000006.1:0-19639 GCA_047517485.1 Alphaproteobacteria bacterium
ACCTCCGCCGTCCTCATGCCGCGCTCCTGCTCCGCCAGAATCGCGATGATCTGTTCGGCCGTGAACCGTGATTGCCTCATGTCCGTCTCCTCTGTGACGGACTCTCCTATCAGATGAGGGTACTTTTGGGGCTCAGGTCAGACTCAATCCCAACATTTGGCTCGACCGCATCGGGACCGACTACATCGCACTCGCCTTCGAACACGCGCGCAAGGTCGTTCCGGATGCGATCTTAATAATCAACGATTGGGGGGTCGATTATGTCGGGCAGAATAGCGCGCGGGTCGATGGTTATTACGACCTGGTCGCGCGGCTGCTCGACGACGGCGCGCCGATCGATGCGGTGGGTTTTCAGTTCCATCTCAAAGTCGGTCGTGACACACCGACTGTCGCGGACATCGTCGACAACTTAGCGCGTTATCGGAGGCTTGGTCTGAGCACCCACATAACCGAACTCGATATCCGCATCCCCAAGCCTTTCACCACTGAAAAACTTCGCGAGCAAGCGCGGCTATTCGCGATCGTATTTCGCGCCGCCGTCGAGAGCGCCGCGATCGACGATGTTGTGATGTGGGGATTTACCGATCGCTACTCGTGGATCACCGCCGGTGAAACCTTCCCCGATGATACCGCTGGCGTGATACTGGACGAACGCTTACAACCGCGGCCTGCCTTTTTCGCCGTACAATCCGAGCTCGCCCGAAATGTCAGAGAATGAAAATCATTTGCCGGTGCCAGGCGGCGGCGGCATCGCCATCGATCCCGACGAGATCGAGTGGCAGTTCGTGCGCGCCTCGGGTCCGGGCGGCCAGAACGTCAATCGGGTGGCGAGCGCGGTGCAATTGCGCTTCGACGTCGTCCGTTCGCCGTCGCTTGCCGATGACGTCCGCGCGCGCCTGATCGCGGCCGCCGGCCGCCGGGTCAACCGGGACGGTATTCTGGTGATCGATGCGCGGCGATTCCGCACCCAGGCGCGTAATCGCGCCGACGCGCTCGAGCGGCTGTTGGCGCTGATCCGCGATGCCGCCGTACCGCCAAAGCCCCGCGCCCGCACCCGCCCGTCCGCCGCGTCGCGCCGCCGTCGGCTGGAGTCCAAGAAGCGGCGTGGGGTGCGCAAAACGTTGCGAGGGACGGTGCGCGACGATGATTAGGGAAGCGAAATGACCGACCACGACGACCACTGGTGGCACGAGCGCGACGAGGGGCTGGGTTTTGCCCATTCCTATCGCATGCGGCGCCTCCACCATGAGAAAAGCCCGTTCCAGGAAATCGAGGTCTGGGAGCACGAGGCGCTCGGCCGTATCCTGGTGCTCGACGGCCTGGTGCAGGCGAGCCAGGCCGACGAGTTCGTCTATCATGAGATGGCGATCCACGTGGCGCTGCTCGGGCGGGTGCGCCGCGCGGCCTCGGTGCTGATCGTCGGCGGCGGCGACGGCGGCGCATTGCGCGAGGCATTGGTGCACGATTTCGTCACCCGCGTGGTGATAGTCGAGATCGACCAAAGGGTGATCGAGGTCTCGGACCGCTACCTCGCTATCGCTGGCGATTACGCCGATCCGCGGGTCGAGCTGATCTGCGGCGACGCGGCGGACTATCTCGGCAAGGCGGCGCGCGATGGCCGGACGTTCGATGTCATCCTGCTCGACCTTACCGAGCCGGTGGGACCGTCGAGCCGGCTGTTCAGCGCCGCCTTTTGTCGCGACCTTGCCGATTGTGTCGCCGAGGGCGGCGTGGTGGTTGATTCCGACAGCATTTTTCTCACCAAGGACGGGCCGCGGTTCCTCCAGGAAATCTGCGCCGACGGCGCGCCCAATCTGGTGCGCTTAATGCGCGAACAGGGCGATTTACCGCACCTCGCCGCCTACCACACGGTGGTGCCGGTCTACCCCGGCGGCGAGTTCGGTTTCTTTCTCTATAGCCGCGATGGCCACGATTACAGCGAGCCGGCTGGTATCCATCTCGGGCGTCACTATAATCCCGATCTTCACCGGGCGAGTTTCGCGCTGCCGACGTGGTGGCGCGACGCACCCGGTTTTGCGTGAGCGGAGGACGACACACGATGAGTGGCCAAATCAGCGGACCCGAACAGACCTATTTCGATCACCTCGCCCAGGGCGAGTTCATGCTTCAGCACTGCGGCGCCTGTGCCAAGGTGGTGTTCTATCCGCGCGCGATCTGTCCGCATTGCAGCGCCGACGCGCTCGAGTGGCGGCCGGCCACCGGCCGCGGCACGGTCTATTCGACCAGCGTGGTACGCCAGCGCCCGGAGAAAGGCGGCGTCTACAACGTCGCGCTGATCGATTTCGCCGAGAGCGGACGAATGATGAGCCGGGTCGACGGCATCGCGCCGGAGGCGGTGAGCATCGGCATGGCCGTGGTCGCGGAGATCGACAGCTCGGGCGAGACCCCCTTGGTGGTCTTTCGACCCGCCGACGGAGGGGCGTCATGAGCCGCTCGTTGCGTGGGGTCGCGGCGATCGCCGGCGTCGGCACGTTTGGGCTCGGCGAGTGCCCCGGCCTCGGCGAATTCGAGATCATGACCGGCGCGGTACAAGCGGCGCTCGCCGAGGCCGGCCTGACCCCCGCCGATGTCGACGCGGTGTTCTGTACCTCGATGCAGCAGAACATGGGCTCGCTCACGCTCAGCGAATATCTCGGCATTCGACCGAAATTCTCGGACTCTTCGGTGATCGGCGGCTCGTCCAACCTGGCGCATCTGCTGACCGCGATGATGGCGATCGAATGCGGGGTTTGCGACGTTGCGCTGATCGCCTATGCGAGCAATCAACGGACGATCTCCGGCCGCCTGGTTTCGAGCTCGCGCCCCGATCCCTACGAGGCACCGTACAATCCGCGCCAGCCGATCACGTCATATGCGCTCTCGGCGGCGCGCCACATGCACGAATATGGCACGACGCGGGAACAGCTCGCGGAAGTCGCGGTGGCGGCCCGCGCGTGGGCGGGCCTCAATCCCGAGGCCTTCGTCCGTGATCCGCTGACCATCGCGGACGTGCTGTCGGCGCGGCCGATCAGCGATCCGTTTACCGTGCGCGATTGCTGTCTGGTCACCGACGGCGGCGGGGCGATCGTGGTGACTTCGGCCGAGCGCGCCAAGGATTTGCCCAAGCCGCGGGTCAATGTACTCGGCGCGGCGATGGCGCATTGGCACCGTTATATCGCCAATATGACAGATCTGACCTTGACCGCGGCGAGCGAGTCGGGCCCGCGCGCCTATGAAATGGCGGGGGTGGGTGCGGCGGACTTCGACGTCGTCGAGGTCTATGACGCGTTCACCATCAACACCATCATGTTCCTCGAGGATCTCGGCTTCTGCGCCAAGGGCGAGGGTGGCGGCTTTGTCGAAGACGGCGCGATCGCACCGGGCGGCAAACTCGCGGTCAATACCAATGGCGGCGGCTTGTCGTGCTGCCATCCGGGGATGTACGGCATGTTCCCGCTGATCGAGGCGGTGCGCCAGATTCGCGGTGACGCTGGCAAACGCCAGATCGACGGCGCGGAACTCGCGCTCGCGCACGGCAACGGCGGGGTGTTTTCCAGCCAGGTCAGCGTCGTGCTGGGCACCGACGCGACGCTTTAGCGGGGTGTTCGGCGGCCTCGACCCGTGCAATGAGGAGTGTGGCTAATCCAGATTAGTTTTGCCTACCGCTGTGATAATTCCGAGTGGAAGGTCGCACATCGTGATGGAAGCCATGATTATTGTGTTGCGGAATGCTCCTTTTCACTGATAAATCGTTGCATTATGTTATATATTCCATGTGTTGATAATTACATATAGTAACAATGCGCGGCGAGCGTTGCGTCGCATGACGCTTCGGGATGCCCAGCGTTGCCGCATGGCTTTCGAGGCCTATGCCGTCGATCCGACTGCACCGAGCCACGCCGCGAAATGCTTACAGGGCGGATCCAGTTACCGAATACGCGTTGGCGGCATTCGGATCATTCTCGAAATTGGCGCCGATGCAATGCGGATCGTCGATATCGGGCAGCGCGGCCAAGCGTACCGCTAAAGTCGCGCGCCGAGCCAAAAGGAAGCTAACGCCATGAAGGAAAGAAAAATCAAACAGCGCATCACTACCGAGAAAACGGGACATCACTTGCCCCTGAGCCATCTGAAAGCCAGTTCCGTGACGAGCGTCAAAAAACTTGATGTGGAAGCGTACCCGTCAGATGAAGCCGTGCCAGCCACATCGACCGCGCCCATGGTTGCGCTCGGTGGCACTGAATACGTCGTCATCGAGAAGGCCGACTACGATGCCATGCGAGCGATCGCCGAGGATGCCGAAGATAGCGCGGCGGCGGCAGCCGCGCGGCTCGACGACGATGCCACGGACGACTGGCCCGGCGATGTCGTTCACCGCATCCTCGACGGCGAGCACCCGGTGCGCGTGCTGCGTGAGTGGCGCGGCCTCACGGTCGCCGCACTCGCCAAACACGCCGGGTGCGCGGCGAGTTATGTCTCGCAACTTGAAAACGACAAGCGAGTCGGCACCATCGAAACCATGGTTGCAATAGCTGTCTCACTTGAAGTTGAAGCCGACGAACTGCTCGGTTGGATCGCCCAACGGGTCACAGCTGCGTCTTCCGACAACTGATCCCTACTTGCCGGTTATCGATTTGCGGTTGCTGACTAGGTGGGTTTATTCCGCCGCTTCGGCGGCAGCCGGCTCGAAGTCCATGCCCAGCGCGTGGCGGTAGAGATCGAGCAGCGCCTCTTGTTCGTCGCGGTCGGCTTTTTCCAGTTTGCGCAGGCGGATCACCTGGCGCATGGTTTTGATGTCGAAGCCGGCCGATTTGGCTTCGGCATAGACATCGCGGATATCGCCCGCGATGCCGCTTCGCTCTTCCTCGAGCCGTTCGATCCGCTCGACCAGTGAGCGCAGGTGCTCGCCCGCGATGCCGCCAGCCTTGGCCATGTCGTCGATCCCAACCTTTTGATTTGCATCCCCGCCAGGAGGCGCGATCATAGGAACAACGACCAACCGGGGCGACCGAATTCGGCGCCGTCGAACGAGACCGTCAAGACGCGAGGCCCGACCCCCAAGACATAGGGGGCGGAGCGGGAGGCAGCACCATGATACGGCATTTGCGCATCACCCTTTTGACTCTGTTGTTTGCCGGGTTGGCGCCCAGTGCCGCCGTCGTCGCCCAAGATCATGCCGAATCACTTGCCGGCAAATTGCTGGTCGCGGCGCCGTCGATGCCCGACCCGCGGTTTCAGAAGACGGTGATCTACATGTGCCTGCACGACGGCAGCGGCGCGCTCGGGCTGATCGTCAACCGGCGCATGGGCGAGGTGCCGGCCAGCGCGGTGGCCGAGCAATTTGGTCTCGACGCGAAGCCGAGCGCGGACACCGTGCGGCTGCATTGGGGTGGGCCGGTCGAACCCGGTCGCGGGTTCGTGCTTCATTCGAGCGAGTATCAATCCGAGTCGACCGAACCGGTCGGTCCCGGCATCGCCTATTCGGTCGATAACTCGATCCTCTCCGATCTCGTGAGCGGCGAGGGGCCGGAACGCGTGCTACTCGTCCTTGGCTATTCGGGTTGGGGCGCTGGGCAGCTCGAATCCGAACTCAGGCGCGATGACTGGTTGGTGGTGCCGGCCGACGCCGCCTTTGTCTTCGGTGAGGATTTCGAGGGCTTGTGGGAAGCCGCGCTCGAACGCGTCGAAGTCGATCTTTAGAGCCCTATTCGACCGGTTCGCGATCGAGGAAGTCACGCGCGCGGGCTCTGTGTTCGGGTTTGAGGTGGCCGTCGATCGCGGTGATCGCGGCGAGCAGGACCGACGCATCGTCGGTAAAGCCAAGCCCGACGATCATGTCCGGAATAACGTCCGCGGGCACGACGAAATAGGCCAGCGCGGCCAGCAGCACGGCACCGACATAACGCGGGGTCGCGGGATCGACGGCGCAGAAATAGGCCGCCGCGGCGTCCTCGGTGAACGGGATACGCCCAAAGGTGCGGCGAAGCTTGTGCCAAAACCCGGTCTCGACGGTTTGTTCGTCGCGCGCATATCGCGCCTCGTCTATGGGAAGCGTTTGCAAGGCGCGCGCGGATATTTTTTTTCATCCGCCATCGTTGTTACGTGGCGAGACAGCGTGATCGTTGCAAGGGTCCTTCGGCATGCATCTGGGCGGCGTCGCGGATCACGGAAATGTGAGCGCGTATCGCCGGAAAATGTGGGATGTCGCTGATTTCAAAATAAGTTCAAGCCTGAAATAGTCGGTGCTCGAAGCCAACTCGCATGTCGTGGGACAGCGATAGGCTGAGACGCTATTCCCTGGATGGGGCCGCGGAGCGATTCTAAATTGCACCGCTACCAGGGATCGGCGACCGGCTCAGAAACGTAAAAAGAGGCTGCCCCATGTCCGTCATCGAAGACCTTTCCACGCCGCGTAAAAGTCAAAAATTCTCTCCGATCGCCTGGATCCTCTCGCTCCAGCGCCGGGGAACAATTCGCGTTCGCCTGCTGGTGGGATTTGCCTTCGTCGGCATGATGACCGTCGCCCTCGGTGTCGTCGGCATCGCCACCATCTATGCGATGGCGAGCCTCACCGAAAAAATGTACCGGCATCCGCTGACGGTGAGCAACGCGGTGCTGACCGCGTCGAGCGAATTGACCGCGATTCAGGTCTCGATGAAGGAGATCGCGCTCGCCCAAGGCGACGAAATCAAGATCGCCGGTCTCTCGGCGGAGATCAGCGATCATGAAGCGCGCGCACTGGACAATCTCACCCGCGCGCGCGCGCGATTTCTCGGTGACCCGGCACAATTCGAGGCGGTGATCGACGCGGTCCGCGCCTGGCGGCCATTGCGTGAAACCATCGTTCGCTCGTCGCTTGCGCAAACCGACGCCGCGACCTTGGCCATCGTGGAATCGGAGGAGGCGGCGCATGTCGCGGGGATGCGGACCGCGATCGCCGGTTTGGTCGAGTTCGCCAGCGGCAAGGCCGATCAATTTCTCGCCAACAGCTTGTCGCGGCGAGACGCGGCGAGCGTTCAGCTCACGCTGCTGCTGGTTGGCGTCTTGGTCCTCGGAATCGGAGTCGCTTTATTTGTCATCAGCAGCATTACTCGGCCGCTCAACGCGCTCCGGACGACGATGTCGGTGCTAGCCGCCGGCACCAACGACGTCGACGTGCCGGCGCTCGACCGCAAGGACGAGGTCGGCGAGATGGCGCGAACCGTGCTGATATTCAAGGACAACGCGATCGAGAACTTGCGTTTGGCGGCTGAGCAGAAAGAGACCGAACGTCGTGCCGAGGAAGAGAAACGCCTGGCGCTGCACAGCTTGGCCGATGAATTCGACCGCACGGTGGCGTCGGTTGTCGAGACCATCGATGCGGAAAGCGGCCGCGTGCATGACACCGCCAAGGTCATGTCGAACAACATAGCGGACGTCGGCGTCCGGGCCGCCGAGGTTGCCGACGCGGCGGACCGGGCGTCAAGGAATGTCGATTCGGTGGCGCACGCGAGCGAGGAGATGGCGAGCTCGATCAGGGAAATCGCCGAGCGCGTCCATGAATCGTCGCAAATCGCCCAGGAAGCCGTCGCGCAGGTACGCGACACCACCGATCAGGTCCAGGCGCTGACCGATACCGCCGAGAGTATCGGCTCGGTGGTCGAATTGATCGGTAATGTCGCCGAACAAACTCGATTGCTGGCGCTCAATGCGACCATCGAGGCGGCGCGCGCCGGCGAGGCGGGACGAGGATTCGCGGTGGTCGCGGAAGAAGTCAAAAAACTTGCCGGCGAGACCGCCACGGCGACCGATCAGATCGCCGAGCGGATCGGCGAGGTTCAAGCGGTGTCCGCCGACGCCGGCGCGGCGATCAGCGGGATCGGCGGGACGATCGAGAAAATATCCACCATCGTCGCGGCGATCGCGGCGGCGGTCGAGGAGCAGGACGCGGCGACGGCGGAGATCAGCAACCATAGCCGCGACGCGGCGGAGGGCACCGGCGCGGTGTCCAACACCATCGGCGAAGTCTCGGGCGCGGTCGGCGAGAACGAGCGCGCCGCCGGTGAGGTCGTCGAGGCGGCGCAATCGCTGACCGAGCAATCCGCCGTTCTCAAGGATCGCCTATCGGCCTTCCTCGGCCAGGTACGCGCGTCCTAATTTTTACGGCGCCGGCGTTGGGTGGGCGAAGCCGTGCACCTCCTTGATGCTGCGTCCGCTCTTGATCGCCGCCACCCAGGTGGCTTCTAGGGCGCCCTTGGTTTCGGCGGCGGTGATCACGGTTGCCAGATCCGCGCGCGGAATTACCATCACCCCGTCATCGTCACCGACCACGATATCGCCCGGATTGACCCACACCCCGGCCATCGAAATCGGCCCGTCGATGAAGCCGTCGGGCTCGGCACCGGCGCCGTGGGGAATGTTCGCGCGGGCGAATATCGGAAACCCGGCTTGGCGTAATTCGGCGGTGTCGCGGATCGCGCCGTCGATTACGCACCCCGCCGCGCCGCGGGTTTGCGCGTCCAGCGCCATCACCCCGCCGAGGGTCGCGTGGGCGACCCCGCCGCCGCCGTCGAGCATCAGCGCATCACCCGGATTGCACGCCGCGATCGCCAGGATTCCCGCCTCGACAGAGCCCGGACTGTAGGCGATGCGCGCCGGGCCGACGAGCTTCATGCCGGGCGCCACCGGGCCGATCGCCGCGGCCAGGGTTCCGCGGCCCCCCATGGCATCGGACAGCAGCGTCGTATCGAGCGCCGACAAGCGGTCGCGCGTGGCTTCGTCCAACGGCAGAACCTCGGCGGAGTATTGCAAAACAGTCATCGGTTTTTCTCTCCCATGGGCTGGGCGCGGGCTTCCGTGTCCGCGTGTCTTCGGTCTATAACACTTGAACTATGACCGAACCACAATCGCAAGGCTCCGACCTGATCGCGGTTCGCGACGCGCATCGTTTCGACGAGGCGGCGCTCGCCGATTATCTGCGCGGCAGGCTTGACGGAGCGACGGCACCGATGACCGTGAACCAGTTTCACGGTGGTCAATCCAATCCGACCTTCGTGCTCGCCTTCGGTAACGAAGAATATGTTCTACGCAAAAAACCGCCGGGCGAACTCTTGCCCTCGGCGCACGCGGTCGAGCGCGAATACCGAATTCAGAAGACCTTGGCCGCGACCGACCTGCCGCTCGCCGAGATGCACTTGTTGTGCGAGGACGCCAGGATCATCGGCACGCCGTTCTACATCATGGAGCGGATGCGCGGACGCATCTTCAATACCGTGCTGATGCAGGAGTCCAACCCGGGCGAACGCGCCGCCGCTTACGAGGCGATGGTCGACTGTCTGGCGATTCTCCACACCGTCGATTGGCAGGCGCTGAGTCTCGAGGATTTCGGCCGGCCGGGGAGCTATTTCGCCCGCCAGCTGTCGCGCTGGAGCAAGCAATACCGGGCCTCGGGCCTGCGGGTCATTCCGGCGATGGATCGGTTGCTCGAATGGTTGCCCGATCACCTGCCCGACGGCGACGAGGTCACCGTGGTGCACGGCGACTACCGGCTCGGCAATCTGATGTTGCACTCCACAGAGCCGCAGGTGATCGCGGTGTTCGATTGGGAGCTGTCGACGCTCGGCCATCCGCTCGCCGACCTCTCGTACAACATGCAGCCCTATGTCATGCACCATGAAGCGCATCTCGGGCTCGAGGGCGCCGATCTCGCCGGCCTCGGCATTCCCACGGCCGAGGCCTACCTGGCGGACTATTGCCGCCGCGTCGGCCGTCCCGAATTCGACCCGGCGTTCTACATCGCGTTCTCGCTGTTCCGCAGCGCGGCGATCGTCGAGGGCGTTTACGCGAGAGGCGTCGCCGGCAACGCCAGCTCGAGCGACGCCAAGAAATACGGCGAAATGGTCGAACCCTACGCCAAGCGCGCCTGGTCGCTGATCGAGGATGCGGGCCTGGCGTGAGGGGGCGGAATGAAAAGTAGGAGATCCGAATGGTGGTAAGGGGAGCGATTTTAGCACTTTGTCTGTCGATGGTAACGGCATCAGGCGCGGTGGCGGAGGATCTTGATCCGTTGATCGGCGAGAGCCGGGCGGCGATCAAAGGATTTGGTATGTCGTTGAAGGCCGAGCTCGTCGCGGCGATGAAGGCTGGTGGGCCGGTCAATGCGCTCGGGGTGTGCAATGTGGTGGCGCCGGGGATCGCCGCCGAGCGCTCGATCGCCTATCGGGGGCGGGTCGGGCGGACCTCGCTCAAGCGTCGTAATGCGGCGAACGCCCCAGATGGTTGGGAGATCGACGTGATGCAATCGTTCGAGGCGCGCAAAGCGGCGGGCGAGGACGTGAAGACGCTCGATTATGCCGAAATCGTCAGCGAGAACGGCAGCCGGATTTTTCGTTACATGAAGGCGATCCCCACCGCCGAGGTTTGCACCAAATGTCACGGCACCACGATCGCGCCCGAGGTCGCGGCGGCGATCGACGAACTCTATCCCACCGACATGGCGCGCGGCTTCGAAGTCGGTGATATCCGCGGCGCGTTTACGCTGAGAAAAGTGCTCGACTAACGAAAATTGAAAAATTGGGGAGGACGACGTGGCGATATACGAACTGTGGACTTACACATTCAAGGTCGGCAAGCTGGGCGAGGCGGTCGCGCTCTATGCCAACGAGGGATGGCCGGCGCTGGAAAAATATCAGGATTATTTGGTCGGCTATTTCACCGGCGATATCGGCGCGCTCAACCAGCTGATCCACGTCTGGAAGTTCGCCGACGATGCCGACCGCCGCGAATTTTGGAGCACCTTGTTCGCCGACGACGCCTTCATGGCGTTCGCGGGCAAACTGCGACCGCTCGTGCTGACCCAGGAAAACAAGTTGATGCTCGCCTCACCCTGGGGACCGCATCCGTAATTACCGCCCCTTGAATTCGGGTTTGCGTTTTTCGGCGAAGGCGGTGATGCCTTCCTTGAAATCGTCGGTGTTCGCGCTTGCCGCGATCGCCTGGGATTCGGCGTCGAGCTGATCGGCGATGCCGGATTGCAGCGAGCGGTTGACCAGGGTTTTCGTTTTGGCATAGGCCAACGTCGGGCCCTTGGCCAGGCGGCCGGCGAGCTTCGCGGTTTCGCTTTCCAGCTGGTCCGCCGCGACGGTGAAATTGACCAAGCCCAACTCGACCGCCTTGGCGGTGTCGAAACGGTCGGACAGCATAATCAGTTCCATCGCCTTGTGACGGCCGACCAGGCGCGGCAGGAAATAGCTCGACGAGCCGTCCGGGCTCGCGCCGATCATCGAATAGGCCAAGGTGAAGACCGCGTTGTCCGCCGCGATTACCATGTCGCACGCCATCGCGATCGAGAATCCGGCGCCGGCGCACGGTCCGTGCACGCTGGCGATCACCGGCTTCGGCATGCGGTGCATCGCGATCACCGCGTCGTGCATGGCGAGCGTCATGTCGAGCATCTGGCGGTCGAGGTTCTGGCCGAGCTGCGCGTGAAACAGCTGGACATCACCGCCGGCCATGAAGCCCTTGCCGGCGCCGCGCAGCACCACCACCCGCACCGCGCTGTCGCGCTCAACCGTCAGCATGGTGTCGCGCAGCGCATTCGCCAAATCGAGATCGAGGGCGTTCAGCCGGTCGGGGCGATTGAGGGTGACCGTGGCGACGGCGTCGTCGATCGACAATAGGACGGACTCACTCATGACTTGGGCTCCTCGCTGCATATTGAATTTATTCGATGATGGATCGGGACCGGCGGCTCACGCAAGGGTGTCCTGGAAACGGATAAGGCCGTCTGGACCGATGTCGCGCGAAGTTTGGCCGCGCTTGGTCAGCCGGTTGAGATGGGCGATCACTTCGCCGAGCGCGAGCGCCGATTGGAACGCGTCGAGGCCCGGCCTGAACAGGTCCGGAACCAGGCTCATCGCGGTGCGCGGCGCGGCGCACAAGCCGCGGATTTCGGCCAAGCGTTCGTCGTGATGATTGATCAGCGCGGCGACACGCGGGCGCAAGCCGTAATACGGCAGACCGTGCGACGGCAGCACCAGGGTGTCCTCGGGCAGCGCGGCAAGCCGGTTCAAGGACGCCACGAAGTCGGCGATAGGATCCTCCTCGGGCTGCTCTTCCCAGGCGCTGATGTTGGGGGTGATACGCGGCAGCGCCTGATCGCCGGCGATCAACACGCCGAGCGTGGGGCAGTGAAAGCAGAGATGTCCGGTGGCATGGCCCTCGCAATTGATCGCGATCCAGTCGTGGTCGCCGATGCGGACGCGTTCGCCGTCGTCGATACGGGTGAAACCGAGCGGCGGCCGCGATACATCGCGCGGGAAATGGCGGAAGACCTCGAGCATCCCCTCGGCCGCGGCGGGCTCGACACCGTGCGCCGTGAAATGCGCCAGACGCGCGGCCTCGCGGTCCGAACCGTGATCCAGCCAGGCGAGCTGGGTGACCATGAAGGTGGCGTTGCTGGTCCATAGGCCGACGCCGTATTCCGCTTCCAGCCACCCGGCGAGACCGACATGATCGGGATGGAAATGAGTGAGCAGCAGGCGCCGCGCCGGCGCGGCGGAGAAGCGCGCGTCGAACAAGTCTCGCCACACCGCCTTGATCGGATCGGTGGCGAGGCCGCTATCGACGAGTGTCCAGCCGTCGCCATCCGCGACCAGCCATAAATTGATGTGGTCGAGGGCGAACGGCAGCGGCATGCGCAGCCACTCGACGCCCGGGGCGACGGCGACCGGCTCGCCGATCGGCGCCGGGTCCGCGAACGGATAAATTGGGCCGGCGGGTTGCTGATCTCTCGCGGGCGTTGTCATGTCGCCTTAGCGCGGTGCCAGTCGAACCGCGCCGTCGAGCCTGATGGTTTCACCGTTGAGGATGTTGCTGCCGTACATGTAGGCCACCAGATCGGCGTATTCTTCCGCCGTGCCCAGGCGTTTGGGGAACGGGGTCGCGGCGGCGAGCGAGGCTTGCACGTCGTCGGGCAGCGCGCCCATCATCGGGGTCAGGAACAGCCCGGGGGCGATGGTGTTGACGCGAATGCCGAACTGCGACAGGTCGCGCGCGGCGCAGATGGTGAGAGCGATCACGCCGCCTTTCGAAGACGCATAGGCGGCCTGGCCGACTTGTCCTTCATACCCCGCGACCGACGACGTATTGACGATCAGATCGCGCGCCCCGTCCTCGTCGCCGTCATTATATTGCATGGCGTCGGCGGAGGCCTTCATCACGTTGAAGGTGCCGACTAGATTGACCATGATGACGTTCTTATAGGTCTCGAGCGGAAGCGGACCCTTGCGGCTCAAAATTCGCCCCGGCGTGCCGATCCCGGCGCAATTGACGGTCAACGTCAGTTGCCCGAAAGCGTCGACCGAGGCGTCGACTGCGGCGAAGGCGCCGTCTTCGTCGGTGACGTCGAGGCTGGCAAACCGCGCGCGCTCGCCGAGTTCAGCTGCTTTCGCTTCGCCCCGCTCGCTGTCGCGATCGAGGATCGTCACCTTTCCCCCGGCGCCGATAACTTTTGCCGCGGTCGCGGCGCCAAGACCGGATGCGCCGCCGGTGACGATGGCATGACAAGTGCCGAGCCCCATGGTGTGTCCCTTCTCTCGATAAAATTCCGCCGCGCCGTCGGTAGCCGAGCTAGGTCGCCGAAGCAAGTAAGTATTACGGCGTGAACTGCTCGCTGATAATCCGTTCCTCGAGATTGTGCTCGGGATCGAACATTAGGGTGAGGCTGGTTTCGCTGTCCTGGCTGACCTCGACACGCGAGACGTTGCGCACTTCGGTGTAGTCGGCGGTGGCGCTCACCGGCCGGCGCTGTGGATCGAGTACATCGATGGCAACCATCGTCGTTTCCGGCAACAGCGCGCCGCGCCAGCGACGCGGGCGAAAGGCGCAAATCGGTGTCAGCGCGAGCAGCGGCGTGCCGAGCGGCAGGATCGGACCGTGCGCCGAAAGATTGTACGCCGTGCTGCCGGCGGGGGTCGCGACCATGATGCCGTCACAGACCAGCATATCGAGGCGCTCTTTGCCATCGATGGCGATCTTGAGGTTCGCGGCGAAGCGGGTTTCCCGCAATAGCGATACTTCGTTGATCGCCAATCCGCCGACGATGCGTCCGTCGGCGCAGGTCGCGTGCATGCGCAGCGGATGCAGCGGTGTCCTGTCCGCCGCCGCGATCCGTTCGGGCAAATCGTCTTCGTGGTAGAGGTTCATCAGGAAGCCGACGGTTCCCCGATTCATGCCGTATATCGGCACGTTGCGGCTCATGAAACGGTGCAGCGTCTCGATCATGAAACCGTCGCCGCCCAGGGCCACGATGACGTCGGCCCGGTCCGGGCCGACATGCTCGTAGCGTTGGGTTAGATCAGCATAGGCTAACGTCGCTTCGGGGTTCTCCGCGGCGACGAATCCGAGTGCGATTTCGGACATGGGATGCGCGGCGTGGTCCGCTTAACCCGTCAACTCAGCCGCCGGTCAGGCTCATGTGGCGCGACAGGGCAGGGACCGAGCCGCTGCGATCGATGACAAAATCATGGCCTTTCGGCTTGCGTCCGATCGCCTCGTGAATAGCTTCGATCAGCGGGGCATCGCTTTCGCTGCTGCGCAGCGGCGCGCGAAGATCGGCCGCATCCTCTTGTCCGAGGCACATATAAAGCGTTCCCGTACAGGTGAGACGAACCCGATTGCACGATTCGCAGAAATTGTGGGTCATCGGCGTGATGAACCCGAGCCGCTGCCCGGTCTCCTCGACCGTGACATAGCGCGCCGGTCCGCCGCTATTGTGATCGGAGTCGATCAAGGTCCATTTCTTCCGCAGACGCTTACGGATCAGCGACAAGGGCAAATATTGGTCGGACCGATCGCCGCCGATATCGCCCAACGGCATGGTCTCGATCAGGGTCATGTCGAAACCCATGTTGCCGCACCAGGCAATCATCGAGTCGAGTTCGTATTCGTTGACGTCTTTCACGGCAACGGTGTTGATCTTGACCTCGAGACCGGCCGCTTGCGCGGCGCGCAACCCTTCCAAGACCTGTTCGAGGCGGCCCCAGCGGGTAATTTTCGCGAATAAATCTGGATCGAGAGTGTCGAGCGACACGTTGATGCGGCGAATTCCGATGTCCCGGAGTTCGGACGCAAATCGCGACAATTGGCTGCCGTTGGTGGTCAAGGTGAGTTCGTCGAGCGCGCCGCTGTCGAGATGGCGCCCCAAACTACGGATCAAACTCATGACGTTTTTGCGAACCAGCGGCTCGCCGCCGGTCAACCGCAACTTGCGCACGCCAACATCGATGAAAGCGCTGCACAGCCGGTCGAGTTCCTCCAGCGCAAGAATCTCTGTTTTAGGCAGGAAAGTCATATCCTCGGCCATGCAATAGACGCAGCGAAAATCGCAGCGGTCGGTGACGGACACCCGGAGATAGGTGACGTCGCGCCCAAAGGGGTCGATCATAGCCTGGTATTCCTCCCAAACATGCCGCGTTTTCTCCCGAAAATGACCCTTCGGAGGCACGGCTATATCCCGCTGTATATAAGGCATTCTCGCGGCCATCACAAGCTTGTCCAAATACCGTCTCGAGGATCGGTTGCCTCCCCCAGAAACTGGTCTAAATAGAATCTGAAGCCCGGCACCAAGCGTTGGCGTCGAGGCGGCCCCAAATCAGTTTTTTGGGGTCGGGGAAATAACGGGCATATAGCTGGAGAATCACCTCATGGACGACCTTCTGGTCGAGTTTCTCACCGAAACTACGGAAAGTCTTGATCATCTCGATATCGAGCTCGTCAAACTCGAGCAAGATCCGAATGATCCGGGCCTGCTCGGAAACATTTTTCGTCTGGTGCACACGATCAAGGGCACCTGTGGATTTTTGGGATTGCCGCGACTCGAATCCGTCGCGCATGCCGGCGAGAACATTCTTGGTAAGTTCCGCGACGGCGCGCCGACGGTCAATCCCGATGGCGTTACGCTAATTCTCGAATGCTTGGACCAGATTAAAGAGCTGCTGTCGGAGCTCGAACGAACCGAGGCCGAGCCCGAAGGCGACGATCAACCGCTCATCGACCGGCTCAATGGCTATGCCGACAGCGGCGAGTTACTGGATCAGTCTTCGCCGGCGGAAGCGCCGGCCGACCCGGTTGATCTCGAGGCGGCGAACGGCGAAGCCGATGAGCACGGATTTGTTCCTGTTCCGGCGGCACAAACCGGTGCCGATGCCGAAAGCGGTGGCGACGATCCGGCTCTGGACGAGCATGGCTTTGTTCCAGTCCCCGCCAGTGAGACCGGTGCCGGGCAAACCGAAGCCGCGGCCGCTGATACAGCGCCTCTGACTCCCACACCGGCAACAAAATCTGAATCGGAAAGCAGCTCTAGCGAATCCTCGGTCGCCAACCAGAGTATTCGCGTCAATGTGGGCTTGCTCGAAGATTTAATGACGTCGATCAGCGAACTGGTGCTGTCGCGCAATCAACTGCTCCAGATGGTTCGCCATATAGAGGACAGCGAATTTGCCGCGCCGTTGCAGCGATTGAACCACATTACCACCGAGCTGCAGGAAAACGTCATGAAGACGCGAATGCAGCCGATCGGCAATGCGTGGTCCAAGCTTCCGCGTATCATCCGTGACCTCGCGCACGAACTGAAAAAGAAGATCGACCTGCAAATGACCGGTTCGGAAACCGAACTTGATCGTCAGGTCTTGGAAATGATCAAGGATCCGCTGACCCACATGGTCCGCAATTCCGCCGATCACGGTTTGGAAATGCCCGAAGAACGTATCGAGGCCGGGAAACTCGATACCGGTGTCGTTCGCCTTCGCGCTTTCCACGAAGGTGGCCAAATCGTCATCGAGATCAGCGACGACGGCCGCGGAATCAGTGTGGCGAAGGTTCGCCAAAAAGTACTTGAGAACCGTTTGGCGACCGAAGCGCAGCTCGCGGCGATGTCGAACGAGCAGATTCAAGCCTTTGTTTTCAACGCTGGTTTTTCGACCGCCGCCGAGGGCACCAATGTTTCGGGCCGCGGCGTCGGGATGGATGTCGTGCGCACCAACATCGAGAAAATTGGCGGCACGGTCGAGATAAAATCGGTCGAGGGCAAGGGATTGACGTTTACGATCAAGATTCCGCTTACCCTGGCCATCGTCTCGGCGCTCATTGTCGAGGCCGGCGCCGAACGTTTCGCCATGCCGCAGATCAGCGTCGTGGAGTTGGTGCGGACCTCGAGCAATAGCGAGCACAGGATCGAAACGATCCATGAGACGCCTGTGCTCCGGAGGCGCGACCAGTTGCTGCCTCTGATCAATCTGACTCAGGCGCTCAAGATCGAAGGTGCCGTCGATGTCGATGGCGACGCCGAGCTTTTCATTATTGTCGTTGCCGTCGGGGCGCAACGCTTTGGCGTGATCGTCGATCGCGTCTTCGATACCGAGGAAATTGTCGTCAAGCCGACGGCGCCGATCCTACGCAGCATTCCGTTGTTCTCGGGCAATACCATTCTTGGAGATGGCAGTGTTGTGATGATCCTGGATCCCAACGGGCTTGCCGGCACGATCGGCAGTTCGAAGGTCACGGACAGCGCGGAAACCGCTGAACTCCGTCGTGCGGACGAAGACAAGAAGGCGAGCGAACGCTTGTCGTTGCTGCTATTCGAGGCCGGTGGCGCAGAGCCGAAAGCGGTGCCACTTGGCCTGGTATCCCGGCTCGAGGAAATGGACATGTCCAAGGTCGAGAGTTCGTCGGGCGCCGCGCTCATTCAATATCGTGGCGAACTCATGCCGCTGGTTACCGCCGATGGCGGACATCCGCTCGGCGAGACCGGCAAGCGTCCGGTTCTCGTATTCGCCGACGAGGACCGCAAGATGGGCCTGGTGGTCGATCGCATCAGCGACATTGTCGAGCAAGAGCTCAATATCGAGTATGCGAAGAACAGTGACGGCGGGCATATGGGCAGCGCCGTACTCGCCAATGTCACGCATACGGTTCTCGATGTCGGGTATTACCTCAACTTCGCCCATGGCGATTGGTTCGGCACCGGCAAGGGGGTCGCGTTCGATCAAGAGAGGACGCATATCCTCTTTGTCGACGACAGCCCCTTCTTCCGCAATTTGGTCGCGCCGCTCCTCAAGGTCGAAGGCTTTGAAGTGACGACAGTGGACGGACCCACGGAGGCGTTACGTCTGCGTGACAATGGGCAAACCTTCGATCTGATCATCAGCGACATCGAAATGCCTGATATGAACGGCTTCGATTTTGCCGAAGCATGCCGCGAAGATGGCCGTTGGACACAAGTGCCGATGATTGCCCTGTCGTCGCACAACACGCCGGCCGATTTCGAACGCGGGCGCGAAGTCGGATTCAACGACTATGTCGCGAAGTTCGATCGGGACGCTTTGGTTTCGTCGATCAATCAAACTCTCGTGGAGGTTAAGGAAGCGGTATGAGTACTCAAGAGTTAGTGATCGACCGCGATGATCCTATCGAGGAAGTCAAGGTCGGCGAAGACCTCAAAAGCAGTGATTTCGTCACCATGCGGGTCTGCGGTCAATTGGTGGGGCTCCCTATCCTGTCAGTGCAAGATATTTTGGCGCCACAGAAACTAACGACTATCCCGTTGTCGCCCCCGGAGGTCGCCGGTTCGTTGAATCTGCGTGGCCGTATCGTGACCGCGATCGAAATGCGCGAGCGTCTTGGGCTTGATAAAAGGCCCGACGACGAAGCAAGCATGAACGTCGTTGTCGAGCATCATGGCGAATTATATAGCTTGATCATCGATGCGATTGGCGATGTACTTAGTCTTCCCGATGACCGATTCGAGAGTGTGCCGCCAACCCTGGACCCAACTTGGTGCAGCATCTCGACCGGTGTATTCCGGCTCGACGATGAGATCCTCGTGGTGCTGGAGTGCGCCAAGGTTCTCGACTTTGCCGATGTCGGTACTTAATGAAGGAGCGGCGTTCGGGGCTCGCTGCGGATATCGGCGCTAAGGAGCGGTATTCCGAATGAAAACATGTCTCGTGGTCGACGACTCCAAAGTCGTCAGAACGATAGCGCGCCGGATACTCGAAGGCATCGAGTTCAAGGTCGATGAGGCAGCTGACGGCCAACAGGCCGTCGATGCCTGCAAGGCCGCCATGCCGGACGCTGTCCTGCTCGATTGGAACATGCCGGTCATGAACGGGCCTGATTTCCTCGTCGAACTCAGGCAAATGCCGGGTGGAAACAATCCCATCGTGGTGTTCTGTACCACCGAGAACGACATGGCGCACATCACCGAAGCGCTGTCGAAGGGCGCGAACGAATACATCATGAAGCCGTTTGATGAAGATATCATCAAGTCTAAGTTCGAGCAGGTCGGACTCATCACGTGACCGAACCGGCCTTAAAGAATTCTGCCGAGAGGAATATTTCCATCGGCGCGCCTTACCGCGTCCTTATTTGTGACGACTCCGCGGTTATTCGGGGGATGGTGGGCAATATACTTCGCGACGATCCGAGAATCGAAGTCGTAGAAACGGCTTCGAACGGTCAACGGGCTGTAGCGCACCCGGTTCCTTGGACACAAGTTTGTCTCACGCGGCGGGCCTGATTGAGATCGCGGCGTGCCACGCCTGACGAGCTTGAGCGGGGCTCAGGTAGCCGTTCTTTTCGACGATCCACTGGGCATTGTAGA
>JAKZSU010000007.1:0-9367 GCA_047517485.1 Alphaproteobacteria bacterium
TAAACCTCCTCGAACTTCATCAATCTCAGTCCCTGTACCTGCTCCGTTCGACGCATCGCCTCCCTCCATGGCTTGGAAGCGTTCTAAAACCGGACAGATCATCTGGTACATAAACCGGACATATCGCGTGTTACCGACAAAGACACTGAATCGTATTGACAACTAGCCCTATGACCAACACCTTGTCGATCACATTTCTGGCTGCGGATCGGTGGCTTTGGGCCAGAATTGAGCGAAATCCGGGATGTGTCCGGGAGGGGAGTGTTTGGATGGACGTAAGGCGCGTGGGGGGCCGCGTAGTGGTCGCGTGTTTGGCATGGGCGATAGCCATGCCCGCGTTCGCCAGTGATAAACCGCAGTATCCGACTTCGATCGAATCGTACAGCCGCATCGTCGCGGGGGCGAAAATTATCCATATCGCCTTCCCGTCCGACAAGCCGATCGATGCTGCCGGCGCGGCGGTGGACTTCGACGCCGAACGGGTCGAACGGCGCAGTCTCAAAGTCAAATCGGGCGAAACCCTGAGCGATATGCTGCACGCCGCCGGGGTCTCCCGGCGCGAGACGGCGTCGGTGGTCAAGGTTTTGCAGCGCCACGCCAATCTGCGCCGCCTCCAGGTCGGCCAGCAGATCACGTTGTATCTGATGCCACGTCCCCGCCCCGCGGTCGGCGCCGCGCTTATCGGTCTCGCGCTCGATCTCGGCCGGCGCGGCGGCGCCGTCGTCTACAGCGATTTCAAAAAACGCTTTTCCGGCCAACGCCTGCCGCATGACGAAGCGATCGCGCTCCTCGAATCAGTGGTGGTCGTCGAAAGCGGCGGCAAGCTTGACGGCGGCGCCGGTTTCGTCAATCGCGATCTGGTCCTTCGCAAAGGCGAAAATATCAACCGCCTGTTGATCAACAACGGCGCGACGACCCGCGACGGTCATCGAGCGGCGGAACTGCTGGCCAAGCAAGTCGATATGCGACGCATCCAGATCGGTCAGAAAGTCACCGTCACGTTCGAAACCTTCGCCGACGGCAGACCGGCCCGGATGGCCGGGGTGGCGATGAAAGTTCCCGGCCGCGCGACCGCGATCGTCGGCCGCGGGGTCGATGGAAAATGGCGCATCGGTCCGGCCCATATCGGCAGCGCGACGGTTGCCGTTCACGAGGCACCAGCACTCACCGGCGAGGCGGTTCCCGATCTCGACGGCATTGTCGGCGAGACCAAACCCGACGCAACGCTGCCGGTGGTGGTCGCCGGCGCCGAGCGCGCGGCGCCGACCGAGAAGAGCGAGACCCGTATCGTCGAATTGCGCCGCGGCGACCGCCTGTTCGACCGCCTGCTGGAAGTCGGCGCGACGCGCAACGAAGCTCACCGCGCGGTCACCGACCTCGGCAAGGTGGTCAATCTTCGTCGCCTGCGCATCGGCGAGAAATTTCGCCTGACCTTCGCCATTCCAGCGGACGGCACGCGGCCGCAGCTGACCGGACTGTCGGTCACGACCAAGGCGAAAAACCTGGTCGTTCTCGGCTGGCCGTTAGAGGGTTCGGGCCAGCTTGGCACCGCCGGCAAACGGATCGAAGTGGCACGGCAAACGGCGGTGGATACACCGGCGCCCGCCACGACACCGTCGGCCGCGACCGCGACGCCGGAAATCCTGTCGCACGACATTTTGCCGCTCTCGCGTGAGATTATCGTCCATGAGGTGGCGCGCGGCGACAATTTATTCACCGTGCTGCGCGGCGTTGGCGCGCCGGTCAAGGAGATCGATAAGGCGACCCGCGCTTTGCGGCGGCTCTATAACCCCAACCGGATTGGCATCGGCCGGCGGATTATTGTCGATGTGGAACATACCGAGGCCGGGGTCACCCTCTCCGAGGTCACGATACAGACCGGACGGCATTCCGGTGTCGCGGCCAGTGCCGATGCGCGGGGCCAGTTCGTTGCGCGGAAAATGGGCAAGGACAGCTTTGCGCAAGCGGTGGCGAGAGCACAGGCGCAGACCGCGGCGCGACTGGAAGCGGCGGAGAACGGCTCGCTGCCGACAGCGATCGCCGCCGTCGCCAAGCCGCCCAAGCGGATCGATGATCTGGCAAGCCGAATCAATGGCGATACCGTCGCGAATTTGGACAATGGCGTCAGCACCACCGTGATTCTCAATCGCGGATCGACCCTGATGGAGGCTTTGGTCGGCACCGGCGGCAAGCGCTCCGACGCCCACCAGGCGATCCAGTCGTTTCGTGAACTGTTCGATCCAAGACGTCTGCGGGCGGGACAGTCCGTGGCCGTGACATTGATCAACGCCGGTGACGACGATGCCGACATCGGTAGCGTCAGCCTCACGCTCAGCGCCGATTCACGGCTCGACGTGGTGCGGCTCGAAGACGGGCGCTTCGTGTCGGGCTTCGTCGTACGCGAACTGGTCCTCGATCATCGCCGGGTCGAGGGCACCATCCAATCGAGCCTCTATGACGCGGTCTTGGCGACCGGCGTGCCGCACGGCGTGCTGATGGATTTGATCCGGGTATACAGCTTCGACATCGATTTCCAGCGCGACATTCAGCGCGGCGATCGCTTCGAGATCCTTTACGAAATGTTCGTCGACGATACCGGCGCCTCGGTCAAGCCCGGTGACATCCTGTTCGCGCGGATGATGGTATCGGACACCGACAAACCGCTTTATCGCTTCGAGACGGCGAACGGCCGGGTCGATTATTTCGACGCCAACGGCAAGAGTTCGCGCAAGGCGCTGATGCGGACGCCGATCGACGGCGCCCGGCTATCCTCGCGTTTCGGTATGCGCAAGCATCCGATACTGCGCTACACGAAAATGCATAAGGGACTCGATTTCGCGGCGCCGCGGGGAACACCGATTTACGCCGCTGGCGACGGCGTCATCGAGCGGGCATCGCGCCACGGCGCTTACGGGAAATACATTCGGATTCGCCACAATTCCGAATATGCCACGGCCTACGCCCATATGAGCGGGTTCGCCAAGGGCATGTATCCCGGCAAGCGCGTCCAACAGGGCCAGACCATCGGCTACGTCGGCACCACCGGTCGTTCGACCGGGCCCCATTTGCACTACGAGGTGCTGCGCGGCCACCGGCAAGTCAACCCGTTGAGCGTCAAATTGCCGACGGGTGCGACGCTTACCACCGCGGATCTCGAGGGTTTCGCCAAGGCCCGGGATGCGGTGATCGCGCTCTATTCCGAACTGCCGAGCGTCACCCAGGTCGCCGACGCCGCCGAATAATCCCAACCTGCAATGCGTGCAACTCAATGCGGGTTGGCAGGCGCCACGCAAGCTTGCTCATCGCAGGTCGGCATAAGACGCGGTTATGCGGCCTCGCGCCGGTCGCCGTTTATTTCCAACGCGCCGTTCGCGGCGCTGACGGTGACGGTCTCGCCGTCCTTGACCGTTCCGTCGAGGATCAAGGTGGCGAGCGGGTTCTGTAAACTGCGTTGAATCACCCGTTTGAGCGGTCGCGCGCCGTAAACCGGATCGTAGCCCGCGTCCGCCAGCCAGGTGAGGGCGGCGGTATCGAGATCGATCTCGATGTCGCGATCGGCCAGTAAGGCGCGCAGCTGCGCCAGCTGGATCTCGACGATGCCGCCGATCTGGTCGCGGCTCAAACGGTGGAACAACACGATCTCGTCGAGCCGATTGAGAAATTCGGGCCGGAACGCGGCGCGAACCTCCTCCATGATCTGATCGCGCGCGGCGTCGACATCGACACCGTCCGCGAGCGCGGCTAGGGTCTCGCTGCCCAAATTCGAAGTCAGTACGATTAAGGTGTTCTTGAAATCGATGGTGCGGCCCTGGCCGTCGGTCAGCCGGCCGTCGTCGAGCACCTGTAGCAGGACGTTGAATACGTCGGGATGGGCCTTCTCGATCTCGTCGAACAGGATGACCTGATACGGCCGCCGTCGCACCGCCTCGGAAAGCGCGCCGCCCTCGTCATAGCCGACATAGCCTGGCGGCGCGCCGATCAGCCGGGCCACCGAGTGCCTTTCCATATATTCCGACATGTCGACCCGCAATAGGGCGCTGTCATCGTCGAAGAGAAATGCCGCCAAGGCCTTGGTCAGTTCGGTTTTGCCGACCCCGGTGGGCCCGAGGAACAGGAAAGAGCCGATCGGACGATTGGGGTCCTGCAGACCCGCGCGGGCACGCCGCACGGCGTTGGCGACCGCATCGATCGCTTCGTCCTGGCCGACCACACGGCGATGCAACGCCGCCTCCATGTGCAGCAGTTTGTCGCGCTCGCCTTCCATCATGCGATCGACGGGAATGCCGGTGGCGCGCGAGATTACGCTGGCGATATCGTCGGCGGTCACGTCCTCGCTCACCATCAGCGCCTTACCGTCACCATCGTGGCCGCCCGCGAGCATCGCCTCGAGTTCGGGAATGACCCCGTGCGAGAGCTCACCGGCGCGCGCGAAATCGCCGAGGCGCGTTACCTGTTCGAGTTCGATCCGCGCGGCCTCGAGCCGCTCCTTGACGTCCTGCGCGCCATGCAGCTGGTCCTTCTCGGCCTGCCATTTAGCAGCCAGTCCGGAGGCCTCGCTTTCGAGATCGCCGAGTTCGGATTCGAGCCTGTCGAGCCGTTCGCGCGATGCCGGGTCGGTTTCCTTACGCAGCGCCTCGCGCTCGATCTTGAGCTGCACCAGGCGGCGGTCGAGTTCGTCGAGCTCCTCCGGCTTGCTGTCGACCTCCATCCGCTTGCGGCTCGCCGCCTCGTCGATCAAATCGATCGCCTTGTCGGGCAGGAACCGGTCGGTGATATAGCGGTTCGACATCGTCGCCGCGGCCACGATCGCGGCATCGGTGACGTCGACCCCGTGATGGAGTTCATATTTCTCCTTCAGGCCGCGCAGGATCGAAATCGTATCCTCGACCGACGGCTCGGCCACCAGCACCGACTGGAAGCGCCGCGCCAGCGCCGCGTCCTTCTCGATATGCTTGCGATATTCATCGAGCGTGGTCGCGCCGACACAGTGCAACTCGCCGCGCGCCAGCGCCGGCTTGAGCAGGTTGGACGCATCCATCGATCCTTCGGCGGCGCCGGCACCGACCAGGGTATGCAGCTCGTCGATGAACAGGACGACATCGCCCTCGGCCGCGGTCACTTCGGTCAGCACCGCCTTCAGGCGCTCCTCGAATTCGCCGCGGAATTTCGCACCGGCTATCAACGCGCCGAGATCGAGCGAGAGCAATTGTTTGTCGCGTAACGATTCCGGCACATCGCCGACGACGATCCGGTTGGCAAGACCTTCGACGATCGCGGTCTTGCCGACTCCCGGCTCGCCGATCAACACCGGGTTGTTCTTGGTACGGCGCGACAGGACCTGGATGGTGCGGCGAATTTCCTCGTCGCGACCGATAACCGGATCGAGCTTGCCTTGACGGGCCATTTCGGTGAGGTCGCTGGCATAGCGTTTCAGCGCGTCATAGCCGTCCTCGGCGGCGGCGGAATCCGCCGTGCGGCCTTTGCGTATCTCGTTGATCGCGGTGTTGAGTCCTTGCGCGGTCAGGCCCGCGTCGCCGAGTATCTTCGCCGTTTTGGACGATTTGGCGAGCAGCATCGCGAGCAGCAAACGCTCGGCGGTGACGAACCGGTCCCCCGCCTGTTCGGCGACCTTTTCCGCCTGTTCGAACAGCTGCGCGGTCTCTGGCGCGATATAGAGTTGCCCGGCACCGTCGCCCTCGACACGCGGCAACGCCGCCAGCGCCGCCTCTACGCGCTCCAAGGCCTCCTCCGGACGGCCTCCGGCGGCACGAATCAAGTTAGCCGCCAGACCGTCTCTGTCGTCCAAAAGCTCTTTAAGAAGATGCTCGGGGGTAAACTGCTGGTGCCCGGCGGCAACGGCGCGCGATTGGGCCGATTGCACGAAACCGCGGCTCCGCTCCGTGTAACGTTCGAAATTCATCAATTACTCCCAGATGACGCATGCGGTTCCTCGGGTCGACGGGCGCAGGAACTGATATGTCCTATCCGGCCGCCGATGCCGACGTCATATAGTGTTGCATATGTGCAACACAAGGGAGTGCGCAAAATACCCAGCCCGGGCCTACGCGGGCGCCGTATTTCGCCGCTTCAGGCGTTGGCGCTGCTCGCCGAATCCTTGGTGTCGTCGCCATCCGCCGCGCCCGACGCCTCGGGTGCCGTCTTCTCGGCCTTCGCGTCTTTCACCGGCGCCTTGGCGTCGGCGCTCTCGGCCACTTCGGGTGCGCGCCGTCCGCGACCACGACCGCGGCCGTTCGGTTTGGGCTCTCTAACCTCCGGCGCTTCGTTTCGCGGTTGCACCGGCTGCGCCGGCTGCGCCTCGTTCCGTGGCTGGCCCTCGACCCGCGGCTGGGCGGCTTGCCCATCGGTCCGCGGTTGCCCGTCGCCGCCATTGGGCCGGACCTGCGCATTGGCCTCCGCGGCGGCGGCCGAGTTCGCATTGATGATGCGTTGATAATGCTCCGCGTGCTGATAATAGTTTTCCGCGGCGACTCGGTTGCCCATCGATACGGCGTCGCGTGCCAAAGCTTGATAGCGGTCCTGCACTTGGCTCGCGGTGCCCTTGATTTTTACGTCGGGACCGTTGCTGTCGTAGTTCGACGACATGCCATGCTGGTGTCGACGCCCGTTCGACCTGCTGCCACGGTGCCGCTTGGAGTTCTGACCTTGTCTCATGAGTTCCAGTCGATGTCTAAATGAATGGGTGTGTTCTGCTGAGTCGCTACGCGCTTAAAATAACGCCCATGCCCAAGCACAAGAACTTGGCGAATGCGATCCAAACAGTTCACTGATGAAGATTTTGCACTTTGCGCCGTCCAACGACGCAAAGAATTTGCTCTTCCGAATTAAGACTAGCGCGTGCCCCACTGATTTCCAAGCCCCTTGTTGGGTTTTTCTTCGATTTACTGAAAGCGTGCACTAATGCAGCGCGGGATACCGGAGAGGTCGGTGTGTTGCCCGCAATACGGGATGCCGATCTCGCGCAGCATGGCTTCGACCCTGCTCGCCTGCCCCGCACCCACTTCGAAAACCACCCCGCCGTCGGGCTTGAGCAGTCTCGGCAGCACGGGAACGAGCCGGCGAAATGCCGCCAGGCCATCGTCGCCGCCGTCGAGCGCGCGACGGGGCTCAAACCGCGCCACCTCGGGCTCCAGGCGGCCGATAGCGTCACTCGCGACATAGGGCGGATTGCTCACCACCAGATCGAATCGCCCGTCGAGCGCGGTGGCCCAATCCGCGACCACGAACGCGGCGCGCGCCGACAGCCCGAGAGCGGCCGCGTTCCGCGTTGCCACCGCCAAGGTTCGCGAATCGATGTCGACACCGATGCCGTCCGCGTCGGGCCATTCGCTCAGTAACGCGAGCAGCAGACACCCGGAGCCGGTGCCGAGGTCGAGTATGCGCCGCGGCGCGCGCGTCGCCGCAAATAAATCGAGCGCGGTCTCGACGACAGTCTCGCTGTCGGGCCGCGGATCGAGCGTGTCGCGGGTCACCGCGAACGGCAGGCTCCAAAATTCCCGTTGGCCAAGGATTTGCGCCATCGGCTCGCGCGCGGCACGGCGCTCGAGCACGTTTTTGAACCGCCGCTCTTGGTCGACACCGAGGTGCCGCTCGGGGTCGGCGACCAGGCGCTCGCGGCCAAGTCCGGTGACAAAACTCAGCAACAACCGCGCTTCGCCGCGGGGATTGTCGATGCCGGCGTCGCCCAGCGCCCTCTGTCCCCGGCGCGTCGCGGCCTCGAACGAGAGCGCCGCGCCCATGCTCAGCCGATCTCCGACAATTGCGCCGCCTGATGATCCGCCACCAAGGCATCGATAAATTCGTCGAGCAGCGCGCCGTCCAGCATCGCGTCCATGTCGAAGGCACTTTTGCCGACCCGATGATCGGTGATTCGCCCTTGCGGGAAATTATACGTACGGATCCGTTCCGAACGGTCGCCGGTGCCCACTTGGGCGCGCCGGTCGGCGGCGCGCGCCGCATCGCGCTCGGCGCGCTCACGCTCGTACAAGCGAGCGCGCAGGATCCGCAACGCCTTGGCGCGATTCTTGTGTTGCGACTTTTCGTCCTGTTGCGACACCACGATGCCCGACGGAAGGTGGGTGATGCGCACCGCGCTATCGGTGGTGTTGACCGATTGGCCGCCCGGGCCGCTGGCCCTGAAGACATCGATGCGCAGGTCTTTCTCATCGACCTGAATGTCGACCTCCTCGGCCTCGGGGAGGACCGCGACGGTCGCCGCCGAGGTGTGAATGCGACCCGACGCTTCGGTCTTGGGCACCCGTTGGACGCGGTGCACGCCGGATTCGTATTTGAGCCGGGCGAAGGCACCTTGTCCCTTGATCGCCGCCGAGACTTCCTTGATCCCGCCGATCCCGGTCTCCGACATCTCGAGCAATTCGAATTTCCAGCCACAGTGCTCGGTGTAGCGTTGGTACATGCGCAACAGGTCGCTGGCGAACAGCGCCGCTTCGTCACCGCCGGTCCCGGCGCGAATTTCGAGAATCACGTTTTTCGAATCGGCCTCGTCGCGCGGCAGCAAGGCGAGCCGCAATGCCTGCTCGATCTCGGGCACCTGCACCCGGACGGCCGCAAACTCTTCATTCGCCAGCGCGCGCATCTCGGGATCGGTGTCCGGGTCGGCGATCAATTCCGCCAGATCGGCCGCTTCGCTCCGCGCCTTGCGCAACGCCTCGATCTGCTTGATCACCGGGGTGAGCTCGGCATATTCCTTGGCCAACGCGACCCGTTCGTCGTTGGCGATCGATTCGGCGGCCATCTGCTCGCCGATCGCCGCATAGCGTTCAAGGATGAGGTCTAGCTTTTCGTCCAAGGCTTTAGCTCAAAAGAAAATTAGGATACGGCAGCTGACGCGGTCGCTTCTTCGGCCAATTCGGCCTCGATTTCCGCCGCCTTGTTCTCCACCAAGCGCACCAAATGATCAACCAAATCATCGTCCTTGATACGATGGTCGGTGACACCGCTGAGATAGATCTGATGGGTGCCGCGACCGCCGCCGGTCAGGCCAATATCGGTTTCCCGCGCTTCGCCCGGCCCGTTGACGACACAGCCGATCACCGAAAGCGTCAGCGGCGTGGTGATATGGGCGAGGCGTTTTTCCAGCAGGGCCACGGTATCGATGACTTGGAATTGCTGCCGCGCGCACGACGGACACGAAATAATATTCACCCCGCGATGGCGCAGATTGAGCGATTTGAGCAGCTCGAACCCGACGCGGACTTCCTCGACCGGATCGGCCGACAACGACACCCGCACCGTATCGCCGATGCCCGACCACAAGAGCATGCCCATCCCGATCGATGATTTCACGGTGCCGCTGACAAACCCGCCGGCCTCGGTGATCCCGATATGC
>JAKZSU010000008.1:0-17131 GCA_047517485.1 Alphaproteobacteria bacterium
GCGATTCCCGTCTCCAAATCAGGTAGATATGGAGCGGGGCCCGTTTTGGCGCGCCGGTTTACTGCCGGAGTCGCCGTGGGAAGCGCATCCTGTTACCATCATCGCCAACCTGGGAGAGCCAATTGGGGAATCCCGGTTAAAGGATCTGTATTCCGAATATGAGAAGTGGGAGAAAGGTCTGTTTGATGGGACGCATTCGTGGTGATGGTGTCAACGCCGCCGCGCCGGGGCTTCGATACCGCGCACCGGAAGGAGCGGCGGCGAAGGCGGAAGAGGATCGATTTCCGACGCTTGTAGGTCGAGAATCTTCGGGTGCCAAGTTCGAGATTGGCGCGTTCGGGTCGGGCTAGGGAGATGAAAATGTACCGTGCACCTATATTCGCCGTGGTCGCGCTGGCGCTAGCGTTTTCGGCCGTGCCTGCTCCAAGCCAAGTTGCCACCGCCGCGGTGAACGACCCGGTCAGACCAAATAGAGGCTGCTTCGATGACTGGAGCGGGTGCTTCCAAAGAGCTGCGTCGTCCTGGGCCCCTACGTTTATAAAAAATGTCAACTTGGCTATAGCGAAGGCCATCACCTGGGGGTCACCGTTGCTCATCGACCTCGATAACGACGGCAAGATTGGCATCACTAATCTGGACGACGACCCGGAGAGTTTTTTCGATATCGATGAGGACGGATTTGCCGAGCAGATTGCCTGGATCGGTCCTGATGACGGCCTGTTGGCCCGCGACCTGAACGGCAAAGGGCGCATTGACGACGCGAACGAGCTATTCGGGTCAACCGAGGAAGACGGTTTCACCCAATTGGCGAGGCTCGATGCCAATGATGACGGTGTCGTCGATCAATCGGATCCCGACTTCGCGACTCTGCTGGTCTGGCGGGACATCGCCGGTGACGGCATCAGCGCGCCCGAGGAACTACACGCGCTGAGCGCGTTCTCGATTTCGGCGCTTCATGTCGAGGCGTTGGAAGTCAATCAGGCCAACGCGGGTAATCGGGTATCCCATATCGGCGCTTTCGTGGTGACCGAAAACGGCCGGGACGAACGCCGAGCCGTGCACGACGTCTGGTTTCGTTACTCGAACATGAACACCCGCTATAGCCGGGATTACGATCTCGATGACCGCGTCACATCGCTTCCCGATCTCAGGGGATATGGAGTTCTTCCCAACCTCGGGATCGCGATGAGCCTCGATCGAGAGGGTGCGGCCGACCTGCTCGATCAAGTCGATCGATTGGCGGCGCTAAATTTCGAGGCCGTGTTCGAGAAGGACGGACGGGCAACGGAACTGGTGCGCCAGATCCTGTTCGCCTGGGCGGAGGTAGACGATCTGACGCCGGATAGCCGTGGGCGCTTTGTCGATGCGCGGGAGATAACATTTCTCGAAAGGCTCACCGACCAGGAATATCGCCAGCGCGAGGTGCACCCCAATCCCTTTACCCGCGCCGGCGAATTTTTGAGCGATATCTTCGAGTATGTTTACGATCGCTACAACGCACGCTTGCTCGCTCAGGTGATCGGCGAGGACCTCTTCCGCTTCGAAGACGGGTACACCCTCCGCCCCGGCGCAACACCAGGACTGCAATCCGCTTATGATCTTGCGACGGATGATTTCCCGGGCATCGTGGGGTTGAAGCCCTCGGGAATTGAGGCACTCGAAGTCATTGCGACGGAAGCCGGTGATCCAGATTACGTCTGGGACATCGTTCTTCGGGTGATCGAGTTCAGTGTTGGCCTCAATGCCCTGCCTGTCGAGGACTTGACACTCCTTTCGCAATCCCTGGAGGCCTCCGGTGCCTCTCCGCTGGCGGCGCGGACCTCGGCCTTACAAGCAAACCGGCAGGGACTGGGGGATGCCGTCGAACGTCGAGAGAGGCGGACACAGTTAACGGATTTCGATAGAGACGGCTATTTGGTGGGCACAGACGGGAATGACATTCTCGTGGGCGACAACGGCGACGAGGTCTTCGATGGCGGGGATGGCGACGACGAGATTCGCGGTATGGCCGGCGACGACCATTTGAGCGGCCAAGGGGGTAGCGACTACCTGCTGGGTAGTCTGGGAAACGACGTCTATTTCTTCGAGCTTGGGGACGGTATCGACGTGATCAATGACGGCATTGACAACAAAGGACGCGACATCCTGAGGTTTGGCGCCGGCATCGCGTTGAGCGACCTGATCTTCGAAAGCCGGGGCAATAAGGATTTGATGATCACCTTGCGCGATAATCCGTCGGATGCCGTTCTGATCGAGAATCAATTTAATGGGCCGTCGCGATTGGAGGTCTTGCGTTTCGCCGACGGGAGCGAGGATTCTCTGGTTGACCGCCGCTATGCGCTGATTGGCACGGCGCAGGCCGACAAACTGACCGGTATCGCGATCGGTGGCAGCCCGGACGACATCATATCGGGCCTCGCCGGAAACGACACGATCAATGGTGGGTTGGGCAACGATGAGCTCGACGGCGGCGACGGCGATGATCGGATTCTCGGCGGGCGCGGCGACGACGTTCTTGTCGGCGGTCCAGGCAACGATGCCTTGCGAGGTGGCGCCGGAAACGACGTGCTCGACGGTGGTCCCGGCGACGACATCCTCGATGCCGGGTTGGGGGACGACCTGTTCTTTTACGAGAGCGGCGATGATCGGTTTGTCGATTCAAGGGGTTTGGACCGCCTGGTTATCGAGAATACGCGGTCAACGGATGTATCCTATCTGCGTGTCGGCAACGACCTGAAGATCGTGTTGCGGGACGGCGGTTCGCTGCTGCTCGTCAAGCATTTTTCCGGCGCGCGAATCGAGACCCTTGACTATATCGACGCGGATGTGAAGTCGTCGTCTGTCGAATTCACCAGCCAGGGAGGCGACGGGAACGATCGGCTACGCGGCAGCCCTGGGGACGATATCCTGATTGGCGGCGGCGGGGACGACAGGCTAGGGAGCGGAGACGGAAACGACTCTCTAGACGGCGGGCATGGCAACGATGTTCTCGACAGCGGAAAAGGGGATGACGTGTTGAAGCCCGGACATGGAGATGATGTCGCGAAAGGCGGATCGGGAAATGATCGCTTCACCTATGCGTCGGGCCATGATCGTTACGCCGATCGAGCGGGAGACTATGACGTCGTAGTTCTGTCCGCTCACTACAGACCGGAGCAGGTGACGCTGCTGAGACGAGTCGACGATCTGAGAGACCTGAAGCTCGAAATTAACCAGGCCAATTCGGTGACCTTGATTGGACATTTCACGACGAACGACGCTTTCGAGGAAATTGTCTTCGAAGCGACCGGCGACACGATAGATTTGAAAACCCTGCGGCCGACAACGATGGGGAGCGCCGGCGACGATGTCCTACACGGTGTCAAGCGAGGCGCCAACCTTGAAGACAAGCTCTTCGGTTTGGCTGGCAACGACCGAATACTCGCCGGAAATGGCGACGACTGGCTGGCGGGCGGTGCCGGTAACGATCGTCTTGAAGGCGGTGCTGGCGCGGATGTTTACTTTTATGCCATCGGCGACGGCGACGACATCATTGTCGATACCGGCGGCAACGATGTCATACGATTTGACGAAGGTATCGTCAGTGAAGACTCGGTATTTACCGAGGAGGAACGCGATCTCATCATCGGCTTACCCGCGCACGGCAACAGCCGCCTGATACTCATGGGACATCTCGGAAAGGCCACCAAGCAGATCGAATCCTTAGAGTTCGCCGATGGCTCGATCGAATATCTCGTGAACCCAAATTGAATACGGTGAAATATCGCCCCATCGGACCGGTTAATACCAGTTTGGCATAACATCGCGCCCTCACATGTGAATCGCCTTGCCGAAGGCGGCGAGCGAGGCCGCTTCCAGCACCGCTTCGCTCAGCGTCGGATGGGCGTGGCAGGTGCGCGCGATATCCTCGGCGGAACCGCCGAATTCCATCGCCAACGCCGCTTCGGCGATCAGCGACCCGGCCTCGGTGCTCATGATGTGGACGCCGAGTATGCGATCGGTCGCGGCGTCGGTCAGCACCTTGGCGAGGCCGTCGGTGTGGCCGACTGTTTTCGCCCGGCTGTTGGCGGTGAACGGGAAGCTGCCTGATTTGTAGGCGATGCCGGCGTCCCTGAGCTCGTCCTCGGTGCGCCCGACCCAGGCGACCTCGGGTTCGGTGTAGACCACCGCCGGGATCACCTCGTAGTTCACCATGCCGTGCTGACCGCCGATGATCTCGACCACCGCCGCCGCCTCGACCATCGCCTTGTGGGCGAGCATCGGTCCGGGGATGACATCGCCGATCGCGTAGACGTTCGCCAAATTGGTGCGGAACCGATCGTCGACCGTGATAAAGCCGTGACTATCGAGCGCCACGCCAGCGTCTTCGAGTCCCAACCCCTCGGTGAACGGCATACGGCCGACCGATACCAGCACCACGTCGGCGGTCATTTTCTCGGCTTCGCCGCCGGCCGCCGGCTCGAGCATCAGCGCGACGCCGCGCGCCGTCACCTTGGCCTCGGTCACCTTGGTCCCCAGTTTGAACGCAAAACCCTGCTTCTTCAGCAAGCGGCTGTAATTTTTTGCGAGCTCGCTATCCATCGTCGGGACTAGGCGGTCGAGGAACTCGACCACGGTGACCTCGCTGCCCAACCGTCGCCACACCGAGCCGAGCTCGAGCCCGATATAGCCGCCGCCGATCACCACCAGGCTTTTCGGCACCTTGGCGAGCGCCAGCGCGCCGGTCGAGCTGACGATGCGCTTTTCATCGATCGGGACATTGGGGATATCGGCGGGGACCGAGCCGGTGGCGATGATGATGTTTTTCGCCTTCACCGCGGCACGACCGCCGTCATTGAGCGCGACCGCGATGCCGTCGCCGCCGGTCAAGGTCCCCTTGCCGAACAAATGATCGATTTTGTTCTTCTTGAACAGAAACCCAATACCGGCGGTGAAGGTGTCGATCACCTTGGTCTTGTTGGCCATCATCGCCTTCAGATCGAGCTCGAGCTTGCCGATCTTGATGCCATGCTCGGCAAACCCGTGGCCCGCTTCGTGATAACGATCGGACCAATGCAGCAACGTCTTCGATGGGATACAGCCGACATTGAGGCAGGTGCCGCCGAGCGTCTCGCGGCTCTCGATACACACCGTGCGCATGCCGGCCTGGGCGGCGACGATCGCCGCGACATAGCCGCCTGGGCCGCCGCCGATTACGGCAACGTCGTAGGTCTCTTCCGCCATGATACGCCCCCCGCGGCGTTTTAGAGTCTATCCGGGCTTAATTGGAGCGGTTTGACCGCGCTCCCGCGGCCCCTGGCTAGGCGCGCGGTGCTGCGCGATGTGTGTGCGCACGCTAAGCCGCGCAACGACGCCAGGGGCCGTGGGAGCGCGGCCTTCGGTGGGACACATTGGCTTTTCGCGTGCGTTGCGACGCTCGGACGATGCACCACATCGCCCGACGCGCCGCGCCTACTCGAAATGCCAATGTGTCCCATCAAACCGCTCCAATAAAGCCCGGATAGACTCAAATTTAGATGTCGAGCAAAATGCGTTGCGGATCCTCGATGCACTGCTTGATCCGCACCAGGAAGGTCACCGCTTCGCGGCCATCGATGATGCGATGGTCATAGCTCAAGGCGAGATACATCATCGGCCGCGCCTCGATCGCATCGCCGACCACCATCGGGCGTTTCTGTATCGCGTGCATGCCGAGGATCGCCGATTGCGGCGCGTTGAGGATCGGCGTCGACAGCAGCGAGCCGAATATACCGCCGTTGGAAATCGTGAACGTGCCGCCGGTCATGTCGGCGAGGCTGAGCTTGCCTTCGCGCGCCTTGACGCCGAACTCACTGATCGTGCCCTCGACCTGGGCGAAGCTCATCGCGTCGGCATCGCGCAGCACCGGCACCACCAACCCGCTCGGCGCGCCGACCGCGACGCCGATATTGAAATAGTCCTTGTAGATGATATCGGTGCCGTCGATTTCCGCGTTGACCGCCGGCTGCTCACGCAGCGCGACCGCGGCGGCTTTGACGAAAAACGACATGAAGCCGAGCTTGATGCCGTACTTCTTCTCGAAACTCTCTTTGTATTGCGCGCGGACCGCCATCACGTTGGTCATGTCGACCTCGTTGAAGGTGGTCAGCATCGCCGCCGTGTTCTGCGCCGCCTTGAGCCGCTCGGCGATGCGCTTGCGCATCCGGCTCATCGGCTCGCGACGCTCGCGCTCGCCAGCCGCGGGCGCTTCCATCGGCACCGCCGCCGCCGGCGCCGGGGTCGGCTGCGGGCTTGGCGTAGCAGCGGCCGGCACGCCGCCTTCGATCACCGCCAGTAAATCGCCTTTGGTCACCCGACCTTTCTTGCCGGTCCCGTTGATCTTGGCCGGATCGATGCCGGTGTCAGCGGCGAGCTTGCGCACCGCCGGCGACTGCGGTGCCGCGGTAGTGGCGGCGACTGGTGCCGGATCGGCGGCGCCGTTGGCGGCTTTGGCCTCAGGCGCGGCTTCGGCTTTAGGTTCGGCGGCGGCCGGCGCTTCGCCTTCCTCGATCCGTCCGAGCACCGCGCCGACATCGACATTCTCGTCGACGCCGACCAGGATTTCGCTCAACACCCCGGAAGTCTCGGCGGTGACCTCGAGATTGACCTTGTCGGTCTCGAGTTCGACGATGACTTCGTCCTGGGTCACCCCGTCACCGGCGGATTTGAACCATTTGGCGACAATCGCCTCGGTCACCGACTCACCAAGTGTGGGAACAATAATTTCGATACTCATGACCGCCTCGCATTGCTGTCGTGATGAAGTTCGTGTGGACTCATTGGCTAACCGACTAGAGCCGTCTTGACCAACGCCGCCTGTTCGCGTTGATGGGTCTTGGCCGACCCCGTCGAGGTCGATGCCGACGCCTTGCGGCCGACATAGCGGGGCCGCGCGGCGGCGTGCTTGATGTCGCCTAAGGCGTCTTCGATACGCGGCGCGACGAAAGTCCAGGCGCCCATGTTCTGCGGCTCTTCCTGGCACCACACCACGTCGGCCTTGGAATACTTCTTGAACTCGGCGCTCAAGGTTCTGGTGGGGAACGGCGCCAACTGTTCGACGCGGATCACCGCGACATCCTTGATCTCACGCTTTTCGCGGTCCTCGATCAAATCATAATAGATCTTGCCGCTGCACAACACCACGCGCTTCACCTTATTGCGCGCCGCCAGGCGCTCGGTCTCGGGGAGAATACGGTGGAACGTGCTGTCGGCGCCGAGCTCCTTGAGGCTGGAGACCGCGCGTTTGTGACGCAGCAACGATTTCGGCGTCATCAAGATCAGCGGTTTGCGGAACTTGCGATGCAATTGGCGGCGCAGCACGTGGAAATAATTAGCCGGCGTGGTGCAATACGCGACCTGGATATTGTCCTCGGCGAACAATTGCAGATAGCGCTCCAGCCGCGCCGAGCTGTGCTCCGGTCCCTGGCCCTCATAGCCATGCGGCAGCAACAGAACCAGCCCCGACATGCGCAGCCATTTGCTTTCGCCGGCGCAGATGAACTGATCGATGATGACTTGCGCGGTGTTGGCGAAATCGCCGAACTGCGCCTCCCACAGGACCAGCGAATTGGGATCGGCGAGGGTGTAACCATACTCGTAGCCGAGCACCGCCGCTTCCGACAGCAGGCTATCGGTGACATCGAAATGCGCCTGATCCTCGCTCAGGAAGTTGAGCGGGATATGACGCTCCTCGGTCTTCTGATCGACAAGGACGGAATGGCGTTGGGAGAACGTGCCGCGCCCCGAGTCCTGGCCGCTGAGGCGCACCGTATGGCCGTCGGTCAGGAGGGTTCCGAACGCCAATGCCTCCGCCGTCGCCCAGTCGATGCCCTCGCCGGTCTCGATCGCCTTGCGCCGCTGACCGAGGAATCGATCGATCTTGCGGTGGGCGTTGAACCCCTCGGGATAATGGCATAGCGCCGCGCCGACTTCGCGCAGCCGCGTCATCGCGACGCCGGTCTTGCCACGTCGGTCGCCTTCCGGAGCGACGGTGAACCCGGCCCACTCGCCCTCCAGCCAATCGGCTTTTTGCGGCGAATAGTCGCGCGCCTCTTCGAAGGCCTTGGCAAGCATCTCTTGAAAGGATTTGAGCCGTTTGTCGGCCTCGGGCGCGGTCAGCACGCCTTCGCCGACCAGCTTCTCGGTATAGAGCCGGCGGGTGGTCGGCGTCTCGTCGATCCGTTTGTACATCAGCGGCTGGGTGAAGGCCGGCTCGTCGGCTTCGTTATGGCCATAACGGCGATAACAGAAAATGTCGAGCACCACGTCGCGGCCGAACTGATGGCGGAAATCCGCCGCCAATGTCGCCGCGTGAACCACCGCTTCCGGGTTGTCGCCGTTGACGTGGATGATCGGCGCCTGGACCATTTTCGCGACGTCGGAGGGATACGGCGAGGACCGCGAATATTTCGGGCTGGTGGTGAACCCGATCTGATTGTTGACGATGATATGCAAGGTGCCGCCGGTGCGATGGCCGCGCAGCTCGGACATGCCGAGAGTCTCGGCGACGATGCCCTGCCCTGCGAACGCCGCGTCGCCATGCATGAGCACGCTCATCACCCGCTTATGCTTGGCGTCGCCGATCACGCCCTGCTTGGCGCGAACGCGGCCCATGACCACCGGATTGACCCATTCGAGATGCGACGGATTGGGGGTCATCGACAGATGAATTTTGCGCCCGTCGGGCAGCTCCCGGTCGGTCGAGGTGCCGAGATGATATTTGACGTCGCCCGAACCAAGCACGTCCTCCGGGGTCGAGGCGCCGCCTTGGAACTCGGAGAAGACGTGGATATAGGGCTTGCCCATCACCGTGGTGAGAATATTGATTCGGCCGCGGTGCGGCATGCCGAACACCACTTCCTCGACACCATGTCCGGCGGAGACGCGGATGATCGCCTCGAGCGCCGGCACCAAGGTTTCCGCGCCTTCGATCGAGAACCGCTTGGTAGCGGGATACTTGGCGTGCAGAAACTGCTCGAACCCTTCGGCGGTGTCGAGCTGGGACAGAATCTCGAGTTTCTCCTCGTTGCTGTAGCGGGTGCGATTGAGGGTGTTCTCGACCCGTTGCTGGAGCCACGACTTTTCGGCGGGATACTGAATATGCATAAACTCGATGCCGATCTTCGAGCAATAGACCTGCTTGACGATCTCCAGCACCTGGCGCAACGTCGAGGTCTGGTGGCCGAGCACGCCGTCGAGAAAAAAGTCGCGATCATAATCGGCGTCGGCGAAACCATAGGTCGCGGGATCGAGTTCGGGGTGATGCTTTTGACCGTCGAGGTCGAGCGGATCGAGATCGGCGATCAAATGACCGCGCACCCGATAGGCGCGGATCAGCATCAGAATTCTCAGACTGTCGCGGGTGCGCGCCAGCACGTCCTCGGCGCCCAGGCCCGCGGCATCCGCCATGCCGGCCAGGGTCGCCGGCTCGCGGTCGAGATCATTGAAGACGTCGCGCCAGTCGAGTTCGACCGCCGCCGGATCGGCACGGTAGCGTTCGTAGAGTTCCTCGATGAAGCCAAAATTGGCCCCGCTGAGGAACGACAAGTCGTCGAGCCGTGTCGCCATTTCCCGCCTCACCCTGTGGGTCCGGCCGTTGCCGGAATCAATACGGTTGCGCAGGGGGTCGGGATCGCCTGAACCGAATTAGCCCTGCATGGCCTTTAACATGGTGCTGCCGAGGCTTGCGGGCGAGTCCGCAACCGTCACTCCAGCCGAGCGCAGCGCGTCCATCTTTTCCGCCGCGCCGCCCTTGCCGCCGGCGATAATCGCCCCGGCATGGCCCATCCGTCGGCCCGGCGGCGCGGTCACCCCGGCGATGAAGCCGACCACCGGCTTCTTGGTCGACGAGGATTTGAGAAACTCCGCCGCTTCCTCTTCCGCCGAACCGCCGATTTCACCGATCATGATGATCCCCTCGGTCGCCGGATCGCCGAGGAACATGTCCAGGCAATCGATGAAATTGGTGCCGTTGACCGGATCGCCGCCGATGCCGATACAGGTGGTCTGTCCGAGGCCGGCGGCGGTGGTCTGGTCGACCGCTTCGTAGGTCAAGGTGCCCGACCGCGAAACCACGCCGATCTTGCCGGCGCTGTGAATGTGGCCCGGCATGATGCCGATCTTGCATTCGCCCGGGGTGATCACACCGGGACAATTGGGCCCCACCAGGCGGGTCTCCGAGTCGGCGAGAACGCGTTTCACCCGCACCATGTCGGCCACCGGAATGCCCTCGGTAATACACACCGCGAGCGCGATTCCAGCATCGACGGCCTCGAGAATGGCGTCGGCCGCGAACGGCGGCGGCACATAGATCACCGAGGCATCGGCGCCGGTTTGCGCCACCGCGTCGTGCACGGTATCGAAGACCGGTAAATCGAGATGCTGCGTGCCGCCCTTGCCCGGGGTCACGCCACCGACCATGCGCGTGCCATAGGCGATCGCTTGCTCGGAATGAAAGGTTCCCTGTCTGCCGGTAAAGCCCTGACAGATGACCTTGGTATCCGCGTTGACCAGAACCGACATCAGGCGACTTCCTTCACGGCGTGAACGATTTTCTCGGCCCCGTCGCCGAGATCGTCGCCGGAGACGATGGGCAGGCCCGAGTCGGCGAGGATTTTCTTGCCGAGATCGACGTTGGTGCCCTCGAGACGGACCACCAACGGCACCTGGAGACTGACCACCCGGGCGGCGTTGACGATGCCCTCGGCGATTACGTCGCAGCGCATGATGCCGCCGAAGATATTCACCAGCACGCCTTCGACATCGGGGTCCGACAAGATCAGCTTGAACGCCTCGGTGACCCGCTCACCGGTGGCGCCGCCGCCGACATCGAGAAAGTTCGCCGGCGCGCCGCCGAACAGTTTGATGATGTCCATCGTCGCCATCGCAAGCCCGGCGCCGTTGACCATGCAGCCGATATTGCCGTCCAACTTGATGTAATTGAGGTCGTGGCGCGCCGCCTCGCGTTCGCGCGCATCTTCCTCGGTCTCATCGCGCAACTCGCTGATGTCGGCGTGGCGATACAGCGCGTTATCGTCGAAATTCATCTTCGCGTCGAGGGCGATGATCTGGCCGTCGCCGGTAACGACGAGCGGATTGATCTCGAGCAGGCTCGAGTCCGAATCGATATAGGCCTTGTAAATCGCCAGCATGAACTTGGTCGCCGCACCGACTTGCTTGCCTTCGAGGCCGAGCCCGAACGCCAGGCGGCGGGCATGAAACGGCTGCATGCCGCTGATCGGATCGATCGCGACTTTAAGAATTTTTTCCGGGGTGTTCGCGGCGACTTCCTCGATATCCATGCCGCCCTCGGTCGACGCCATCATCGTCACCCGACTGGTCTCGCGATCGAGCAGAACGCCGAGATAGAGCTCGCGGGCGATGTCGCAGCCCTCCTCGATATAGACCCGATTGACTTCCTTGCCGGCCGGCCCGGTCTGGTGGGTGATCAGGTTCATGCCGATCATGTCCTTGGCGGCCTCAAACACCTCGCCGATCGATTTTACGACCTTGACGCCGCCGCCCTTGCCGCGCCCGCCGGCGTGGATCTGGGCCTTGACCACCCACACCGGTCCGCCCAGTTCGCGCGCCGCTTCTTCCGCTTCCGCCGGCGTATAGGCGACATGTCCACGCGGTACCGCGACGCTATACTTAGCGAGCAATGCCTTCGCTTGATATTCATGAATATTCATGCAGTTCCCACGCTCGAGGCACGGTTGCCCCACCAAAGACTCGATTGGAGTGATGTATCACGTTATCGCCCGTGGCCAAGTGACCGGCTCCGAACCATTTTCCGCGCGCTTGCCCAGTTAGCGGCCGCGCCGCCCCGCGCTTTTCGCCTTGGGCCGAGCGCCGGCGGCACGACCCGCCGGCTTGCGCCTGGCGGCGACGCGTTTCGGCGTCGGCTTGGCCGCCGCCTTGCGCATCATCTTACGCACGATCGCGATCAGCCCACGCACCGCATCGACCGATTTGTCGAACTGTTTCTTTTCCGACCGGTTGAGCGCGATCTCGACCACCCGCTCGACCCCCTTGGCGCCGATCACCGCCGGGACTCCGACGTACATGCCGCGCACGCCATACTGTCCGGTCAGATTCACCGCGCACGGCAGCACCCGCTTTTTGTCCTTGAGATAACTCTCGGCCATCTGGATCGCCGCCGATGCCGGCGCATAGAACGCCGAGCCGGTCTTCAGCAAGCCGACGATCTCGGCGCCGCCGTCGCGGGTGCGCTGGACGATCGCGTCCAATTTCTTTTTGCTCGTCCAGCCCATCTTGACCAGATCGGGCAGCGGAATGCCGGCGACCGTCGAATAGCGCGTCAACGGCACCATGGTATCGCCGTGTCCCCCCAGCACGAAGGCGGTGACGTCCTCGACCGAGACGTCGAACTCCTCGGCGAGGAAGTGGCGGAAGCGCGCCGAGTCGAGAACGCCGGCCATGCCGACCACCATGTGCGGCGGCAGGCCCGAGGCCTCGCGCAGCGCCCAGACCATGGCGTCCAGCGGATTGGTGATGCAGATAACGAACGCTTTCGGGCAGTGTTTCTTGATCCCGGTGCCGACCGCCTGCATCACCTTGGTATTGATCCCGATCAGATCGTCGCGGCTCATGCCCGGCTTGCGAGCGATTCCGGCGGTGACGATGACCACGTCGGCGCCCTTGATCGCGGTGTAGCCGCTCGCGCCCTTGAGATCGACGTCAAAGCCCTCGATCGGCGCCGATTGCGCGAGGTCGAGGCTTTTGCCCTGCGGCAGGCCGTCGACAATGTCGAACACGACGACATCGCCGAGTTCCTTGATCGCGGCAAGATGGGCGAGCGTGCCGCCAATATTGCCGGCGCCGATCAGCGCGATTTTGTTGCGGGCCATCTGGGATCACTCCGAGTAAGGACTGGTGGGATTAGATCTGGTGTCGGCGACCGAGATAGTCACCTGTCTGCATTTCGATCAGGCGCGAGGCGGTGCGTTTGAACTCGAACGCGCCGGTGCCGTGAGGATAAAGCGATTCGGGCGGGCCGTCGGCGCTACAGATTAGTTTGACCGCGTGGTCGTAGAAAATATCGATCAGCATCGCCAAGCGCCGCGCCTCGTTACGCTGCTCCGGCGCCAACCGCGGCAGGCCCGATAAAACCACCGTGTGATAGCGCTGCGCGATCGCCAAATAATCGGCGGCGCCGAGCGCCTGTTCGCAGAGATCGGCGAAGCCGAAGCGCGCGATACCGCGATTCGCCGCCGGCACCGCCACGTCGCGCCCCCGCACCATGATGGTCTCGGTAACCGCCTGGGCGCCGCCGGCAAGTCTCGCGAACGAGTCGTCGAGCGCGCGCTCCGCCGCCGCCCCCAACGGGGTGAAATAGACCGCCGCGTCGCGCAATCCATCGAGGCGATAGTCGACTTCGCCGTCGAGATGAAGCACGTCGAAGCGATCCTCGACGAGAGCGATGAAGGGCTCGAAGCGATCGCGCTGCAGACCATCGAGATAGAGCTCGCGCGGCGGCCGGTTCGACGTGGTCACCACCACCACGCCGTCCTCGATCAGGGTGGTGAACAACCGGCCGAGGATCATCGCATCGGCGATGTCGAGCACTTCGAACTCATCGAAACACAGCAACCACGCCTGCTCGACGATCGCCGCGGCGAGCGGCGGAATCGGATCGGCGCCGGCGCGGAACCCGTGTTCGCGCCCGTCTTGGCGCCAGTCGTGAATCCGGCCGTGAACCTCGGCCATGAAGGCGTGAAAGTGGGTGCGCCGCTTACGCTCGACCGGCGCGCCGTCGAAAAACAAGTCCATCATCATGGTCTTGCCGCGCCCCACCCCGCCATAGAGATAAAGCCCCTGCGGCGGGGTCGCCGCCCGCTCGATCCCGAGCCGGTGGCGCCAGCCCTGCTTGGCCGGCGGCTGGTATCCCTTGAGATGACGGTGCAGCGTCTGCAGCTTTTCCGCCGCCAGCTCCTGCGCCGGATCGGGGCGCAGATCGCCGGCGCGCAACAGCGCGCGATAGCCGGCGATCGGCCCGTCGGTCAAGGCCGCGCTACTGGAGCGTCGGGATCGTGTACTCGGCGCCCTGGCGTATCCCCGACGGCCAGCGCGCGGTCACCGTCTTGATTTGGGTATAGAAACGCACGCTATCCATGCCGTAGGTGTTGGAGTTGCCGAACTTCGACCGCTTCCACCCACCGAAGCTGTGATACGCCACCGGCACCGGTATCGGCACATTGACCCCGATCATGCCGATATTGGCGCGCGCCGCGAAATCCCGCGCCGCGTCGCCGTCACGGGTGAAGATCGCCGCGCCGTTGCCGTATTCGTTGTTCACCACCAGATCGAGCGCGGCCTCGTAGTCCGGCGTGCGAACCACCGACAACACCGGCCCGAAGATCTCCTGCTTATAGATATCCATGTCGGGGGTGACCTTGTCGAACAGGCACCCGCCCATGAAATAGCCGTCCTCGTAGCCTTGCAGCGAATAGTCGCGACCATCGACCACCAGATCGGCGCCTTGTTCGACCCCGGAATCGACCAGACCCTTGATCTTGCTCAGCGCCGCCGCGCTGACGATCGGCCCCATATCCGCGTCGGCATCGGTATACGGCCCGATCTTGAGACTTTCGATGCGCGGCTTGAGCCGCTCGATCAGCGGCTCGGCGGTGCCGCCGACCGCGACCGCCACCGAGACCGCCATGCAGCGCTCGCCGGCCGAGCCATAGGCCGCGCCCATCAGCGCGTCGGCGGCCTGGTCGAGGTCGGCGTCGGGCATCACCACCATGTGGTTCTTGGCGCCGCCCAGCGCCTGCATCCGTTTGCCGTGCGCCGCGCCGGTGGTATAGACATATTCGGCGATCGGCGTCGAGCCGACGAAACTGATCGCCGCCACGTCCGCGTCGGTAAGCAGCGCGTCGACCGCTTCCTTATCCCCATTCACCACATTGAATACGCCGTCGGGGATCCCCGCCTCGTGGAACAGTTCGGCGAGCAGCAGCGGGCAGCTCGGGTCGCGCTCCGACGGCTTCATGATGAAAGTGTTGCCGCACGCGAGCGCCATCGGCGCCATCCACAGCGGGATCATCGCGGGAAAATTAAACGGCGTGATGCCGGCACAGACGCCGACCGGTTGGTGCATCGAATAGCTATCGACACCGGTGCCCACCGCCTCGGTGAACTCGCCCTTCAGCAAATGCGGAATGCCGCAGGCGAACTCGACGACCTCGAGGCCGCGGGTGATCGAGCCCTTGGCGTCGGGGATGGTCTTGCCGTGCTCCGACGACACCGCTTCCGCCAACGCGTCCATATTGTCCTCGATCAGCACCTTGAGCTTGAACATGATGCGGGCGCGGGCGATCGGCGTGGTCGCCGCCCATCCGGGCAGCGCATCACGGGCGATCTCGACCACTTTGCGAACCTCCGCCGCGCTGGCCAGGGGCACCGCCTTGGTCTGCTCGCCGGTCGCCGGATTGAACACCGGGCCGGTACGGCCGCCGTCGCCGGCCACCTTCTGGCCATTGATGAAATGGTGAAGTGCTTCGGTCATTTTAGAATCCTCTTAACCGCCCCGCAAGTTTCGCGCCCTACATGCCCGGATGCCGTACCTATTTCAAGTACCCGAGATCAGCCCAGATCGCATAACGGGTCCTGAACTCGCTGAGCAAGGCCCACGCGGCGGCGAATTTCTCGTCCTTCGCCGCTTCCTCGGCCACCACCTCGGTCCATGCCGATTCGAACAGCGCCAGCATCTCCGGCGACCATTCATGGAATGTCACACCTTCGCCGGCGAGGAATTCGAGCGCCGGCACCTGATCGGCCTCGCCGTGAGCGATGGTCATCCGCACCATGTCACCGCAGGTGGTTTCGAACACCCTCTGCTGCGCCGGGGTCAGGCTGTTCCACTTGTCGAGATTGACCATCAGCTCGACCCAGGTCGACTGCTGATGCCAGCCGGGAAAATAGTAATGCTTGGCGATCTGGTAGAAACCGAGATTGCGGTCGATCGCCGGGCTCGCCAACTCGGTGGCATCGATGGTGCCGAGTTCGAGGGCGGGAAAAATGTCGCCCGGCGCGAGCAACTGCGTTGACACGCCAAGTTTCTCCATCACCTTGGCGCCGAGCGCGAAAAAGCGCATTTTCAGGCCCTTGAGATCCTCCGGTCCCTTGATTTCCTCGCGGAACCAACCCGATGCCTCGGGCGCGAACAGGCCGCACAGATGGCCCTTGATGTTGTGCGCGGCGTAGAGCTCGTCGAGCATCTCCTTGCCACCGCCATGATAGTGAAAGGCCATATATTCGGCCGCCGCGGGGCCGAACGGGACCGCGGCAAACAGCTGCAGCGCCGGCTCCTTGCCGGCCCAGAACCCGGGAGTCGAAAAGCCGACATCGACCGAGCCGGACGAGACCGCGTCGAACACCTCGAGCGCCGGCACCAAGGCGCCGGGCTCGTAAAACTTGATCGACATGTTACCGGCCGACACGGTCTCCAGATTGTCGAGGAAGGTCATGATCGAGGGCCCGAGGATCGGCATTGTCGCGGCGAACGAGCTCGCCATTTTCCACCGCACCGGCGCGCCAAGGCCGCCGGCGGACTCTTCGGTCGCCGCCATCTCGCCGCCGCTCTCCGGCACAATCACGAAGTGCCCGACGACTCCGCCGATAACCAGGCCGACGATCAACAGAACAAATGCTGGTCCGGTGCGCATGATTCCCTCCCTGAAGATATGGATTTGGCTGCCAGCATACGCCAATTGGCGCGATGAACCAGCCCGGCGCGGCGCGCGCGTGGTTGATCGCCGCATGCCGGCGTAACCGTGATTATCGCGATGGTCGCGGTGAATCCGTCGGTCAGTCCGCCGCCGCCTGGTCGGGATCGCGGAGGCCGGCCTTGTAGAGGCCTTCGAAATAGGGTGTGAGAAACGATTGATCGATGTTGTTAAAGAGATCTTCCATGAATTGCCTTGAAAAGTCGGGTTTCAAATTAAGCAATGTTGAGTCGGACCCGATTTCCTTGGACACAGAATTGGCTTAATCGAAGTGTCCAAGGAGGACCGGAACATGACCGATAATTTTGAGAAGAAAGTTGCTGTTGATGGGCCTGTGGTAAATGCGGGCGAGCTTGGCTCGTCCA
>JAKZSU010000009.1:0-6743 GCA_047517485.1 Alphaproteobacteria bacterium
GTGCAGGCCGGCAAGCGCGACCGCGCGCCCGAGCTTATGCGAGGCAAGCCCGCGTGGCGCTTGAACGCCCTTTAAACATCCGGACTGCACGCTGTGCGGGCCGGCAAGCGCGACCGCGCGCCCGAGCTTATGCGAGGCCAGCCCGCGTGGCGCCTGAACGCGCTTTAAACATCCGGACTGCACGCTGTGCAGGCCGGCAAGCGCGACCGCGCGCCCGAGCTTATGCGAGGCCAGCATGCGTGGCGCTTGAACGCCCTTTAAACATCCGGACTGCACGATGCGCAGGCCGGCAAGCGCGACCGCGCGCCCGAGCTTATGCGAGGCAAGCCCGCGTGGCGCTTGAACGCAATACGAACCGCGATGAGTCCTACTCATCGCAGTTCGGTATGATGGAGAGCAGCGTCGAGCATTCGTGAGAATGACAACCGTTCCTTTCGGCCGTTCCGCGGGAGTCCCTTAAGCCGCCTACCGATTACCGATCGAAAAATGGCGCCGCGAAAGTCCCGGCATAATAATATGTGGTGTTGCTAACGCCGCTCGACCATCAGCTTCTTGATCTCGCCGATCGCCTTGCCCGGATTAAGGCTCTTCGGACAAGTGTTGGTGCAGTTCATGATGGTATGGCAGCGATAGAGCTTGAACGGGTCCTCGAGCTCATCGAGGCGTTCGCCGGCGGCTTCGTCGCGGCTGTCGACGATCCAGCGATAGGCCTGAAGCAGTGTCGCCGGCCCAAGATAACGATCCGAATTCCACCAATAGCTCGGGCACGAGGTCGAGCAGCAGAAACACAGAATGCATTCGTAGAGACCGTCGAGCTGCTTGCGCTCCTCCGGCGACTGGGTGCGCTCGGCGTCGGGCGGCGGCGGCGAATCCGCCTGCAGCCACGGTTTCACCGACGCGTACTGCGCGTACGCGTGATTGAGGTCGGAGACCAGGTCCTTGACCACCGGCATGTGCGGCAGCGGATAGACTTTCACCGCGCCGTCGATGTCGTCGAGATCCTTGGTGCACGCTAGCGTGTTGGTGCCGTCGATGTTCATCGCGCAGGAGCCGCACACCCCCTCGCGGCACGAACGGCGGAAGGTCAGGGTCGGGTCGATCTCGTTCTTGATCTTGATCAGCGCGTCGAGGACCATCGGCCCGCAGGTGTCCATATCGACCTGATAGGTGTCGATGCGCGGGTTTTCCGTATCATCCGGGCTCCAGCGATAGACCGCGACGTCGCGCAAGTTGGCAGCACCGTCCGGCGCCGCGTGGGTATTCCCGACGCTAACCTTAGAGTTGGCGGGAAGGGTGAATTCGGCCATCGATCAGTCCTCGAAAATATCTGTGGTCTCGGCAGTAGCGCCGGTCAATAGACCCGCGCCTTGGGCGGGATGGTGTCGATCTCGTCGGTCAAGGTCTCCATGTGCACCGGGCGGTAATCGAGCCGTGGCTTGCCGTCCTCGCCGAACCAGGCGACCGTATGCTTGTGCCAGTTGACGTCGTCGCGGTCGGCGAAATCCTCGCGCGCGTGCGCCCCCCGGCTCTCCTCGCGATTGCGCGCCGAGGTCATGCCGACCACCGCCTGATACAGAAGATTGTCGTACTCGAGGGTTTCGACAAGGTCCGAGTTCCATACCATCGAGCGGTCGGAGACCGCGATGTCGTGGCGGCTGTGCCACAATTTGTCGAGCTTTTCGACGCCTTCGCTCAACACCTCGCCGGTGCGGAACACCGAGCAATGGCTTTGCATCACCTTTTGCATCTCCAGGCGCATGACCGCCGTCGGCGTGCCGCCCTTGGCGTGGCGCAGCCGGTCGAGACGTTCGAGCGCGGCCTCACCGGCGCCCTTGGGCAGGTCCCGATGGGTGGCGCCGGCGGTCACCAGTTCGGCGGCGCGGATCGCCGCGGCGCGGCCGAACACCACCAGATCCAAGAGCGAATTCGAGCCCAATCGGTTGGCGCCATGCACCGAGACGCACGCCGCCTCGCCGATCGCCATCAAGCCGGGCACGATCGCGTCCGGGTCGCCGTCTTTCACCGTCACCACTTCGCCGCGATAATTAGTTGGTATGCCACCCATGTTGTAGTGACAGGTGGGGAGCACCGGAATCGGCTCGCTGGTGATGTCGACTCCGGCGAAGATTTTCGCGGTCTCGGCGATGCCCGGCAGGCGTTCGCCGATCAGATCGGCATCGAGATGTTCGAGATGGAGGTGGATGTGGTCGCCCTCGGCGCCGACGCCGCGGCCCTCGCGAATCTCGACGGTCATCGCGCGGCTGACCACGTCGCGGCTGGCGAGATCCTTGGCCGAGGGGGCGTAGCGCTCCATGAATCGCTCGCCTTCCGAATTCGTCAGGTAGCCGCCCTCGCCGCGCGCGCCCTCGGTGATCAGGCAGCCGGCGCCGTAAATCCCGGTCGGATGGAACTGGACGAACTCCATGTCCTGGTTGGGCAGGCCGGCGCGCAGCGCCATCGCGTTGCCGTCGCCGGTGCACGTATGCGCCGAGGTGCACGAGAAATAGGTCCGCCCGTAGCCGCCGGTCGCGATCACCACTTGGTGCGCGCGAAAGCGGTGAATGCTGCCGTCGTCGAGGTTCCATGCCATCACCCCGCGGCATACGCCGTCGTCGTCGAGGATCAGGTCGAGGGCGAAATATTCGATCAGGAATTCGGCCTGGTGGCGCAGCGCCTGGCTGTAGAGCGTATGCAGGATCGCGTGGCCGGTGCGGTCGGCGGCGGCGCAGGTGCGTTGCGCGGTGCCCTCGCCGTAACGCGTGGTCATGCCGCCGAAGGCGCGCTGGTAGATCTTGCCGTCGGGGGTGCGCGAGAACGGCACGCCGTAATGTTCGAGCTCGACCACCGCCGGCGCCGCCTCGCGGCACATATATTCGATCGCGTCCTGGTCGCCGAGCCAGTCCGAGCCCTTGACCGTGTCGTACATGTGCCAGCGCCAATCGTCCTCGCCCATGTTGCCGAGCGCCGCCGAGATGCCGCCTTGCGCGGCGACGGTGTGGCTGCGGGTCGGGAAGACCTTGGTCAGGCACGCGGTCTTGAGACCCTTCTCGGCCATGCCGAAGGTCGCGCGCAGGCCGGCACCGCCGGCGCCGACGACCACCACGTCGTAAGTATGATCGATGATCGGATAGGCATCGGACATGGTTGATCAGCCCCGCAATGCGATCTTGAGAACGGCGAAGATGGCGCCCGCGCCGAGGATGAAACTGACGAAGGTGACGAGCAGCAGCGAGACGTGCTTGGCGAACGGCCCGTGGACATAATCCTCGATCACCACCTGCACCCCGAGCTTGGCGTGGAGGAAGGTGGCGAACAGGGTGAGGATCAGCGCGATTGCGACCAGCGGCTGGGCAATCCATTCGACCACCGCGGCATGCCCGGCGCCGACCCGAGTGACGATACCGAACACCAGCCAAAGGGTGAGCGGAACCAGCGCCAAGGCGGTGACCCGCTGCGCCCACCAGTGACCGACCCCCTCCTTGGCGGAACCGAGACCGCGGGCGCGACCGAGCGGCGAGCCGCCGGCGCCGGCGCTCATGATCCGCCCCGCGCGGCGTAGGCCGCGAGCCAGGCGATCACGGTCAGCGCGAGCGAGGCGACCAGCACCAGCCAGCCGCTGCGATTCAAGGTAGCGATTTCGTAACCGAAACCGGCGTCCCAGAACAAATGCCGGATGCCGTTGCACAGATGATAGAACAACGCGAAAGACCAGCCGAGCAACAGCAGCCGCCCGAGGACGGAGCCGAGGAAACCATTGGCGCCGGCGAACGCCTCGGGCCCGGCGGCCGCCGCCGCGAGCCACCACACCAGCAGACCGGTGCCGAGCGCCAGCGCCACCCCGGTGAGGCGGTGGAGGATCGACAGGACGGAGGTGAGCTGCGGCCGGTAGATTTGCAGATGCGGCGACAGCGGCCGGTCGGTCTGGGTCATGGTGGGCTCCTCGCGGATGCGCGGGGCGATGGAGACGCGGCCCCTAAAACTAGCTAGTCGCTCGATTCCACCAAGTCAACCTGTGATCCGGACATAGTTGGGCGCGGGTCAGGATTGGCGCCGCGGCATCAGCACGGTGTAGTCGAAATCGAGCAGTACGGCATCGGCCCCGCCGTGCTCGCCGGGCGAGTCGACATAGGGCACATCGCGGGTCGCCAGGGTGCGCAAGCGGACCGCGCCAAGATCGTTTCGGTCAGGCAACGAATCGACCGCCAACACCTCCGACCAGGCATAGAGCGTGTCGCCGGCGAATGCCGGTGCGACATGCCGCCCGCCATTGATCGCGGCGATCCAAAACCCGTTGGCAAGCCCATTGAAGGACAGGGCGCGGACCAGGCTGATCACATGGGCGCCATAAATCAGCCGCCGGCCAAACCGCGACCCCTGCGCGCGCGCCGCGTCGAAATGCACCCGCGCGGTGTTCTGATACAACCGCGTCGCCAGCTGATGCTCGGCCTCCTCGATGGTCATCCCATCGACATGATCGATCCGCTCGCCCACGACATAATCATCCCAAACGTGGGCCGCGCCGGCCCGGGCCACACTATAGGCCGAGGTGTCCAGACCAACGGGCACGACGAGTTCGCTAGCTGGAACGTGATCGGCAAGGCTCGGGACTACCGGTTCGGGGGCCGGTGAGTCGGGCAACCTTTTTGCTACCATCACCCAGCGGACGTATTCGAGGAAGGTTTCGTCGCCCTGATTGGTGCCTTTGGTGCGGACGTAGACGGTGCCGGTCTTGCCGTTGGAATTCTGTTTGAGGCCGATGACCTCGGAGGTGGCGGCGATGGTGTCGCCGGGATAGACGGGCGCCAAGAACCGGCCCTCGGCATAGCCGAGATTGGCGACGGCGTTGAGCGAAATATCGCTGACGGTCTTGCCGAAGACGATGTTGAAGGCGAGCATCGAATCGAGCGGCGCGGCGCGAAAGCCGATCGCCTTGGCGAATTCGTCGGAGCTGGCAACGGCAAAGCGGTTGCCTGTAAGCGCGGTATAGAGCGACACATCGCCGGCGGTAACGGTGCGCGGCGTAGCATGCACCAGGCTCTGGCCAAGGCTGAAGTCCTCAAAATAATTACCAGCGTTGGTCTTCGCGGCGTCCGCGCCGGGCGGTTTTTTCATGCCTGAGCCCCGGCCTCTAGCTGGGTGATCCGTTCGGCTTGCGCGGCGAGGCGCCGCGCCGCGTCCACATGCAGGTTTTCGATCAGCTTGCCGTCGACCAGGACGACGCCCTTGCCTTGCGCCTCGGCCGCGGCGTGGGCCTCGACAATGCGCCGCGCCCAGTCGAGCTCTTCATCCGAGGGCGCAAAAACCCGGTTGGCGGCGGCCAAAGTCTTGGGGTGGATCAGGGTTTTGCCGTCGAAGCCGAGGTCGCGGCCGTGGCGGCACGCGGCTGCGAAGCCTTCGTCGTCGGCGAGGTCGAGGTGAACCCCGTCGAGCACCGCCAGGCCATGGGCGCGGGCGGCGAGAATGCACAGCGACAGCGAAGTGAGCAGCGGGGTCCGCGTGGGGGTGTGCGCGGCGCCGAGATCCTTGGCGAGATCGGAGGTGCCCATCACCAGAGCGGCGAGGCGGGGGGACGCGCCGGCGATCAATTTGGCATCGAGAATGGCAAGCGGCGTCTCCATCATGCACCAGAGGCCGAGCGCGGCCGGCGCGCCCGCGGCATCGAGGACCGCCAGGGCGGCGTGGACGTCGTCCGCGCTCTCGACTTTGGGAATGAGGATCGCGTCGGCGCCGGCGCCCGCCATCGCTTCGAGATCGGCGCGCCCCCAGGCGCTTCCCAGATCGTTGACCCGGACGATGAGCTCGCGCGCGCCATAGCCGCCGAGGCTAAGGGCGGCGAGAATATTGTCGCGCGCTGCCGCCTTGGCATCCGGGGTGACCGCGTCCTCGAGATCCATGATGATCGCGTCGGCGGGCAAGGTGCGGCCCTTCTCGAGCGCGCGGCGGTTGGCGCCCGGCATATAAAGCACGCTGCGGCGCGGGCGCGGGGTCGCGGGCATGGCGGAGACCTTTCTTGCGGCGGTGTGGGGTGCGGTGGCGAATTACATACCTGGGTGGGGGGTGGCCGGCAAGGTGCCCGCCCAATGCCCGCGGGTGGAGGGAGTAAGGGGGCGCTGGGGCCATGATCGAGGCCGCTTGAATCGAAACGCCAGCGCCCAAGCGTGGAAGCGAAATACTGGCTCGAAATTCGACGTTCACTTGGCGGAAATGAAAACCCCTGGGGCCGGAACCCCAAGGGGCCTACGGTAAACCGTAGGAGCAGAAGCTATAGTCTGAAATATCATTCCGATTGCCGCACGTGTCAAGGAGTGTATTATCGAGTTATACAACCTAAATGAAGTGGCGTAGATAACATTGCTGTAGGTGCAACGACTTGCGATTAGCACATCTAAATTCGAATACTAATTTAAAGAGACACTTAGTTTCGATTAACTTTTCGCTCTCTTTTTCTTTTGCTTGGCGAGGACTCTAATGGCCGAAACACGGATTGAGTGGACAGATGCAACCTGGAATCCCGTCGCTGGCTGCTCGATCATTAGCGAAGGGTGCACGAACTGCTATGCAATGGAAATGGCTAAGCGCCTGCAATCGATGCATGTCCAAAAATACGAAGGCCTAACCCGCAATAGCGGTCAACGTATCATTTGGAATGGTGTTGTACGGGAAGATTGTACCTTGCCTATCCGGTTTACACCCACACCCACTAGGGCTAGAATGGGCGCAAACCGGATATAGGGGAGCGCGCC
>JAKZSU010000010.1:0-14874 GCA_047517485.1 Alphaproteobacteria bacterium
CTCTACAATGCCCAGTGGATCGTCGAAAAGAACGGCTACCTGAGCCCCGCTCAAGCTCGTCAGGCGTGGCACGCCGCGATCTCAATCAGGCCCGCCGCGTGAGACAAACTTGTGTCCAAGGAACCGGGTGCGCTACATTCACACCTGATTGAAGCTGTTCGCCGACCTCTCCCATACGGGTCTGCATCGCTTGAAAGCGGCCCGTGAAATACTAGTCGAGCGCCCTCGCCTCGTCGAGCGTGGTCGGTTGCGCCATCGCCTGTCGGGTCTCGGCGTAGCCGGCCAGTTTGTCGATATCTTCGAGCATTGTTTGACAGACCGTCCGCACCGCATCGCTCGGCGACGCCTGATTGACCAGCGTGGGCGCAAACATCATGCCTTCGAATGGTCGAACGCCGCGCTGATCAGCGCTTAATGAGACATCGCCGCTGGCGCGGCATCGCCGCCGTCGGCAAACGCCGACGCGAGCTGCGCTTCCAGCAAGGCGGCAAGATCGATGTGCAGGGCTTGGGCGCGGCGCAACAGATCGGCATTGATTTCGAGCGTCACCGCTTCCTTCGGCGCCGCCGGATCGACTTGCGCGGCAACCGGATGGCCGAGGAGCAGGGTAAACAGGGCGGCGAGGATAATTCGTGGCATGGCTTCGGGTCCTAATCCTTGTCGTTTTCGGGAAAAATCGATCGTCGACGCGTTGATAGCGAAATTAACGCGGTGCCCCATGCCATCGCGTTTCGCGCTGACGCCGCCTATCCCCAATATCGATGGCATCACACGAGCTGAAATCTGAGGATCGCTTATCTTACAAAGCAACGTCATCGGTACATGGCATGATTACGGTCGTATCGTAACGATTGCCGAGGCCGATATAGTCCGTTTGCACCATGACGGGGCCCGCGTGTTGCGGTACACCGGTCGGGAGAGCGGGATTTCCCGACTATCGGCCCTCGATACTGCGAGGCCAAATCGGTATCGAGGGCCGAAATTCTTGACTGTACTATCGCGTCCGGCAATCAGCCACGAATTAGGTCATTTTTCCGGATCTGCCCGTCGGCACACCCTCACGTCGCGATCATATAAAATTTTCGAAGTGTCTCGGTGATGTGCCAAGTGCACTTCGTGCCCTTCGGGATGAACAACGAATCGCCCGAGGTGAAGGTTTCGGCTTGCCCGTCCACATTGGTCACGGTTAGCGATCCCGAGATGACGGTCATCATTTCGTGGGCCGGGTAGCTTTCAATCTCCTCCTTGCAAGGCGCGGACTCGCACACGCCCGAAAGAATAGACTCGTCCGCCGTCGCGAAAAACGTATGGTTTACTTCGCGGTGGTCGTCGGTGGTAAAGGTCTCGGGTGGGGTGAAATCGGATGGTTGCATACCCGTTGTCGGGTCGCCGTCGGGAAGCAGCCTGAAAGATTGGTTGGTCATTGTTTTTTCCTCATGCCGCGGACGGACTTCGTCGTGGAATCACGTCACATGTTACGGTACAGATAAGCGGAAATCAGCAAAATGTACGAGCGAAACAGCGATGGGCGGTTACATCGGCGCTAGCCACGAGTTTCACGATGCGGCGTTCGGTCGTGGTTGGGCGAACCGATTTGTCCCGACCGCGCCGCGACTCCAGCTCTTCGATATGATTCTCGATCAAATCACCCGGGCCGGCGTTGCCAACCCCCACGTCGTCGAACTCGGTATCGGGCCGGGATACATGGCCCGCCACATCCTCGAGCGGAATGCGACGATCAGCTACGAAGGCGTCGATTTTTCGGACGTTTTTTTCGCGATTGCCAAGGAGACCGTTGGCGACCTATTGCATCGCGTTACCTTGACCAAGGCCGATCTCAAAGACCAAACCTGGCCGCGAAGCCTCAGCCGAACGCCAGGCGCTATCATTTCCACCTGGGCGCTGCATGATCTCGGCGACCAACGATCGGTGGCGGCGGTTTATGCCCGCTGTTACGAGACGCTTCCCGACGGTGGCGTGCTGATCAACGGCGATTTCATCAAACCCGACGGCACCAGCTGGGACTACGAGCCGGGCCGTTTCGAGATCGATCGTCACTTGGAACTGTTGCGTCAGGCCGGGTTCTCCGACCCCAAGTCGCTTGCGCATCTGGAAGCCAATATCGAAAACCCGACGGCCGCTGAAAACTACGCTTGTCTGGTTGCCGTTCGGTGATCGCACAGATCCTTCATCGGCCCTGCAGCTGGATGGTATCGCTTTTGTCCAGCACGTTTCGGTAGCGCAGCCATTCGACCGCGGTCTTCAATTGGCGCGCCGACGTTGCCAGCCGGGATTGAATTTCGGGCAGGGCGTCTTGATACGAACGGCCGTCATACGCGGCCAGCATGTGAAACAGCTGGGCTATCGGAACTTGATCGATCTGCCATATGCCGCGGGGATAGTCGGGGGTGAGGCAGACTTCGCGCTCGACGATGAAGCCGTCCTCGACGACCGGCGCGAAGGCGAAGCTCACAGGGCCCGAGAGCGGCGCCGCGTGCGCCGGTCGATCGTCGGGCCACGCTTGGCGGGTGCGCCAGAAAAGAGTGTCCGGCCAGCGGGTTTCCAGGCGGTAGAAGTCCCGGCCGATCCGGCTGAAGCGGTCGAAAGTATCCCGCACGCGGTCGCCGTAGAAGGCCTTCGCCAGGGCATCGTTTTCCGGCTTTTCGATCAGGGTGTGGATAACCGGGCTCGCCGCCGCCGCGCCGCCGAGCGCTGCGAACAGACCGTTGCCGGACAGCGGGTCGAGCGCGCAGGCGGCGTCACCGATGCGGATCATCCGGGCCGCCATGGGGGACTTCGCCAACACCGATGCCGAACTATGCGCCATCACCGGGCCGGCGAAGCCACGACCCTCCAGCCATCCGTCTTTTTCGGCGATCTCCGCGACATGGGAGGCGAAGAAGTCGGCGAGGGCGTCGCGTTTCGGCAAGCCGGCGCGGCTATCGACGAATATCTGCAAATACGCCGGGCCGCCGCCATCGGCGACGAACCAGGCCCAGCCGTTGGCGAACCCGGCCACCGCGGTTCGCGCGTCACCGACCGCGCCATCGACTTGGCGGACCATCGCCGTCGTCGCCGGTCCGCTCAGACCTTTCTCGCGCCCGGCTGGCGCGGCCCGGCCGCGCGCCTCGACGAAGAACTTCGCATGATAGTGCCGCTCGGTGTCATCGGTGCGCAGGGTCACAACGACGGAGTCCGGTTTCGTCGATGCCGACACGGCATCCGCCGACAGCACGGTCACGTCGTGGTCGGTGAGATCCTGCGATAAAGCGTCATCAAAGCGGCTCCGATCGGTGACGTGCTCGCGATTGCGCGCGCCGTGTTCGCCGGCCCACGACGCGAACCGCTCGACCATCGGCCCGACCGCGGCATGGGCATGACGCAATCCATGGATGGCGAGAATCTCGACCGTTCGCTCGGAAAAGCCTTCGACGCGGCCGCGTCCGCGCGGCGCGGCGACGACCGCGACGCGATAGCCCTGACGCGCCAGCAGGATCGCACACAAGGATCCGGCCGGGCCGGCGCCGACAATTAGGATATCGAAATCGGGTTTCATGATCTTTCGGGGTCTGCCAAACCGAACGACGAACGAACGGATCAGTCGTCGAACGAGATGGTTTGGAAGTCGGCGGGCATGGTGATTTCGAGAAGCTCTAAATCATCGGAATATTCGATCATCGCATGGCGCATAGACGGCTCTTGATACCAGCTGTCGCCCGCCTCTAGTCTGACTTCGCCGTGGCCGGTAAACGACATGCGTGCCCAACCGCTGATAATGTAAAGCATCTGGAAATCGAGCCGATGCATATGCTCGTCGCCGGGTTCCGAACAGGGCCGTGTCGGCTTGATGATGTGCGCCTGCACTTTGCCGTCGGTGACCGTGTCCATGCCGAGGTTGCGATAGGCGAAATGTCCGCGCAGACCGGTCTCGAACGTCGCATCGGCGGCCTTCGCGATATGGAGGCCGCTCCTCGGGAAGCGGTCATCGACGGCCTGGCGCGGCGCGGTCGCGGGATTTGACATGGCTTGCCCCTCCGTGTCGTTCATTTTTCAAGTTGGTATTAGGCCTCGGCGCGGCTCATGGCCAGACGACGTTTTGCACCAGGTCGGGCCAGGCGACCGGCGCCCCCGCCGCCGCCGCCGCCGCCGCGGGCGCCAGCGAGGCATCCCACTGCGCGCCGATGAACCGTTGGCCGGTGATCCCGTTGGACTCGGTCGAGGACAAATAGACCATCGGCGGCACCATGGCGGTGACCGGGATCAGCGCGTCGCGGGCGAATTTGCTCGAGGCCGGCACCATGCGGGTGTCGGTCGGCCCGCCCGGCACCACGACATTGACGGTGACCCCGGTGTCGGCGAATTCCTTGGCCCAGATCGCCGAGGCGGATTCGAGCGCCGCCTTGGTCGGGCCGTAGGGCACGAAGCCCTCGTTGAGCATGGTGAAAAAGCTGGTGGTGATATTGATCACCCGGCCCCAGCCGCGCGCCACCATGCTCGGGGTCGCGGCGCGGGTCATCAGGAACGGGCCGGTGATGTTGACCGCGAACAGCGCGTGCCAGAGTTCGGGCGTGACTTCGCTGATTTTGACCGGCGTGGCGAAGTGGTCGTCGCGAATGAGACCCATGCCGAGTCCGGCGTTGTTGACCAGCACGTCGAGCGCGCCGTGCGCGGTCTCGACTTCTTTCACCACGCGCTCGCAAGCGCTCCAGTCGGTGACGTCGAGGGCCAGCTTGGGGCCGGTGAAATCCGCCGCCGCCAGCGCCGTGGCATCGAAATCGGCGATCACCGCGGTGTGCCCGGCTTCGGCTAGGCCCTGGGCGATGGCGAGGCCGATGCCGCGCGCGCCGCCGGTGACCAGAGCGATCCTTGAGGTGGTCATGGCTGGAGAACGACGCGGCCGATCAGTCGCCCATTCCGCAAATCCTGCAGGCTTTTCTCGGCGTCGTCGAGCGGCCGGGTCTCGATCGGGATCGGGCTCACCTTGCCGTCGCGGACCAGGCCCATCATGGCGGAAAATTGCGCGAGCGATCCGACGAACGAGCCCTTTATGGTCAGCGAGCGCAGCGGAAACATCGGCAAGGGCATCGACATGCTGCCGCCGATAAGGCCGACGACGACGATCCGGCCGCCGCGCCCGACGGCGGCATTGGCGAACGCGAACGAGCTGTCGGAGCCGACGAAATCGATCACCGCGGCGCACCCGCCACCGGTCATTTTACGCACCGCCTTGGCGGCGGCGAGATCGGCGCCGTCGAAGGCCTCGGCCGCGCCCGCGGCAAGCCCGGCGTCGCGTTTCGCTTGGTCGATATCGACGACCAACGGCGGGTTGTCGACCATCGTCTTGGCAAAGGCGAGCCCCATCATGCCGACTCCGCCGAGACCGATGATCAAGACGTATTCGTCGGCGCGAATCTCGCCGGCTTCGCACAAGGCGCCGTAGGCGGTGATGCCGGAACAGGCGTAGGTCGCGGCGAGCGACGGATCGAGATCGCCGTAAGGGAAAAGATACTTGCCGTCGGGGACCAGGCAGTGGTCGGCGTAACCGCCGTCGAGATTGACCCCGATGGCGCGCGGCCGGTTGCACACATGGCCGTCGCCACGAGCGCAGATCGGGCACGCGTCGCAGCCGATCCAGGGATAGACCAGCACCCGGTCGCCGATCGCCGCGCCGCTGGCATCGGGCCCCATCGCGACCACCTCGCCTTCGACCTCGTGGCCGAGGGTGAAGGGCAGGGACCGGCCCCTCGATGCGTCCAGTTGCTTTTCGTCACCGAGATTGAAGTAGCCGTCTTGAAGATGGACGTCGCTGTGGCAAACCCCACAGTTGCGCACCCGGATCAGCACCTCTGTGCCGGCGGGGGTCGGCAGGTCCGCGCTGCCCGGCGCCAGGGGGGCGCCGTAGTCAATGATCTGCTGGCTGTTGATCGTCGCCATTTTATCCTCGTGTCGTGATGGGAATCACGCCGCGCGCCGCGCCGCTTGACCGGCGCGCACTAGGCGTCCCGGAAGCGCGCCGGTATGCGCGCCGTTCTCGAAGGTGACCGATCCCGCGACCAGGGTGGCGAGATAGCCGTCGGCGCGCTGGATGAAGCGGCGGCCGCCGGTGGGCAGGTCGCAGACGATTTCCGGGCGCCGCGGGCGCAGCGTCTCGAAGTCGATGATGTTGATGTCGGCGCGCATTCCGGGCGCCAGGGTGCCGCGGTCGGAGAATCCGAAAAACGCGGCCGGCGCGCCGGTCTGTTGCTTGACGATCCATTCGATTGGTAATTGTTCGCCGCGGGTTCGGTCGCGCCCCCAGTGATTCATCACGTAGGTGGGATTACTGGCGTCGCAAATCACGCTGCAATGAGCGCCGCCGTCACCGAGGCCGAGCATCGTCGACTCATCGAGCAGCATTTCGCGGATGGTGTCGTGGTTGCCCGACGCGTAATTGAACATCGGAAAGAACAGCAGCGCGTGGCCGTCGTCCTCGAGCAGCCGATCGTAGACCACCTCGGCCGCGTCGCGGCCTTCGCGTTGCGCCGCCGCCGCGATACTGGCCTCGGGACCGGGTTCGTAATCGGGCGGGTCGGCGAGCGGAAACATCTTGTGGTAATCGCGGGCGATGGCGCGGCCGATGGGATCGTGGTGCTCGACCGCTTGGCCGATGATCGCGGCGCGGCGCGCGGGCTCGCGCATCGCGGCCACGCGTTCGGCCAACGGCAGATGCGCGATCTCCTTATAGGCGTCGCGGGTGACGAAGGGGTGAAGCCGTGCTTCCAGGCCGAGCAGGATGCCAATCGGCTGGCCGGCGACCTGCGCGGTCACCGAGGCGCCTTGCGCCCGTGCCGCGCGACAATAGTCCACCATGTCGCGCCACATGTCGGGGTTTCGGTCGGTCTGCGCCATCAGAAACCAGACGTGGCGTCCGGTGGTCTTGGCAATCTTGGTCATCCAGGCGAATTCGGCGTCCATGTCGGTGAAATCGCTGACCAGCCCGAAGGTGGCGTGGTCGAACTCGCCGAGCACGCTCCCAATCCCGATCAACTCCTCGGCCGCCGCGTCCATTTCCGGCACCGGCTCGCCGTCGATGGTGCGATGAAGCGCGGTGCGCGAGGTGGTGAATCCCATCGCGCCGGCCGCTATGCCGTCGCGGACGATATTCGCCATGGCGGTGATCTCGTCTCCGGTCGCGGCGGCTTGCGCGGCACCGCGCTCGCCCATCACATAGGCGCGCACCGCGCCGTGCGGCACTTGCGCGGCGATATCGATCGCCCGGGGATTGGCGTCGAGCACGTCGAGATATTCGGCAAAACTCTCCCAGCCCCACGGGATGCCCTCGGCAAGCGCGGTGCCGGGAATATCCTCGACTCCTTCCATCAGGCCGATCAGCCAGTCGTGGGCGTCGGGGCGGACCGGCGCGAAACCGACCCCGCAATTGCCCATCATCGCGGTGGTCACGCCGTGCCAACACGATGGCGAGATCAACGGATCCCAGGTCGCCTGGCCGTCATAATGGGTGTGGATGTCGATCCAGCCCGGGGTGACAAGCGCGCCGTCGGCGTCGATCTCGCGCCACGCCGGCCCGGCTTGGCCTTCCGCCGAGACGATGGTTTCGCTATTGATCGCGATGTCCGAGGTGCGCGACTCTGCCCCGGTTCCATCAATGACGGTGCCATTCCGAATGACCAGATCGTGCATGCTTATTTCTCCACCCACTCAAATGCGTGCTCGCAGGCAGCAGCATACCCGGCTCGGCGCGCAATGCCAGAACCGGAATCATTTCCGTTGCGCGCGATATCGCAATACGATCGCCGCCTCGCCGACGTCTTTTGCAAGGGCGGCGCCAAAAATGCGAACTAATCTCGGACTGCCCGGAGCCCCATGAAGCGACTGTCGACAATCTTGTGTGGCGTACTTTGCGCTGGAATTCTGCTTGCCGCCGCGATTGCCGACCGCGCGCGGGCAGCGGAGTCGCCCGACGGCTATGAGAAGCCCGCGGAAGGCGCCGACGAGACGCTGTCGCGGTGGAACAAGAAGCAGCTGGGCGCCGACTGGCTGAACCTCGCGCTCGCGCAACGTCTGTTCGAGGGCGCATCGAGTGTCGAGCCGCTCGCCGGATCGCCGCCCGCGGCGCCGGTCTTCGTCGATGGCCAGCTCGCCGGTTATCTGTTTCTGACCATCGATTCCACCCGTTCCCTGGGATTCTCCTTGCAACCGTTTTTCATCGCCGTCGGCCTCCGGCTCGACGGCATCTTGACCGGCATCGAAATCGTCGAGCATCACGAGCCGATCATCGATCTCTATGTGCTGCACGAGCGGGTGCCCGGGTTCGTCGCGCAGTTTCCCGGCGTCGATATTCGCGAACCGCTGCGGGTGCGTATTACCCGCGCCAAGGAACCCGGCACGATCGACGGCATCAGCGGCGCGACGATCAGCGCGGTTCTGTTCAATGACGCGATCCTCAACGCCGCCCGCATGGTCTCCACAGGGCGCGGTTTCAGCCTCAGCGATCAACCGATGGTCGATTTGATCGGCTTCCGCTCGGCTGATTTTCCGTCCCAGGTGGCCGATGGCTCGGTCGGGCGAATACGTGTCGCGAGAGCGGATCTTGCTGGCACCGGCGTCGACGACCCCGCCGTGGCGTCGGCGCAGGAACTGCTCGGCTTGGCGGAAGCCGACGATGAAGACGTGTTGATCGATCTCTATTTCGCGCCGGTGACCGCGCCGACAATCGGCCGCAACCTGTTCGGCGAACGTAAATACAACATGTTTGTCAGCGGCCGCGATCATCGCGATTTGATGGTCGTTCTCATGGCGCGCGGGCCGTATTTGTTCGACGATCAGAAACTCATGATCAGCGGCACGCTCGACAGGGTGCGGATCGTCCAGGGCGACAAGACTTTCCCGCTGACTCGCGAGAACTATCGCTACATCAGCTTTCTGCCGGGCAAGGATAAGCCGCCGCTGACCCAGGTCGGCCTGTACTGGATCAAAGCCGCGGACGGCATCGATCCGCTCGCGCGGTGGCGTCTCGAGGTGGATATCGTCGATCGCAACGGCACCGATCGCGCGGTCTTCAGCGCCGATCATACCCTTGCCGAGGCGTACATCGTTCGGCCCAAGGCGGTCGCCTCGAGCGAAGGCTTCGGCGGCCCGATCTGGATTTCCGCGTGGCGCGCGCAAGCCACCAACATTGTTATTTTGGTGGTTGCCCTGGCGCTGCTCACGGTGGTGCTGGTGTTCATGGATTGGTTCACCCGGCGGCCGAAGCTGTTCAAGGCAATACGAACCGCCTATTTGGCCTTCGTCCTGGTCTGGCTCGGCTGGATCACCGGCGCGCAGGTGACGGTGGTCAATATCCTGACCTGGCTGCAGGGCCTGGTCGGCAATTTCAGTGTCGATGTGTTCATGTCGGATCCGCTGATCGTCGTGCTGATCGGCTTCGTGATCGTGAGCTTCTTCATTTGGGGGCGCGGCGTCTTTTGCGGCTGGCTCTGCCCGTTCGGGGCGATGCAGGAACTGCTCGCCAAGTTCGCGCGCTTATTGCGGCTGCCGGAATGGCGTCCCTCCTATCAGACCCATCGCCTGCTGTGGCCGGTGAAGTATGTCGTCTTGGCGGTCTTGGTCGCGCTGTCGTTCACCTCGATGACCGACGCCGGCATCGCCTCGGAAGTCGAGCCGTTCAAGACCGCGATCACCCTGCATTTCGTCCGCGAATGGCCCTTTGTCGTCTATGCGGTGGCGCTGTTGATCGCCGGTCTGTTCGTCGAACGCTTCTTTTGCCGTTTCGTCTGTCCCCTGGGCGCCGCCATGGCGGTCGGTGGGCTGTTGCGCTGGCGCAAATTCAATCCGCTGAAGCGGCGGGCGGAATGCGGCAGTCCGTGCCAACTCTGCGCCCGCCAATGTCCGATCCAGGCGATCGCGCCGAGCGGCGAGATCAACATGAACGAGTGCTTCTACTGCCTCGACTGCCAGGAGCTCTACACCGACGAGCATCTCTGCCCACCCTTGGCGGCGGACCGCAAACGGCGCGATGGTGCCAAGACGCCGGTACCCGCCCGCGCCTAGTGGATGTTTTGCAAACTGGTATAAGGTCGCGGTGACGGCTGTGGGACCACCAAGGGGAGGCGAGGCTATGCGGCGGATCGCGATTGTGTTGGCGTGCCTCGCGTTAAGCGCCCCGCACGCCTGGGGGCAGGACAAGCCATATACCACCGACGCGCCGGAGCAGGTCATCGCCGCCGGCTCGATCGGCGGCTCGTGGTTCATCATCACCACCGCGATGTTCGATCTGTTCCAGCGCAATATCGACGGCCTGCGCTACACCATCACCCCGGGGGGCGCGATCGCCAATCCGATGGCGGTCGAGGCGGGACTGGCGACGGCGGCACTCGGTTACACCTCGATGCTGCACGCGGCGCACCGGGGGGAAGCGCCGTTCAAGGCGGCGATGAAGGATTTTCGCGGCATCCTCAATCTCAATGTCGCCGGGGTGCTTCACCCGATCGTGCTGGCCAGCTCCGGCATCACGTCGTTGGCCGATCTGGCGGCACGCGAAATCGGCGTGTCGATCGATACCGGCCCGCGGGGGACCGGCGGTGAGTTGGCGGCGAGCCGTTTGCTCGGGCTCTATGGCGCCGGCTACGACAATATCCGCGCCTGGGGCGGCTCGATCACCCATTCGTCCTATCGCGAGGCGCTCGGGCGGATGAAGGACGGCCATATCGAGGCCTTCCTCAACGACGATGTGGTCGGCAATCCGGTGTTCGTCGACATCGCCCATGCCCGCGATGTCCGCATCCTGTCGATGACCCCCGAGGTGGTCGAGCAAATGGTCGCGCTCTACGGCTATTCGCCGGCGACGATCCCCGCCAACAGCTACGAGGGGCAGACCGAGGACGTCGCCTCGACGGCGCAGCACTTCGTGTTTTTCACCCACAAGGATGCTTCGGAGGATTTGGTCTACGCGATGACCAGATTGACCTTCGAGAACATCCCCGACCTGGTCGCGACGCACGCGATTTTCAAAGCGCTCGATGTCGCGAAGGGGCCAGCCAATTTCCCCATTCCGCTGCATCCGGGCGCGCTCAAATATTACCGCGAAGTCGGTGTTATCGAGTAAATCCGAACGCCGATGATCGAAATCGCCGGGCAGCGCAGACTCGAAGGGCTCAGCGGTGCCTTGCTGCGCTGGGGATCGATCGCGATCATCGGCTATCATCTTTACGGCGCCCAGTTCGGCTTGCCCGAAGCGCAAAAATTCCGGCCGATGCACGTCGCGATGTATTGCGCGATGATATTTCTTGCGTATGGCTGGCGGCGCGGCGACCGGCGGACCAGCGTGCCGTGGTGGGACTGGGGGCTGTTTGCCCTGTCTTGGGTGCCGGTGGTCTACATCTACAGCCATTATTCCTACATCGTCGCCGAGCGATATCCCTATGTGATGCCGCTCGCGCCGCTCGATTGGGTCGCGGGATTGCTGGCAATCGTCTTGGTCATCGAAGCCTGCCGGAGAACGGTGGGGCTGACGCTCGTCGTGCTGCTGGCGATATTTGTCCTGCAAGCCCTGTTCGGGCCGTATTTTCCCGCGCCGTTCGATTCGAGCGCGGTGCCGCCGATGCGTCTGGTCGATCACCTGTTTATGACCGCCGACGGCCTCTATGGCTCGATCACCAATATATCCGGCACCTTCGTCTTGATGTTCGTGCTGTTGGGCGCGGTCCTGGAGCAGGCGCGCGGCGGCCAACTGTTCATGAACATCGCGATCGCCGCGATGGGCAGGGCGCAAGGCGGCCCGGCCAAGGCGGCGGTGCTCGCAAGCGCGCTGTTCGGCTCGATCTCAGGCGCCGCGACCGCCAATGTCTATGCCACCGGCACCTTCACTATTCCGCTGATGATCAAGACCGGCTTCAAACCGCGCTTCGCCGCGGCGGTCGAGGCGGTGGCGTCGGCCAGCGGCCAGCTGGTGCCGCCGATCATGGGCTCGGCGGCGTTCCTGATCGCCGACTTCACCGGCACCGAGTTCACCGACGTCGCTTTCGCCGCCGCGCTGCCGGCCTTTCTCTATCTGTTCGCGGTCTATTTCATGGTGACCCTCGAAGCCCGGCGCAACGACCTGCCCGGAATGGAGCCGGCGATGGTGCGCGAGGCGCGCCGGTCGATCCAGCTCGACCTGCATATGCTGCTGGTCCTCATCGTCGTGGTGGCGCAGTTGCTCGACCACAAGACGCCGTTCACCGCCGCCTATCACGGGGTTATCGCCACCGTCGTACTTTCGATGGTCCGCGCCCACACCCGGCTGACGATCACCCGGTTGCTCGACGGCTTCGAGATCGGCGCGCGCCGCATCGCGCCGATCGCCGCCGCCCTGTTCGTCGCCGCGCTGGTGGTTGGGGTCATCGAGCTTACCGGACTCGGGCTGCGGTTCACCTCGATCTTGCTCGGGTTCACCGGCGGCAGCCTGTTCTTGACCATGGTTTTGGTGATGCTGAGTTGCATCGTCCTCGGCATGGGGTTGCCAACCGCGGCGGCTTATATGGTGGTCGCGATTTTCGGCGCGCCGGCGCTGATCAAGCTCGGGGTCGAGCCGTTGGCGGCGCATTTCTTCGTCTTCTACTACGCCATTATCTCGGCGATTACCCCACCGGTGGCGATCGCCGCCTACGCCGCCGCGACGATCGCCGGCACGCCTTTGCAATCGACCGGTCTGACCGCGATGAAACTCGGCGCGGCGGTCTATCTGGTGCCGTTCGTCATTGTCTATAGCCCGGGCTTGCTGCTGCTCGGCGATGCCGCCGACGTGCTTCAGGCGTTGCTTTCGGCGCTGGTCGGGATCATCGCGCTGGCGTCGTGCGTGCAAGGTTATTTGCGCCGACGGATGGGCGTGGTGCAACGCGCCTTGGCGATGGTATCGGCGCTGGCCTTGATGCACGGTGGCTGGGAAACCGATGTGGCGGGCGCCGCGCTGCTCGCCGGATTGTTTGCCTACCAGACCGTGCGGAAAACTTAGAGTCTTTTCGGGCTTAATTGAATCGGATTGACCGCACTCCCGCGGCCCCTGGCTAGGCGCGCGGTGCCGCGCGATGTGGGTGCGCACGCGAAGCCGCGCAACGACGCCAGGAGCCGCGGGAGTGTGGCCTGCGGTGGGCCAAATTGGCTTTTCGCGCAGCTGGCGGCGCTCGGCCGATGCGCCGCATCGCCCGTCGCGCCGCGCCACCTCGAAAAACCAATTTGGCCCATCAATCTGCTTCAATTAAACCCGGAAAGACTCTAATCGCCGCCGCCGCCCTCGAAAGCCGCGGTCACCGCGCCGTGACGCCGCCACGCCCAGACCAGCAGAACGAGCACCGCGACGGATCCCGCGGCTAGCGGCCAGCGCAGACCGACCGCTTCCGAAGCGACGCCCATCGCCAGGGCGCCGAGCGCCGGGCCGCCGCGGAATATCAGACCATACAGGCTGAGCACGCGCCCGCGCATCGCGCCGTCGACCGCGAGTTGCAGCAGGGTTTGGGTGCTGACCCCGCAAACCACCAGGCAGAATCCGATCACCGCGACGCAGGGCAGCGCCAGATACAGAGTCTGGCTGGCGGCGAACCCGATTGCCGCGATCGAGGACACCGCAGTCCCCAGCATTACCAGCCCGGCGCGATCGGTGGTGCGAACCCGCAAGGCAAGCCAAAGCCCGCCACCGATCGCGCCGATGCCGAGCACGGCGCTGAGAATCGCCAACGCCTCGGCGCCGCCATTGAAGACGTTGGCGGCGAATCCGGCCATCAGTTCGATCAACGGGCGGACTCCCAGCGCCAGGCCGAACATCAACAGCAGCAAGGTGCCGATACCGGTATGATGCGCGGCATAGCTAAGCCCGTCGACGATGTCACCGAGCACTGTCCGGCCGCTGGCGGTGGCGCGCTTGCTCGGATCGTCGTCGATCGCCTGAAGCCGCGACAGGGCGAACAGGAACGCCAGGTAACTGAGGCCGTTGACCGCGAACGCCGGCGCCGTGCCCCAGGTCACGATCAAGGCGCCGGCGATCGCCGGGCCGATAAATCGCGCGAGGTTGAAGGTGATGGCGTTGATTGCCACCGCGGTCGACAGATCGGCGCGCGGCACCAGGCTCGGCACCAAGGCGAGCCGCGCCGCCTGGCTGAAGCCGATGACCACGCCGTTGACCAGCGCCAGGGCGAGCACCGCCCAGATGGTGATCAGACCGCTGGCGGTGAGCGCGAACAGGACGAGCGCCTGGACCATCATCAGCGATTGGGCGATGCGGATCACCTTGATGCGCGAGAAACGGTCGGCGATGACCCCGCCGATCGGACCGATCACCACCGCCGGCGCCAGATCGGCGAACGCCACCGCGCCGAGCCAGGCCCCGGATTCGGTGAGCGTCCAGGTCAGCCAACCGATCGCGATTCGCTGCACCCAGGTGCCGATCAAGGAGACCCCATTGCCGGGGACATAAATCGCGAAATTACGATGTCCGAGGGTGCGCCGAATTGCCCTCAGGCCGGTGTCAGCGGTCATGGGTGCGATACGCTCATCGGGCCTGGAAAGTTGATGCGGAATATGGCGCCATCTTCAACCAATATATAACCTGATGAAACTTCCATAAACATCTATTAACAAAACAAATATTTGTTACGGAAATCGTCACTTTTGGACGAATCAACCGCGGCCGAAGCGGCAAAAAACATCGGATTCATAGTGCATTTGGATCATGCGGGAAGTCCCTCATTTGAGCTATTAAGGATCGTGTCCCAGGAAGTGGTGTAAGAGCTCGGAGCGTCTTACGGTTTCCGGCGGGTTGAGCCGGATCGATCAGGCTGCTGTTTGGGGCAGCCTGATCAAGTCATCATGACCGCTTGGGGTGATGCTTTCCAGGGTCATGTA
>JAKZSU010000011.1:0-54698 GCA_047517485.1 Alphaproteobacteria bacterium
CTCCTGGATCGTCTCGTCGCCCCGCAGCGCTTCCAGCGCCACCCGCGCCTTGAAATCTGCCGTGAACCGGCGTCGTGTTACCATCGTCGTACTCCTCCATTATCTGGCGGAATACACCTTAGCAACCTGTCCGATTTTCCAGGACCAGCTCACAACTCAGTTTGTTATCGACACGCATCGAGGCGAGGCGTTGCCGGATTCCCGCTGTTCACTGTATTCTCATCCTCGATTTCATGCTCCACTACGATGGTATACCAAGATCGCGAGGACCAGGCCGATGAATGAGATCACCACCGTCACCGACAAGATTTCCGATGACCGCTTTGCCGCCGGCTGCGGCTTCTCCGACGGCTCCTATAAGCCGATCGGCGAAGTGACGGTCTCGATTCTCGACTGGGGTTTCAACAAATCCGACGTCACCTATGACGTGGTGCACGTGTGGGACGGCGGATTCTTCCGCTTGGCCGACCATCTCGACCGGTTCTGGAATTCGATGGACGGACTGCGGATGTCGATCCCGCATGCCAAGGACGAGGTGGCGGAGATCTTGACCGAATGCGTACGCCGCACGGGCCTGCGCGAGTCCTATGTCGCGATGATCACCACCCGGGGGGTTCCGGCGCCCGGCATGCCGCGCAAACCCGGACTGCTCACCAACAAGTTCTTTGCTTACGCGCTGCCCTGGATCGATGTCATCGCCAAGGACGTCCAGGAGCGCGGCGCCCATCTGGTGATCGCCAAGACCCAGCGCATCGCCACCGAGGCGGTCGATCCGACAATTAAGAATTATCATTGGGGCGATTTGATCCGCGCTCAGTTCGAGGCCGACGATCGGGGCGCCGATACCGCTGTCTTGCTCGATGCCGACGGCTTCGTCACCGAGGGTCCGGGGTTCAACGTGTTCGCGATTCTAGACGGCACCGTGGTCAGCCCGGACAAGGGCGCGCTCGAAGGCATTACCCGCAAATCGGTGTTCGAATTATGCGAAGAACTCGGCGTTGCCGTCGAAATCCGCCCGATGACCGCGCAAGAACTGCTCGACGCCGACGAAATCTTCACCGCTACCACCGCCGGCGGGGTGATGCCGGCGTCGCGCATCGACGGTCACATCAAGGGCAACGACCGCCCGGGACCGATTTCCGCCAAGCTAAAAGAGCGCTATTGGCAAAAGCACGACGAGGGCTGGCACAAGACGCCGATCGATTACGGCGACTAGGCCAGCGCCGCGCGCAAATTCGCCAACATCGTGTTGCGGTCGGCGCGCGCCGCCAAGGCTTGCTCCATGGTCACCGAGATGAATTTGCATGGCATGTGCGGCTGCAACTGGCCGATCAGATCCATGTCGGCGGAGATCACCGTGCCGAGCATGAAATAGCCGCCGCCGGAGACCGCGTCGCGGTGGAGGACGATCGGCTCGGTGCCGCCCGGCACCTGGATCGAGCCGTAGGGATAGCAGCCGTCGACAATATTGCTCGGGTCCGACCCGGCGCCGAACGGCTGTTCGCGGTCGACGAAATCGAGCGACGCGCCACCGCGGAAGCGATAGCCGATGCGATCGGCCTCGGGCGCGACTTTCCAGGTATCGTTGAAAAATCCGGCGCCCGATTGCGCGGTGACCCGGTGCCAATAAATCCCGGTCAGCGCGCGCAGCTCGACCGGATTGCCGAGTTGCCGGCGCAAGGCCTCGGGTACGCTCTTGCCCGGCGTCGCGGGGCCGTCGGTGTTGAGTGCGACCTCGTCGCCGGCTTGGAGCGCGCGTCCGTCGAAGCCACCGAGCGCGCCGAGCGCGTAGGTCGAGCGGCTGCCGAGCACCACCGGCACATCGATGCCGCCGGAGACCGCGATATAGGCGCGCGCGCCGCCCTTGAGAAAATCGAAGCTGAGCACTTGCCCCGTCTTGATCGGGAACGAAGCCCAATTGTCCTGATCGACCCCGTCGACGCGCGGCGTCATGGCGGCGCCGGTGACCGCGACCACCGCGTCGCTGGTGAATTCGAGCTCGGGGCCGAGGAACGTCGCCTCGAGCACCGCCGCGTCGACTGGATTGCCGACCAACGCATTGGCCGCGGTTAGGGCATAGAGATCCATGCCACCCGAAATCGGGATACCGAGATGATAATAGCCCGGGCGACCCTGGTCCTGGACGCTGGTCGACAGGCCGGCTTCGAGAACCTTAATTGCCATTGAGCGTCTCCAGCAGTGAGGTGTTGGTGGCGGCCGGGTCCTTGTTGAACTCGTCGAGCGAGAACTTCACCTCGCGAATGCGCGGCTGGAAGCGGTTGGCCTCGACCTCCTCGACCGCCGCGTCGTAGCCGTCGCGATCGACGGATTTGAACTTCACGAGATCGCCGGGCTTGAAGAAAATCATGAAATCCTTGAGATAATTGATCTCCTGCTTGGGATCGTAGATCGGCATCGGGGTGATGCCGAACATCTGATAGCCGCCGGCGCCACGCACCGAATAGATGCACCCGAAGCAGCCGCCATAGCCCACCGTGAGCTTTGGCGTGTCGGTGCGCGGCCGGAGATATTTCGGCACCTCGATCTGCCGCGCGCGTTCGACCGTCTGATAGAGAAACGGCAGCCCGGCGACGAAACCGACCATCGAGACGAACCACGGCGAGCCCGAATGCGCCGCGATGAAACTATCGACCGTTGGGTAATTGTTGATCCGCGCGGAATATTCGAGATCGGTCGCGTTGGGGTCCTGATGGCGTTCGCGAAACCGCATCAAGGTCTCGTGCGTCCACGGGTCGTTGTAGAGCACCGGGATCTCGATGATCCGCGTGTCCAACGTGTGATCCGCCGTCTCGGCCTCGGCCTCTAGCTTCTTGAGCTCGGCGAGCATGTCGTCGGGCTTGATCTTGTCGGGATCGAACTTGATCTGGAACGACGCGTTGGCGGGACAGATCTCGGTCACGCCGTCGATCTGGCTGTCGCGCACCGCGTTGGTCATCGACAGGCTCTTGAAGAAGGCCTCGAGCGACATGCCTTCATCGACTTCGCAAAAAATATGCTCGTCGCCGCCGAATGAATAGCGAGTTTTCATGAGCAGTGGGCCTCCCTGGCTCCCATCAGTCGGACGGGATCGGATTGGCCTCGAGCCATGGCTCGAGGAACTGAGTGTGAAAACGGCCGGCGCGAATATCCGCGTCGCCGGCGAGCTGCTGATGCAGCGGTATGGTGGTATGGATGCCCTCGACGGTGAGGTCGGCGAGCGCCGCCGCGACCCGGTCCATAGCTTGGTCGCGGCTCTCGGCATGAACAATCAGTTTGCCGAGCAAGGAATCGTAGAACGGCGGGATTTCATAGCCCTCGTAGAGCATGGTGTCGAACCGCACCCCCGGTCCCTCCGGCGCGCGATAGGCGGTCACCGCGCCGGGGTTGGGCAGGAAATCCATCGCCGGGTTCTCGGCATTGATGCGGCATTCGATGGCGTGACCGGAAAGGCGGATATCGTCCTGGGCAATGCCCAAGGGCTCGCCGCCGGCGATGCGGATCATCTCGGCAACCAGATCGAAACCGGTCACCATCTCGGTCACCGGATGCTCGACCTGAATCCGCGTGTTCATTTCGATGAAGTAATAGGCGCCGGTAGCATCGTCATAGAGAAATTCGAGGGTGCCGGCGCCGCGATAGCCGACCGAGCGGGCTAGCCCGAGGGCGGATTCGCACAGCGCCTGGCGGGTGGCGTCGTCGAGCGCCATCGACGGCGCCTCTTCCCAAACCTTTTGACGGCGGCGCTGAAGCGAGCATTCGCGCTCGAAGAAATGCACCGCGTCCTTACCGTCGCCGAGGACCTGGACCTCGATATGGCGCGCGTTGCGCACCAGTTTTTCGAGATAGAGCCCGCCATCGCCGAACGCCACCTCGGCCTCGGCGCGGGCCTGTGAGATCAGGGTCGCGAGGTCGTCGGCGTTCTCGGCGACTTTGATGCCGCGACCGCCGCCGCCGGCCGACGCCTTGATCATCACTGGGTAACCGATCTCCTCGGCGCAGGCGCGCGCGTCAGCGAGATCCTCGACGATTCCTTCGCTGCCCGGCACCGTGGGAACCCCGGCGGCGGCCGCCGCGGCGCGCGCCGCCGCCTTGTCGCCGAGCCGGGCGATGGTCTCGGGCGTGGGGCCGACGAAGATCAGCCCCGCCGCCTCGACCGCCGCGGCGAATTCCGCGTTCTCGGAGAGAAAGCCATAGCCCGGATGCACCGCGTCGGCGCCGCTGGCGCGGGCCGCGTCGAGTATGGCGTCCGCCTTGAGATAGGATTTCGCGGCATGCGGCGGGCCGATCTCCACCGCCTCGTCCGCCATCCGTACCGCCAGCGAGTCGGCATCGGCCATGCTATGGACTTGCACGGTCGGAATACCGAGCTTTTGCGCCGCGCGGATGATGCGTACCGCGATCTCGCCGCGATTGGCGATCAGCAGTTTGGCAATCGGCATCGGTCGCTCAGGCCAAAGTAACCAACGGCTGCCCGGCCATCACCGCATCTTCGTTGTCGGCATGAAATTCGGTGATCGTGCCCGCCTTGTCGGCCTTGACCTCGCGAAAGGTCTTCATCACCTCGACCAGGCCGATCACTTCGCCCACCGCGACCTGGTCGCCGACTTCCTTGAACACCGCTTCTTCCGGCGACGGCTGGCGATAAAAAGTGCCGGGCAACGGCGACATGATTTGACTGGACACAGGTCTATTCCTGACTTGAGTGAGAGACTATTCGGCGGCCTCGGCCATGAAGGGCTTGATCGCTTCGCGCACCGCTTGCGCGACCGCGACCGCATTCGGGGTGTCCGAATGGACGCAGACACTGTCAGCGCCGACCGGCACATCGACATTACCGGTGGACGCGGTCACGCCGGCCTCGATCGCGCGCACCGAGCGCGCCGCGGCATCGGCCGGATCGACCGCGTCGTGGACCTGGGTGATGATCAACCCGCCCGAATCGTCGTAGTACAGATCAGCGTAGAACTCGGCGACGAACCGATGGCCGCGCGCTTGGTAGATCTCTTCGTGCAGGGTCCCCGCCATGCCGAACAGCGGCACCTGGTAGACGTCCGCCGCGTCGCAGACCGCGTGCGCGATATGCTCCTGGCGCGCCGCCATGCCGTACAGCGAGCCATGCGGCTTGATGTGGTTGAGCGCCATCCCTTCGGCGTCGAGAAAGCCCTTCAACGCGCCGACCTGATAGATCAGCAGGTTGGCCATCTCGTCGCGGCCCATTTTCATTTCGCGTCGGCCGAAGCCGGCGAGATCGGGCAACGACGGATGCGCGCCGACGGCCACGCCGTGACTTTTCGCGAGCTGGACGGTGCTCCGCATATGATTGGGATCGGAGGCGTGAAAGCCACAGGCGACGTTGGCGATGGTGATCAGCGGCATCAGGCCTTTATCGTCGCCGATGGTATAGAGCCCGAAGCTCTCACCCATGTCGCAATTGATTTCGACGGCCATGTCTCGTTCCCTATGTCTCGGTGCGGGTCAGCACGAAGCTGCCGCTTTCATGCAGCTCGGCGCGCCAGCCGGGCTCGATGACGATGGTAGTGGTGTCCTCCTCGATCACCGCGGGACCGACCACGGTGGCGCCGGCGCGGAAGCTGCCGCCGTCATAGACCGGCCCTTCTTTCGCCGTGCCGTCGGCCGAGAAGATCATCGGACGCTTCGCCTTCACGGTCTCCGCCCCGGCACCGCCGTTGGTAATCTTGGGCAACGGCGGCCGATCGACCCGGCCATAGAGCGTACTTTCCAGATTCACCACCTCGATCGGCGTGTTCTCCTCGCGATAGGTGTAGAGCTGTTCGTGACGGGCATGGAAGGCGTTGCGCAGGGTGTCCACCGAGTCCGCGTCGATAACGAAATTGTCGATCTCGACGGTGCATTCGTGGACCTGGCCGATATAGCGCATGTCGATGCTGCGCTTGATCGTGATCCGGTCGCGCTCGAAACCGTCGGCCTCGAGATGCTCGGTGCCGGTCACCTCGACCTCCTCGAAAATGCGGTTGATCTGGGCGTAGGCCTCGTCGCCCTCGAGCCGCAGCGGACAGGTCGCCATGTAATTATATTTGACGTCGGAAATGATCTGGCCGAAGGCGCAAAGGCCGGAGGCAAGCTTGGGCACCAGCACGGTCTTGATGCCCATTTCGGTGGCCAACGCGGTGATATGCGCCGGCGCCGCGCCGCCCGCCGCGACCAGGACGAAATCGCGCGGATCGTAGCCGCGCTCGACGGTCACCCGGCGGATCCCGTTCACCATATTGTTGTTGACGATGGTGAACATGCCGTACGCCGCGCGCTCGACCGAGATCCCCAGCGGATCGGCGATACGCGCCTTCAACGCCTCCGCCGACCGGTCGCGATCGAGCTTCATGCGGCCGCCGAGCAGGGCGTCGGGATTGAGATAGCCGAGCACCAGATTGGCGTCGCTCACAGTGGGATCCTCGCCACCCTTGCCGTAGCACGCCGGTCCCGGCTCGGCGCCGGCGCTTTGCGGGCCGACCTGCAACAGGCCGATATTGTCGATCCAGCCGATCGAGCCGCCACCGGCGCCCAGGGTCTCCACCTGGATCATCGGTACCCCGATGCGGTAACGCAGGAAATCGATATCCTTGTTGATGTTGGTGCTGCCGCCGGCGGTCAGCGTGATGTCGAACGAGGTGCCACCCATATCGACGGTGATCACATTGTCGAAGCCGAACGGCTCGGAGACATAGAGCCCGGCTTGCGGCGCCGACGCGGGGCCGGAATTGATCGCGTAGACCGCGCGGTCGGTCATCGCCTTGCCAATCGCCAGGCCACCGTTGGACTGGAAAAAGCGCACCGGATACTCCGCGCCGAGGTTGCGGAAATATGCGTCGATCCCCTCGACATAGCCTTTCAGGATCGGCCCGAGATAGGCGTTGGTGATCGCCGTCGAGGTCCGGGTGTATTCGCGGATCTGCGGATAAAGCTCGCTGCCGACGGTGAGGAATATGTCGGGCATCATTTCGCGCACGATTTCCGCCGCGCGGCGCTCATGGTCGAGGTGAAGCACCGACCAGAGGAAGGAGATCGCCACCGCCTCGACCCCCTCGGCGATAAACAGCTCGCAGGCGGCGCGGACATCGGCCTCGTTGAGCGGGGTCATCACTTTGCCGTTGGAGGCGATCCTCTCGGCCACGCCGCACCGTAAATAGCGCGGCACCAGCATGGTGGCCGGCGGATATTCGGTATCGTAACGGTAGCCGTCTTCCTTGTGACCGAGGCGGATTTCGATCGAATCCTCATGGCCGGCGGTGCAGATCAAGCCGGTCTTGGCGCCGCGGTGTTGGATCAGCGCGTTGAGCCCGACCGTCGTGCCGTTAATGCACAAGTCGCATTGCGAGATTATTTCCGCCGGGCTTTCGCCAACCTCCTCGGCGATCAAGGCGAGCCCGGTGGAAATCGCCTCGGTCGGGTCATGCGGTGTCGACGCGGTCTTGTTGAGCAGCACCGACCCGGTGGCGTCGGTCAAGACAAAGTCGGTAAACGTTCCTCCGGCGTCCACGCCGAGGCGATATTTGGTGCGCATGGCGCCCTCACTTCTTCAGAAGTTGTCGTTGACTATTCCGCCGCCATCGGGGTGCCGCGCAGTGAAGCGGTCGCCGCTTCGTCGACCTCGAGCGATTTGGCGTCGCTGATCACCACGCCATAGTCCTCGCTCGCGCCCTCGATCGAGACCAGGCGGTTTTTCACGTCCCACACCACCGCCGCGACATCGCGTTGATAGGCGTCGCCATAGCCGCCGCCGCCAGGAGTCATATTGGCGGCGCGTTCGCCGGGCTGAATGGTCCGGATGATGTTGGTCTTGATCGTCTCGACACCGTTTTCGCGACTGATTTCTATACGCCCGACCTTGGGTTCGATCATTTTCGATTTGGCCCCAGCGGCGCCGGTGGCCGGTATCCGGCGACCTTCGCCGAAGGTGATGAATTCCATCGGCTTGTCGAGCGGTTCGACCTCCCAACACGTCCCCGAACCACCGCGATATTTTCCCGCGCCGGCGGAATCGGTCATCAGGCTGTAGCGGTGAATGACGATCGGATAGGAATATTCGAGCAACTCGACATCGCCCGAGGTCAACGCGCCAAAGCAGCATTCCGGCCCGCAGGCGTGCCAGCCGTCCTGCACCGGGGTCGCGCCGGCGCCGGAGATGATCGAGGCGAGGATCATCGACACATATTCCTCGTCGTGCCGGGTGTCCCAGCCGGCGATATTACAGCCGTTGGCGTGGCCCCAGCCGGCCGAGACCTTGTCCGGCGCCGCTTCCTCGAAAGCCAGGCGCACGGCGTCGGTGAGCGTCTCCATCGGCGTCGTCGTCGAGTTCACGTGCGGCGCCGGCTCGACCGCGTTGCACAAGGTGCCCTTGGGGCCCATGTCGACGTCGAAACAACGGTACAGCCCTTCGTTATAGGGCGGCGGCAATTGGGCGAACATCATCACCCCGAGATAGACCCCGGAATACGAGTTACCCTCATAGGAATTGATGAAGTAGGGAATTTGCGGCGGGCTGTCGATGCGGATCGCGCATTGGTCGTCCGCGATGGTCACCGTGGCGGTAATCTCGAGATCGCCGAAGCCGTGGCCGGCGTCCTCGACCAGCGCGCGGCCGGTATAGGTGCCATCGGGCACTTCCTTGATCAACGAGCGCATATGGGCGTCGGCCATGTTCATCAGCTCGGCGATGCACGCCTGGACCTGCTCGACGCCGTACTTGTCGAGCAGCGCGATGAGATTGCGCTCGCCGACCTGGACCGCGCCGAGTTGGGCGTTGAAATCGCCTTCCTGGTCGCGCCGCGCGCGCATGTTGGTGTGCAGCAGATTGCACACGTCATAGCGCTTGACCCCCTTGTCGAAGACCTTGATCGGCGGAATCCGCAGACCCTCGGCGTAGATCTCGGTGGCATCGGGATTGTAGCCCGCCGGCACCGGCCCGCCGATGTCGGTCAGATGTCCTTTGCAGACTGTCCAGAATACCAATTCATCGTTGTAGAACACCGGCTTATACATACAAACGTCGATGATATGTGAGCCCATATACGCCGGATCGTTGTGCAGCATGACGTCGCCCGGGTGGATATCGTCGGCGAAATATCCGGCGACGCATTTCATCGCCGGGATCAGCGAGCCCAGGTGAATCGGGATGTCCTGGCCCTGCATGATCATCTCGGGCACATGATTGAACAGCGCGTTGGAATAATCATGCGCGAGGTTGAACACGCTCGAGCGCGCGGTCTTCTCCAGCGCCTGAGTCATCTCGCGTTGGGTGGTCTCCAGCACGCCGCGAACGACGGACAGGGTGATCGGATCGACGTTGGACATCGTATGGACTCCCTACACTCTTGGCGGCGCGGCTTGGTTTACCGCCGCCGTGATCTCAGCTTCGCAGTTTACGGACTTGTCGGTCATATTTCACCCGCTAAAAGGCATCAACCCGCGGCCGGAACGATCGCCAGGCTGCCGGATGGTTTGCGGCTGACCGTCGCGCCGGGCCCGACGACCACGGTGGTGAACGAATTTTCGATAATCGCCGGCCCGGCCAACGCGCTATCGGTCGCGAGCTGATCGAACTGACGCACCGTGGCGTCCAACCATCCGACATCGGCGAAATAGGCCTGGCGCCGGGTCGCCAGATCGGTGGCGGCGGCGCGTTCCGACAATCCGGCCATCGGCCGATCGCGCAAGCGGCAGCTGATCCGCGCCGACCAACCGACCACCTCGATCTCCGACAACGGATCCTTGATCGCGAATACTTCTTCATGGGTATCATGAAAATCAGACACCAAGTCTTTAATATCTTGTTCGTTTTTGAATTCATGCCCGCGCAACGGAACTTCGATCTCCCAGACCTGATGGGGATACCGCGCCTCGGCCATGAACTCGATCGTCTGGGCGCTCGAGCCGGCGCCCGGGCCATCGGCGAACGCCCGGCAACGGGCGAGCAGATCGGCGAGCAACGTATTGACGGCGGCGCTGTCGAAGGCGTCGCTGGCGGTGAATTGGGTGGCGCGGAACTGCTGCGTCAGATCGGACATCAGCGCGCCGCCGGCGCTCAGTGCCGCGCCGACATCGGGGATCAGCACCAGCGGACAGTCGAGCCGCGCGGCGATGCGCTCGCAATTCAACCCGGCGGCGCCACCGCCGCCGATCAACACCGCGCCCGACGGGTCGATGCCCTGATTGATAGTGATGTCCATGATCGCCTGCACCATGTTCTCGGTGGCGATCTTGACGATCGAGAGCGCCGCTTCCTCGACGCCGAGGCCCATTGTTGCCGCCACATGCTCGGCGATCGCGGCACGCGCCGCGTCCACATCGAGCCGCATGCTGCCGCCGAGGAAAAACGCCGGGTCGATATAGCCCAAGGTCAGGCACGCATCGGTCAGGGTCGGCGCGGTGCCGCCGCGGCCATAGGCCACCGGCCCCGGCACCGCGCCCGCCGATTGCGGCCCGACATGGAGCAGCCCGCCATCATCGATCCACGCCATCGAGCCGCCGCCGGCACCGATCGAGCGCACCCCGACCGAGGGAAACCCTGTCATGTGGCCGCGATATTCGCCGCCGATCCAGGTCTCGCGCGTCCACGGGATGCGGCCGCGCCTGACCAGGCTGAGATCGTAGGTCGTCCCCCCGGTGTCGGCGACGATCGCGGTCGAGGCGCCGGCATCGATGGCGGCGAAATGACGCCCGGCGACCGGCGCCATCGACGGCCCGGAATTGATCAGATGGATCGGCTCGTTGGCCGCGTCGGTGGCGTCGATCACGCCGGCGGCCGAGGTGACGATGAGCACCCGGCCGCCATAGCCAGCCTCGCTAAGACGCGCCGTCAAGTTGCGCATATAGGCTCCCATCAGCGGCTTGAGCGAGGCGTCGATCGCTGTCGACGAGGCGCGGCGGTATTCACGTAATGACGGATTGAGGCGGTGCGACAGCGTGTACGGGACTCCCGGCAAATGGTCCTCGAGCAGTTCGCCGATCCGCAATTCATGCGCCGGATTGACGATCGACCATAGCAGGCAGACCGCGACCGCCTCGACCTCGTTCGGTTTGAGCCGCGCGATGGTCTGGATAACCGCGTCTTCATCGAGAGCGCGGCTGACAGTGCCGTCCGCCAGCACCCGCTCGGCCACTTCAAAGGTCAGCGCGCGCGGCACGTAGGGGTCGGGATAAGGCACGGTGAAATTGAACACGTCGGTGCGCCCGCCTTCGCGCAGCACCAGGATATCGGGATGGCCCTCGGTGGTGAGAAACGCGGTGCGCGCGGTATTGCCGGTAATGATCGCGTTGATCGCCCGCGTCGTGCCGTGAATGAACAGCGAGCCCTCAGCCAGCAGATCGGCCAGATCCTTGGCCATGCTGTCGGCGGCGATTTGCAGACTGTCGAGCACGCCCAGGATCGGATCGTCTGGAGTTGTCGAGGCCTTGAACATCGAGACCGTGCCGTCGTCCTGCTCGATCAACAAGTCGGTGAAGGTACCGCCGGTATCGACCGCGAATCTCATGCTACCATTCCTCTAGACTCGAATATTCGCATCGCCACCGGGGAGACCGACCGATGACCAAGACACTCGCGCCGCTGCCGATCGCCATGTTGGTCGCGGCGGCGGTCGTCTATGGCCTGGTGTTCTCGTTCAACAAGCTCGCCGCCGGTGCCGGCGCGAGCTATCTCGGCCACGCCTTTTGGCAGACCCTGATCGCCGGCTTGGCGCTCTACGCGGTCTCGCTGGCGCGCCGCCAGACGGTGAGTTTTCGTTGGCCCTATTTCCGCGCCTACATCGTCGTCGGCGCCACCGGATTCGGCCTGCCGATGGCGTTGGTGACCCTGGTCAGCACCGAGTTGCCGACCGGCTATGTCTCGCTCGCCTTCGCGCTGTCGCCGACCTTCACCTACTTCGCCAGTGTGCTGTTTCGCCTCGATCGATTGTCGGGGTTCGGCCTTGCGGGCATCGGGCTCGGATTCGCCGGGGTGGTCATCGTGGTGACCGCGGCGGACGCGCTCACCGGCGAGGGCGCGACCGGCTGGTTCCTGCTCACCTTGATCATTCCGGTGATGCTCGCGATCACCAACGTCGCCGCCGTGGTTCTTCGTCCGCCGGACACCAGTTCGACGGTGATGGGCGCGGGCTTCCTGCTCGGCGCCGCGTTGTCGCTGCTGCCGCTGATGATCGTCACTGGCCAATTTTACGTTCCGAGCGATCCCGCGACCCTCATACCGACGCTCGGCGCGGCCGCCGTCAATGCGGTCTTTATCGTCTTGTTCGCCGAAATCGTGCGCCGCTGGGGACCGACGTTCTTCGCCCAGTTCAACTATCTCACCGTGATCGCGGCGATCGGCTGGGCGTACTTGATCTTCGCCGAGCCCCCGGCGCTCATCGTGCTGATCGCACTCGCCTTGATGGCCGCCGGCGTGGTGATTTCGGAGTTGCGCCACCGCAAGACTAGCGACGAAGCCGCGCCGTAGCCGCCGCATCGACCGAGCCGTCGGCGGCGACCGCCACGCCATAAACATCCGCCGCGCGGTCGCGGCTGACCCAGCCCTCGACGACATCGCGCGCGACCTTCTCCGGCTCGCGGCTCAGCGGGTCGCCGTAACCGCCGCCGCCGCAACAGTGCGAGACGATGGTCTCGCCGGTCCGCAAGGTCACCACGGCGCAGTTTTCGGTCGGCGTAAGGTCTCCATTGGCATCGCGTATACCCTGATAAGCCGCGCCGCCAAGCCCGCCGCCGCGCACCCCGCGCGCCGGGTTCAAAGTGCCGTCGGAGACGAACGCGACTTCCATCTCGCCGCGCGTCGGGCCGAACTCGACGAGCATGCCGGGGCCGCCCTTGTGCCGCCCGGCGCCTTCCGAATTCTGAATGAAACGGCGCTGGTGTACGTGCAGCGGATGGCGCATTTCGTCGAGCTCGATACTGTCCTGGTAGCACAGCCCGGCGTTGCCGACATGGCCGAGGGTGACCCAGGCATCGGCCTCGGGCGCGCCGGCGCCGCCGGTCATCGCCAGGAACAATTGATTGACGTAGCGCTCGTCGCGCACCGGATCGTACCCCGAAACCACGCCGACCGACGCCGGCAGGATCGCCCCCGCCTCGGCCAGGCCGATGCCGTCGTCGAGCTCGGCGATCGCCGCCTGGACGGCGTTGGCCACCCGATCGGCGACGTTGGTGGTGGCGACTGAGCAACTGGTCGGATGCCGGGGGATGCCGCACACCGCGTTCTCGCGCAGCTTGACGTCGAGGCGGCGGAACGCGCCGGCGTTCTTCGGCACGCTGGGATCGATCGAATTGAACACGCCGATCATCGCCGCGGTCCGCGCGCACGCCTCGGACAGGTTCAACCCGCACGGCAGCGCGTCCATATTGTCGGTGAGATCGACCGCTATGCGCCCCCGGTCGGCATCGACATCGACCTTGACGGTAATCGGAATGCCGTCGTCGGGGGTCCCGGGCACCGGGTCGTGGCAGCTGGTCCAGGTCGCTCTCCCGCTGGGGATCTTGGCCACCGCGTTGACCATCCGGCTTTCGGAATAATCGAACCACTGCCCGGTGAAACGCTCCAGCGTGTCCCAACCGACTTCGTCGGCGAGGCTGAGCAGTTCGCGCTCGCCGATGCGCGCCGCGCCGACCATCGCCAGATAATCGCCCCACCATTGCTCGGGCACCCGGATGCGGACCATGCACATGCGGATGACGTCGCCGATATTCTCGAAATTCTCCTGCACCTTGACCGCCGGAAAGATCAGCGCGCCTTCCTCGTAGACGTCGCGCGCCGCGCCCATGTAGGTGGTCGGCTGCGAATTGCCGCAATCGGCCTGATGCGCCTTGGCGAGCACCGTGTAGCGATGGCGCCCCTCGGCGTCCATCACCGGCACCAACAGGGTATGATCGGCGGGGTGCGAGCAGCCGTGATACGGCGAATTGTGCAGGTACGCATCGCCGCGCTTGGGGTCGGGATGAAACTCGAGCATCGATTTCGCCATCAGATCTGGCCCGCTCAATACGTGGATCGGCAGACTTTCCGCGGTCGCCAGCAACTGCGCGTCGGCGGTGATGATGCAGCAGGAAAAATCGCGGGCGATATTGAGCACCCCCGAGCGCCCGGTGCGCAGCAGGGTGTTCGCCATTTTGCGGGCGATCCCCTCGAGCCGATTGTTCAGGATCGACAATTGCACGCCGTCGATCGGTTTCGCCGCCGCCTGGCCGTCCATCATCCGAGATCTCCTACCAAGCCCGCCAGCCGCTATCGACGGGGAGAATTATGCCGTGCACCGCGCGCGCGTCATCGGAGGCGAGAAACACCACCGCGCCGGCCATGTCGGCGGCGGGAAGAAAATCCTCGCCGGTCGGCGTGCGCGCGCGCATTTTCGCCGCCCAGTCCGGATCGGCGCGCAAATCGGCGTTCATCGGGGTCACCACATTTCCCGGCGCGATGGCGTTGACGTTGATGCCGAACGACGCGAGCTCGAGACATAGCGATTTGGTCAAATTGTTGAGCCCGCCTTTCGATGCGCAATAGGCCGCCGAGTTGGGGAAACCGCCGCTGCCGGCGATCGACGTCACGTTGATGATCTTGCCCCAGCCCTTGGCCTTCATGTCGGCAACCACGGCGCGGCTGAGGAAAAAGCATCCTTTCAAATTGGTGTCGAGCTGGCGGTCCCAATTGGCCTCGTCGACCTCCTCAATGGGGCGCGGCTTGAACACGCCGGCGTTGTTGACGAGGATATTGATCGGCCCCAGCGCGGCCTTGATTTCGCCGGTGACCCGGTCGATTTCGGCGACTCTAGCGAGATCTGCTTGAAACGCGGCGGCGCGGCCCCCCGCGCTCTCGATCTCGGCGACCACCGTGGCGGCGGTGGCGAGGTTACTGCGATTGACGATGGCGACGATCGCGCCGGCGGCCGCCAGCGCCTTGGCGATTTCCGCTCCGATCCCTTGCGCACCACCGGTCACGGCGGCGACACGTCCGTCAAGCGTGGTCATTGAATACGTCCCACAAATGAAGTCTCCGCCCCGGTGTGAGCCGGGACGGAGGGCTTCAAAACAAACTCTCGGTTAGCGCGCGATGTAGGTGTAGCGCTTACCGAACAGCACATCCATCGGAACCGGCTCCGAGATCGTGTGCTCGCCGGCGACAGCGGGTATGCCGTTCGTGGTCTCGACGATCAGATACGGGGCGTAGTTCTGATGATGCAAGGTGTTGGTGAAGGTCCGGGTGCCGATCAGGAAGGGCTCGTCTACGAACTTCTCCATCTCCGCGACCACCGCCTCGGTATCGAACGTGCCGGCACGTTCGACCGCGCGCGCCCACATTTCGATCAACACATAGCCGGGATAGGTGTATTGACTGTTCGGACGCTCGCCGAACTTGTCCTCGTATTTGTCGTTGAACGCCTCGACTTCGGGGCGCGGGTCGTCGCCGTAGATCGACGCCTGTTCCGGCACATAATGACCGGTCAGACCAGGCACGGAATCGAGCCAGTAGGTGCCGCTCATCGAGCTTCCGCCAAGCAGCGCGCTTTCGATGCCCGCGGCACGAATCTGGCGCAGCGCCGACGCACCACCGGGAACGTAGGAGCAGCTCATGATCACATCCGGCGGGGCGGCAAGATTTTTGATCCGGGTGATCTGCGCGGCGATCGACGGATCGCCATTCAAGTAAACGTCATGACCGAGAATTTCGAGGCCGAGCTTCTCGCGCCACATCCAATCGAAGCCGTAGCAGATGCCCTTGTTATATTCGATAGTGGTATCGAGCAGGATATAGGCGGTTTTCCAGCCTTTGTTTTGGGCTCCCCATTCGGCCAGGCTCGCGCCTTGAACGGCGGCCAGGACGGAGGCGGAAAACGCGTTGGTGCCAACGCCTTGGATCCCCGCGAGCACGCTTTCCGCGCACAGGAAGATGGCGATCTTATTGGCGTTCTTCGCGGCCAGCGCCGCCGGCGCGCCAAAATCATAGTCACAATCGACGGCCAACATCTGCGCGCCCTCGTTGAGCACGTGCTGGCCCGCCTTGGCGCCTTCGACACGATCGGTCTTGGCATCGGCCTTGACCCAGGTCAGCGTCTTGCCGAGCAGACCGCCGGCGGCGTTGATGTCTTCGATGGCGATGATCGCGGCATTGGTCGGCGGACCGCTGTAGGCGGACATCCATCCCGAATACGATGCCGCAAATCCAATGACCACTTCGTCGTCGGCGGCTTGCGCGGCGAACACGCCCAAGGCGCTCGCGCCGAGCACGCCCGTGAGCACGGTAGCTAGAATTTTCTTCATCGAACCAGACCCCTCATTTTTTTATCCGTGAACTGCCGTAATTTCACCGCCGCATTCGGCTTGACCCAGTTGCGCCAAACCTCTTTTTTCGCGCGCGATGTCTCTCCCATTTCGGCCCACACTAGCCAATATTATCGCCCGTGCAAGCGTCGCCACATTTGGCCGCGCCATCGCGCATCGACCAGTCGGTCCAACATCACCCGACCGCGTCCATCGACATCGCTTGCCCGAGCCGACCCCGGCGACTACCCTCCGCGCCGAGTCTGGGGGATTTAGACGACAGCTCAACGGTGGACGCGAAGAAATCTGTCGCCGTTGGTACGACAGCCCAGTAGGGTGCTGCCCGCGCGTCTCGCGATGGGACGTGGGCGAGGGAGGACCGAGGCGTGCAACCGCTCAAATATGAGCTCCGACGGCATGACTGAGGCGTCGGGGACGGAGACCTCGTCGCTGGTCGCGCGCGGTGTCACCGTGCGCTTCGAGGGTCTGACCGCCGTCGATACCGTGGACGAAGTGGTTCATCCCGGCGAGATCGTCGGTCTGATTGGCCCCAACGGGGCCGGCAAAACCACCCTGGTCAACGCGATGACCGGATTTCAGCGCCCCGCCGCGGGCGACGTTTTGCTCGACGGGCGGTCGGTGGCCAAGGTCAAGCCGCACAAACTGCGGCGCCAAGGCGTGGCCCGGACATTTCAAGCCGGTCGGCTGTTCCGCGAAATGACGATCTCGGAGAATGTCGAGGTCGCGGCGGTCGGGCTCGGCATGAGCCGCCGGCGTGCGCACCGCGAGGCGATGGACCTGTTGGACTGGATCGGTCTCGCCGACCGCGCGAACGTCCTCGCCGGCGCGCTGCCCTATACCGACGAACGCCGCGTCGGCATCGCCCGGGCGCTGGTGCGGTCGCCCAAATTCATTCTGCTCGACGAGCCGGCGGCCGGGATGTCCGACCTCGAATGCGACGAATTAATGCAACTGGTCGATAATATGCGCAAGCGGTTCGGCTGCGGGGTGATCCTCATCGAGCACAATATGCGCGTCGTGATGGGGGTCTGCGAGCGCATTCATGTGCTCGATAGCGGCCGCACGATCGCCCAAGGCACGCCCGCCGAGGTGCAAAAAAATCCCGCCGTCATCGAAGCCTATCTGGGCAAGGGCTGAGCGATGTTGCTGGAAGTCGAAAATCTGCATGTCCATTACGGCCGGCTCGCCGCGCTGCGCGGGATTTCGCTTGCCGTCGCCGAAGGCGAAATCGCCTGTATCGTCGGGCCCAACGGCGCCGGCAAATCGACCACGTTGCTGGCGATATCGAGCATCCTCGCGCCGTCCCAGGGCACCATCATCTTCGACGGCGCATCGATCGGCGGCACCCCGGCGGAGAACGTCGCCGCGCTCGGTATCTCGCAAGTCCCCGAGGGCCGGCACATTTTCACCTCGCTGTCGGTCGACGAAAATCTCCAGGTCGGCGCCGCCACCCGCAAGGACAAGGCCCGCATCCGCGCGGATTACGACCGCGTCCTCGAGCTGTTTCCGATCCTTGGTGAACGGCGCCGGCAGTCGGCCGGTAAATTGTCCGGGGGCGAGCAACAAATGTTGGCGATCGGCCGCGCGCTGATGTCCAATCCGCGCTTTCTGACGATCGACGAGCCGTCCCTGGGCCTGGCCCCCAAAGTTGTCGACCAAGTGTATGAAGTGCTGATCGACTTGCGCAAATCGCGCGGGCTGACCCTGTTGCTCGTCGAACAGAGCTCGGAACGCGCGTTGAATGCCGCCGACCGCCTGTACGTGCTACGCAACGGCGAAATTCAGCTCAAGGGCAAGACCGCCGATCTGCAGGACGGCAAGGCGGTTCACAAGGCTTATTTCGGGTTTACCCATGAGCATGACGAGGACGAGGTGGAGTTCTGATGGCATATGCGTTCCAGGTCATCATCGACGCGCTCAGCCTCGGCAGTTTCTATGCCCTGGCGGCGCTCGGTATCGGCCTGTTGTTCGGGGTCTTGAAACTGATCAACTTCGCCCATGGCGATTTCATCACCATCGGCGCCTATGCCATGATCATCCCCTCGGCGGCGACCCAGGCAACGCTGTTCATCGGCGACTTCCACCCCTTGATTCTAGTGCCGTCGATCGTCGGCATCGTCGTCGTGATCGCCTTGATTGCCGAGTTCGCGGTGTTCCGACCCTTGCGCGATGCCTCGCCGGCGACCTTGATGATCGGCTCGTTCGCGCTCGGCTTCATCCTGCAGAATCTGACCATCATGATTTACGGCGGCCGACCGAAAGCGGTCGGCATCTGGTCCGAACTGAACTACGGCATTCAGCTCGCCGAAGGGGTGCAGGTGCCGGCGCTGCAGCTCATCATCATCGGCACCACGTTGATCCTGATGACCCTGCTGGTGCTGTTTCTGACCCGCACCAAACACGGCATTCACATGCGCGCGGCGGCCGAGGATTTCCGCATGGCGCGGATGTTGGGGGTCAAGGCCAACCGGGTGATCATGCTGGCGGTGGCGACCAGCGGCATGCTGGCGGCGGCGGTCTCGATGCTGTTCGTCGTCCAGACCGGCATTCTCGATTTCCGCATGGGCGTGTCGTTGATGCTGTTCGCCTTCATCGCCACCGTGATCGGCGGCATGGGCAGCCTGGTCGGCGCGGTGGTCGGTGGCTTCACCGTCGGCGCGGTCAGCATATTGCTACAGACATTCCTGCCGTCCGAGATGCGGGTGTTTCGTGACGTGTTTGTCTTCGCCATCGTCATCGTCATCCTGGTGGTCCGCCCGCAAGGGTTGATCGTATCGCGCGCCGCGAAGGAACGCGTCTAATGGAACCGAAGACGCCGTTCACCCGGTTTCTGCGCGAGATTTGGCCGCTACTGATACTCAGCGTCGGCTTGTTCCTCATCGTCGCCGGGTTTCAATCGTTCGACGATTTGATCATCAAGCAGTCGGTGACCGAGGCGCTAATCCGCCTGGTGGTGGTGGTCGGGCTGTTCATCTTCATCGGCAACTCGGGACTGATTTCGTTCGGCCACATCGGTTTCATGATGATCGGCGCCTACGCCACCGCGTGGCTGACGATGTATCCGATGACCAAGGACATCTTCAGCCCCGGCCTGCCCGAGTATCTGCTGACCCATTCGCATCACTGGATCCCCTCGACGATTGCCGGCGGCCTGCTCGCCGCCGTGGTGGCGTTTATCTCCGGGCTCGCGCTGATGCGGCTTTCGGGGATCGCCGCGTCGATCGGCACCTTCGCGCTGTTTATGAGCTTCTATTCCTTCTATCTGCAATGGAGCACCTGGACCGCCGGGCAAAGCTCGCTGGTCGGTATCCCGGTGACGACGACGCCGTGGGTCGGGCTGATCTTCTCGCTGATCGCCATCGCCGCCGCCTTCCTCTACGCGCGCTCGCGGTTTGGCCTCGCGCTGCGCGCGTCGCGCGACGACGAAGTCGCGGCCAAGGCGGCGGGGGTGAGCGTGACCGGCGAACGCATTATCGCGTTCACCATCAGCGCCTTTTTCGTCGGCATGGCGGGCGGCCTCTACGGCCACTTCCTCGGTCTGTTGACCGTCGACACCTTCTATCTGCCGATGACCTTCATCACCTTGGCGATGCTGGTGGTCGGCGGCATGAACAGCCTGTCGGGCGCGGTGGTGGGCGTGGTGGTGATGTCGGCGTTGATCGAATTCCTGCGCCGCTGGGAAGCCGGCTTCGATCTCGCCGGGATCACCTGGGACCTGCCGGCAAGCTCGGCCGAGGTCGGCATCGGCATCGCCATGCTGCTGATCCTGATCTTCCGCCCCAAGGGGCTGACCGGAAACGTCGAGATCTATTGGCCGTGGAAGCCGAAAACGGTGACCACCAACGTCACCAAGCGGCAGTCATAGACCACCTGCGCTACGCGGTCAGGCGGAAATAGAGCATCGGTAACTGCTCGGGCAGCCTTTCCAGCTTGTCGAACTGCATCACGTTGCGCCGGCCGAAGATGCGGCTGAGGTAACTATCGCCGCCGGAATCCAAGCCGACGCAGAACACGTCGATGCCATCCTGCGCGAGACCATGGATGACCCGGCGGGCATCCTCGACCAGATAGGTTCGATCCTGCACGTCGATGTCGGACGGCTCGCCGTCGGTGATCACCAGAAGCAGCCGGCGATGGGTCTGTTGGCGCTTGAGATCCTGGGCGGCATGACGCATCGCCGCGCCGATACGGGTGGAATAGCCGCCGGTCAGGCCGGCGAGATACGACCGCGCGGTCTCGCCGTAGGGCTTGTCGAAATCCTTGATGCGATAATAGCGAACGTCGTCGCGCCGATTCGAACAAAACGCCGCGATCGCGAACGGATCCCCCAGGCCCGCCATGGCGTGGGCGAGCAGGGCGGTGGCTTGGCGCTCCATATCGATAACCGTCTCGGAAGATCCGATGATCTTGTCCTTGGTCGATTCCGAGACGTCGAGCAAGACCTGGACCGACAAGTCGCGATGGCGCCGTTCGAAACGGCCATAGATCCTTGTATCGGGGGTCTCGCCGATGCGCCGGCTGATCATCGCGCTGATCGAGGCATCGATATCGAGAAAATCGCCTTCCTGTTGGCCGCGTAGGCGTTGCGGCCGGCTTACTTTTGCCGAGGTGATCAGCGCCTTGATGCGATTCACCACATAGGCGTGGCGGTCCAGGATATCGTCGATCCGATGGGCCGGGCCTTGCGTCGGCGGGTACTCGACCACGGTGCTCCACTCGGGTCGTTCGCGACCGCTGGCGTAATCATATTCGGGATAGCGGGCGACCGGGATGCCGTCCTGCTCGGCAAGGTCCACATTGACCCGCCTGGCGTCGTCCGCGTCGCTTTGTTGGTTTTCCTCGCGCTCGCGATCAGGCGGCGTCGGATCGTCGTCATCCTGTTCCTCGATGTGAACGGAATCGAACAATTGTTCGGCGTCCATGACCTCTGGGGGAACATCGTCGCCAAAATCCCACAGCCCCAGATTATCGTCGCGATACGCCGGTTCGACGATATAGGCCCGGGCGTTGAACTGCACCCGCATCTGACCGATATCGTTGCCTAGAAGATTACCCACCTCACGGCTTATGCCAGGATCGTCCCAGCGATCCCGGCAGCTATGGAACATGTCCCGACCCTTGCTGATCCAACCGTCGACATCGCTGAAATCAGCGTCGATCAACGCGTGCGACAGGCGCGCCAATAGGCTGGGCGCCGTCATCAGACCGGTCGACTGGGCGATATGGAACGGCAGCCACAGCCGGCGAAGACCGGGGAACCGGTGCATGGCGAGCTGTTCGACCCGCGCGTCCTCGATCAGCGACACCAGTGCGACCTGGACCGGTTTGAGTTTGGCGATCGGGAATTGCGGCCCGCCAAAGGTCATATGGGCGCCAATATGGGCGAGTGCGGCGCGGTAAAGATCTTTTGCCTGCTCACCGCGAAATCCCGGGTAGGCGGTGGGAATGCGGATGATCCCGGTCGAATACCCGGCGCGCCGGCGAATATAATCCGGCGCCGTCACCGGCGGCTCGCGCAACGGCAGCCGGATGCCCCAAAGGGCATTGAGAAAGGCCTTCAGCTCGACCGCCAAATCGGCGTAGACGACTTCGTTCGACTCGCGTTCCAGCCAAACCTCGGCCTCCGGATCGGCAAACGAGAAGTACTCCAGCCGCCGTTCCTTATCGGTTCCCGACAGACGGACGCCGGCCATGATCCAAGCTTCCAGGCGCGACACGTTGAGTTTCGCCAACAGGGCATCCATCTGGGCCAGAACCGGCGGTACCGATTCCGGTGCCAGATCGGCGAACCGTTCCATCAACCCGAGCCAGGACCCGAAGCGGCTGGCGTCGCCGTCAAGGCGTCGCGCGGCGACAACCGCGGCGGCGGGCAAATGTTCCGCCGCCCCGACCCCGGCCTTGATGGCAAAAGAGGAGACGATGTCGGCTAAGGAAAATGCCCGCTCGGGACCCACCAAGCGCGCCACTTCGGGGGAATAGCGGATAAAGGACTGCACCACGGCCGAACCGTACCCCGCCTGATCGAGCTTGCGGCAAGCCCGCAGCCAGGGCGCGCCGAGGGGTTCGGGAAAATGGCGCAGGGCCGCGCCAGTCAATTGGCTGTCGCCGTCCAGCGCATCACCCGGGGCGACGATTTTGAGAAAGTCCTTCGATTCCTTGTCGGCCATCGGCTCTAGAGCACGTCTTGCCTTGATGGAATCGGATTGACCGCGTTCCCGCATCCCGTGGCTAGGCGCGCGGCGCCGCACGATGTGGGTGGGCACGCTAAGCCGCGCAACAACGCCACGGGATGCGGGATCGCGGCCTTCGGTGGGGAATATTGGCTTTTCGTGGGCGTTGCGACCGTCGGCCGATGCGCCGCATCGCCCGTCGCGCCGCGCCACCTCGAAAAGCCAATTTGTCCCATCAAACCGTTCCCATCAAGGTAACACGTGCTCCGGCGTCAGGCGCAGGCGGCGATCGCCGAGCCGAGGGCCCGGCGGATGTCGGGGTCGTCGGTGATCGGCAACACCAAGCCGATCTCGCACGCCTCGCCCAGCGGGATACCGCGTCCCACCAATTGGCCGACATGGATCAGCATGCGGGTCGAGGCGCCTTCATCGAGTCCGTGTCCCTTGAGATTGCGCGACCGCTCGGCGATCGAGACCAGTTTGGCGGCCAGGGGTTTTTCGACGCCCGCTTCGTGGGCGATAATCTCGGCCTCGAGGTCAGCCGCCGGATATCCGAAATCGATGGCGCCGAACCGTTGCTTGGTCGACTCCTTCAAGTCCTTGAGGACGCTCTGATATCCCGGGTTATAGGAAATCACGAGCTGAAAATCCGGGTGCGCCTTCAAGACTTCGTTCTTCTTTTCCAGCGGCAATATTCTGCGATCATCGGTCAGCGAGTGAATGACCACCGTGGTATCCTGTCTCGCTTCGACGATTTCATCGAGATAGCAGATCGCGCCGTGGCGCACCGCCAAGGTCAGCGGACCGTCGTGCCAGACCGTGCCGTCGGCATCGAGCAGGTAACGGCCCACCAGATCGGACGCAGTCATGTCCTCGTGGCACGACACGGTGATCAGCGGTCGTTCGAGACGCCACGCCATATGCTCGACGAACCGGGTCTTTCCGCAGCCGGTGGGTCCCTTGAGCATGAGCGGCATGCGGTCTTGATAGGCCGCCTCATAATGCGTTGTTTCGTTACCGATCGGGCGATAATAGGGCTCGTCGGCAATCAAATAGTCTTTTAACGGCATCACGCGAATCACGATCCTGGTATGGACGCGGAGAAAGAAGCTTATCGCCCTAGCGATCCGAGGACCACGGGATTGATTGCCGACGGCGCCGGGGAAGCCGGGACAATGGCCCTGCCTCCCCGCGCCGTCGCCGTAAGTTTATCGATGGGTACCGGTTTTTTCGTTCGGAATGCCATCCATTTCGCATTCCTCGGTGCCCACCGTACTGCGGGTGATCCCCTCGACCATCTCGCGAGTGCCATCGGGATCGGTGATCCACTTCTTGTAGAAGTCGAACGGGCATTCGGCGACGCCCTGATCGCCTTCGCCGGAATTGATCAGGCCGGTGTAGCCGCGATGCAGAAGCTTGAACAAATGGTTCTCGGATTGTCCGTTCTTGCGGGCGTCGCGGATCGCCGACGTCGAAAGCTGGGCGTATTGGATGCCCATCTCTTCCTCGGCACAGGCGCCCAGGGTTCGACCGTCGAAGCCGATGATGGAGGAATATCCGAAATACGAATAGACACCGTCAAACCCGGTCGCATTGGCCACCGCGACATAGACGTTGTTCGACCAAGCCATGGCCTTCGCCATCGTCACTTGTTGTTCCTTAGCCGGGTACATATAGCCCTGGCAGCGGATAATCAGCTCGGCGCCCTTCATCGCGCAGTCGCGCCAGATCTCCGGATAGTTTCCGTCATCACAAATGATCAGGCTGATCTTCAAGCCCTTGGGACCATCGCTGACGTAGGTGCAATTGCCGGGATACCAGCCCTCGATCGGCACCCACGGCATGATCTTGCGATACTTCTGCACGATCTCGCCTTGATCGTTCATCAGTATGAGGGTGTTGTAGGGCGCCTTGTTGGGATGTTCCTCGTGACGTTCGCCGGTCAGCGAAAAAACGCACCAGACCTTGGCTTTGCGGCAGGCTTCGGCGAAAACTTCGGTTTCCGCGCCGGGGCATTCCGACGCGGTCTCGTACATTTCCTTTTCGTCGTACATGATCCCGTGGGTGCTGTATTCGGGAAAGATCACCAGATCCATTCCGGGAAGGCCAACCTTCATCCCTTCCATCATCTCGACAATCTTTCGGCAATTGTCGAGAACGTCTTCCTTGGTGTGCAGCCGCGGCATCTTATAATTGACGACCGCTACGCCAACAGTGTCTTTACTGCTGGAAATATCGCCGTGATACATGGTTGCCTCCGTTATTCATATGATGCTTGGGGTTCATTTTCTCGTTCATCCAAACCGCCGTGGGCGGACCAACGAGTTCGTCTGTTGAATCACCGTCCTAGCCATTCGCCGCTATCGGGTGATCGAAATGCGGCGCGATCAGTGATCCCGCCGCTATCAAAGCCCTTCTCCATTGCGGTCGACGCGCCACGCAAACGCGTGCCGCCGGTAACCGCCAGAAAATCGAAAAGTGAAACTAAAGACGCCCACTCGCTGCGGCTGAGCCGCATTTGATGGCTTGGACACTCGCTTAACTCCGGTCAACGGGCAAGAAGTGTCGGCGCTGACGCCCTACCCCATCAAAATTTTCATAGCAAATCTTGAATCGTGTGCCGTTAATTTAAGATCACAAAGCGGATCGTGTCAATTTCGAAGTCGCGCGCGCACTCGACGCTCTCCTCGCATCGCTCATGCCATGATGACGCCTCGGACGGCGCGGCGCTGTCGGGCCAGCGGTACCGAACCTGGCACATTTTCAATTTCGTACAACCCATGGATATCATGATATAGTTTATGAAATTGGGGGATGCACGCCTTTGTAAGAAGTCGGGAAAACGAGAAAACGCGGGCGCGCGGATACAAGCTAGGTAGTGCAGAGAGAGACTGTCATGGCGAGGGAACTCCAGGGAAGCGAGCCTTGGCGCGTTGGGGCGCTGTGGTCCCAGACCGGCGTGACCGCTGTCATTGAGGAGAGTCAACTTAAGGGCACGCTGCTGGCGATCGGAGAGATCAACGAAGCCGGCGGAATCAACGGCCGCGAACTGGTGCCGGTGATTTACGATCCACTGTCGGAGCCGACAAATTTTGCCCGTTTGGCGGACCGCCTGCTGACCGAGGACGACGTTACCACAATTTTCGGTTGCTACACGTCGAGCAGCCGCAAGGCGGTGCTGCTGGTGGTTGAGCGCCGCAATGGCCTGCTGTGGTACCCGACCCTGTACGAGGGCTTCGAGTATTCCCCGAACGTCATCTACACCGGCGCGGCGCCGAACCAGAACAGCATCAAACTGGCCGAATACATGATGGAGCTTTACGGCCCGCGTTTCTTCTTCGTCGGCTCCGATTACATTTATCCGCGCGAATCCAACCGCATCATGCGCGAGCTTCTGGACGCGCGCGGTGGGACCGTGGTGGGCGAGCGTTATCTCGATCTTCTCGCTGGACCGGAAGATTTCCGACCGGTCATGCGCGACATAGACCAGACCCGACCGGACGTCGTCTTCTCGACCGTGGTCGGCCAGGCGACCGCCCATCTTTACCAATGTTATGCCGATGCGGGGCTCGACCCCAAGGTGACGCCGATCGCCAGCTTGACCACCACAGAAGCGGAAATTGGACTAATGGGCGCCGATGTCGGCGAGGGGCACATCACCGCCGCCGCCTATTTCGAAGGTGTGGAAACCGAAGCCAACAGCGCGTTTGTCTCCAAATATAAGAAAAGATTCGGCCCCGGCGAGGCCACCAACATGTGCGTCGAGGCGGCGTATTTCCAAGTCCACATATTCGCCAAGGCCTTGGCCGCGACCAACACGATGGATACCGACATTCTCCGGCCGATGGTGCTGGGCAGCGAGTTCAACGCCCCCCAGGGCCGCATCAGTATCGACGGCTCCAATAGCCATACCGATCTATGGACCAGGGTCGGCAAAGCGAACCGGCGCGGACACTTCGATATCGTCAGCGAGTCGCAAATGGCGGTGAAGTCGGATCCCTACCTGATTAGTCTTTGAGGGAGATCGAGCGAAAATGCCTTCTCTGGAAAGTTTGCGGCAGCTTCGCGTTTTGGTCGTCCATCCGGCCGATCGCGACGGCGACGGCATCATTCGTCATCTCCAAGGTATCGGTTGCCGGGTCGAGGGGATGTGGCCGCCCCCAGCCCGGTTGCCCGACAGTCTCGATGTCGTGTTCTACTTGATCGACGACCAGACCCGGCGCTCGCTCCCCTGGTTCGCCGACCTGCCGCCCGCCGCCATCGTCGCTATCGTAGACCATGGCACGGCCGACGTGCTTGGCCTGCTTTCGGACTGTAGTCCCCAAGCGGTGGTGAGCAAGCCCGCCGACTCCTTCGCGATTTTGTCCAGCTTGATCTTGGCCCGGCGCATTTATCGCTACGAGGATCGGTTGCAAAACAAACTCAGAAAGCTCGAAGAAACCATCCGCTCGATACGCACCGTGGAAAAGGCGAAGTCGATCCTCATGAAAAGCAAAAACATCGCGGAAAAGGAAGCATACGAGCAAATTCGAACCCACGCGATGAACCGGAGATTGCCCATAGGCAAGGTTGCGTCTACGATTATTGATGCAAGCGATTTAATAGTTTAGTGTTTTTTGTAAAGAACCAAGTGATGTACCCACTTTTGTCCTGGTTACGCGCCGGGACAGACCCTATAGGCGGCAGCGGCGCCGTTAATTGGAACGGGCAAGGAAGCCCTACGTGTTGACGAAGCGTGGGGCTTTTCGTGTGCGCTCCGTCTAAAACCAGTCGTTGTAATCAAAAAAAGCCAAGCTGAGGGAGGACGTTGTCATGAAAATCGAAAGACGGTCGTTTCTGAAGGGCACTGCCGCGGTCGGCGCCGGTGCGGCGGCCTTGTCGGTTACCAAGGCTCCTTACGGGTTTATACGCAATGCCGCCTTTGCGGCCACCGATACGGTTGAGGTCGGGGTCCTGTTTTCGCTGACCGGCGGCCTGTCGATCATCGAGAAATCGCTTGCCGACGCGACGCTCATGGCGATCGCCGAAATCAATGACGCTGGCGGCGTGCTGGGCAAGCAAATCGTACCGATCCTCGAAGACGGCGCCAGCGACGCCAAGACCTACAACGAAAAAGCCAACAAGCTGGTCATTCAGGACCGGGTTCCGACGGTGTTCGGGTCCTACACATCGGCCAGTCGCAAAGCCGTGCTGCCGGTTTTCGAGAAGCGCAAGAACCTCTACTTCTATCCGACCTATTATGAAGGCTTCGAGTGCTCGAAGAACGTCGTCTACACCGGCGCGGTTCCCAACCAGCAGCTCAGCAATTACATCCCTTGGATTATCAAGAACTTGAACAAGAAGAAGTTCTTCATCGTCGGGTCGAACTACATCTACCCGCGCGAGATGGCCAAGGTCTGCAAAATCCTGGTCGAACAAGCCGGTGCCGAGTGGATCGCCGACGAATATCTCGAACTCGGGCATTCCGAGTGGGGCGCGATGGTCAAGAAGATCAAGGACAGCGGCTGCGACGCGGTTTTGTCCAACGTGGTTGGCGACTCGGTTGTCGCGTTCTACCGCGAGTTCGGCAACCAGGGCCTCAAACACGACCAACTGCCGATCTGCGCGACGGTGACGTCGGAGATCGAGATCGCCGCAATGGGCGCGGAATACGCGGCGGGCAGCTTTACCTCGTTCCCGTATTTCCAAGCCATCGATACCGACGCCAACAATTCGTTCATCGAACGCTATCGCAAGTACGTCAACGATTCCAACGCGGTGACCCATCACGCGCTGGAAAGTTCGTATTTCCAAGTCTTCCTGTGGGCGCAGGCGCTCGAGAAGGCCGGCGAGGAGACCCCGGCGGCGATCCGCGAGGGTGTGAAGGGGCAAGAATTCGACGCCCCCAACGGCCACGTCAAAATCGACGCGGAAAACCTCCATGCCTGGCTTACGCCGCGCATCGCGCAATGGGATTCGAATGGCCAGGGCGTGATCATCGACGAATACCCGGCGCCGATCATGCCGCTACCATACGTCGCCTACGGCGAAACCGAATCCGATCTGTTCTGTAAGGAAGGCGGACTCGACACCAGTAAGCTCTAGCCAATAAAGTGCCTCCGGCCGGGGAGTAAGCTCCTTGGCCGGAGCGCCTAAGAAAACGAATAGGGCAAGGCTGGGTTCACCATGTGGGAGACAGTTTTCATTGGATTGAGCGTGGGTTCGATCCTGCTCCTCGTCGCGCTTGGCCTGACCATCACCTACGGCGCCATGGGCGTGATCAACATGGCGCACGGTGAGCTCGTCATGGTCGGCGCCTACACGACGGTGATGATGGGGACTTATTTTGGCCTGAATATATTCTTTGCCATTCCCGCCGCTTTTCTGATGGCCGCCTTCGTCGGGTTGATCATCGAGCGGCTGGTGGTGCGCAATCTTTACGGGCGTCTGCTCGATACATTGTTGGCCACCTGGGGCGTGGCGATCCTGATCCAGCAAGCGGTGCGGCTGGAATTCGGCCTCGCGTTCTTCGGCATTCATATCGATGGTCTTGGAGTTGGCCTACAAAGAGTGGATGTGCCGACGATCCTGCGTGAAACGTTCGAGGTTGGGGGCGTCGTCGTTCAGCCCTACCGTAGTTTCATCATTCTGTTGACCGTCGCCCTGGTCGGCCTGACCTGGCTGTTGATGTACCGGACCTCGTTCGGCACCCAGGTCCGGGCGATTATGCGCAATCCGAAAATGGCCGCCGCCTGCGGCATTGACGTCACCCGGATCAACGCCTTGACCTTCGCCTACGGCTCCGGCCTGGCCGGGGTCGCGGGGGTGATGATGTCGGGCTTCAAGACCGTCAGCCCGGGCATGGGCACGTCGTTGGTGGTCGATGGATTCATGGTCGTCGTGGTCGGCGGCATCGGTAGCCTGTTGGGTTCGGTGGTGTCGGCGGGGTTCCTGGGACAGCTCAACGGGATATTCGCGACCTTGTCGAACGACATCCTCGCGCGCGCCGTGGTGTTCGGCGCGGTCATCCTGATTATCGTCTGGCGCCCCAACGGGCTATTCAATTTCCGGGGACGGTAGGCGATGTCGACCAAGAGAAAACTCGAATTCTTGGCCTACGCCATCTTCATTGTGATTACCTTCCTGATGCCGTTGTTCCTCGACGTGTTCTGGCTGAACCGTATCGCCAAGTACCTGGTGTACGGCATGCTGGGGGTCGCTATTTCGCTGTCCTGGGGCTATGCGGGCATCCTGAATTTGGGCCAAGGGCTGTTTTTCGGCGCCGGGGCTTATATGCTGGCGATGTCGCTCAAGCTCGCCAGCGCGACCAGTTTGCAACAGGGCTCCGACACCCCGGTGCCCGATTTTATGTTGTGGAACGCCGAGCCGGGATCGCTCACCGACCTCTGTTGCATTACCAAGGTGTCTTTCCTGTGGATCCCGTTTCAGGCGCAGTGGTTCGGCATCTTCATGGGGTTCGTCCTACCCGTGGCCCTGGCCTTCATTCTGGGGAACATCATATTCCGCAAGCGTATTTCGGGCGTTTTTGTCGCTATCATTACCCTCGCGACAGTGCTCTTGGTGCGTCTCTTGATGATCGATTTCCAGCCCTTGACCAATGGATTCAATGGCCTGACCGATCTCGGATGGTTCACCATGGGCGGGATAGAATTCGACCCCTATATGGTCGAGACCTATTACGTAGTCGCGATTTCGCTTGCCGTGGTGCTGATCGCGACGCGCTGGCTGGTCAGTACCCGCGCCGGTCTGGTCCTGCAAGCGGTGCGCGATGACGCCAACCGGGCGCGCTACCTCGGCTTCGACGTATCGTCGTATCAAATTTTCTTCTTCTGCGTATCGGCGCTGATCGCCGGCTTTGCCGGAATGCTTTACGTGATCGCGGCCGAGTTCGCCTCGCCGACTTTCATGGACCTTGCCTTCAGCATCACCATGGTGGTTTGGGCCGCGGTGGGCGGGCGGTCGTCTCTGCTCGGCGCCTGCATCGGGGCGATACTGATCAATCTTATCGAAGCGACAGTCAGCGAGACCGAAATGTTCGTCGAGGCGTGGCAGGCAATTATCGGATTGCTGTTCGTCGGCGTCGTGCTGTTCCTGCCCCGGGGCTTGGCGGGGTTGGCGAGCGACATCACCGACCGGGTGCTCGGCGCTGGCAGACAATCGAGACGGACTCTCGAACAAGAAGCGCCGGCGGGAGAATAGGTGGCGCCATGGAAGCTTTGAAACTCGACGGACTCGGGGTTGGATTTGGTGGCTTCAAGGCCGTCGATAATTTCAGCATGACCGTCGCGGAAGGCGAGCTGCGGGTTCTGATGGGGGCCAATGGCGCCGGCAAGACCACCTTGATCGATCTGATCAGCGGCAAGACGAAATCAACCGAAGGCAAGGTCTTCCTGCACGACAAGGACATCACCAACTGGCACGAGCATAAGATCGCGCGCGAGGGGGTCGGCCGCAAATTCCAAATTCCCACGGTGTTCCGCGAACTTACGGTGCGGGAAAATTTCGAGGTCGCGGGATTTCGCAATCGTGGGGTGCTCATGAATGCGGGGCCGCGCCACAGGAAAGTATCCGCCAAGCGAGTCGAGGAAGTCATCGACTTGGGCAATCTTCGCGAAAAGGAAAGCGACCGGGCCGGCAATCTTTCGCACGGCGAAACCCAATGGCTCGAGCTCGGCATGGTGCTGGTGCAGGATCCCAAGGTCATCCTGCTGGATGAACCCTCGGCCGGGATGACGGTGCAAGAGACCTTGAAAACATCGCAAATTATCAATGACCTGAAAGGGCAGCGCACCCTCGTCGTCGTCGAGCACGACATGGCGTTCGTGCGCCAGATCGCCGAAATGATCACGGTGATGCATCTCGGCAAGGTGCTGGCCGAGGGAACGATCCAGGACATCGAGAAAAATCAGGCGGTGAAGGATGTCTATCTCGGCCGCGGGGGCATCGGCTGATGCTCACGTTCGATCGCCTCAACAGCTTCTATGGCGGCAGCCACATCCTGCACGATCTCAGTTTCACGATCGAAAAAGGCACCATTCTCACGGTCATCGGTCGCAACGGCGTCGGCAAGACGACGCTGCTGAAGACCATCCTCGGGCTCACCGACTCGTCGACCGGCAGCATCAAGCTCAACGGCGAGGAAATTGGCGGCAAGCCGACTTTCGAACGCGCCCGCATGGGGATCGGGTATGCACCGCAGGGGCGCGAAATTATTCCCGATTTCACCGTCCGCGAGAATATTTTAATGGGCGGCTTCGCGCGTGGAAACGGGTCGCCCAGCATCCCCGATGTAGTGCCCGAACTTTTTCCCTATCTGATGGAGAATCTCGGCCGCGCCGGAGGGCTATTGTCGGGCGGACAGCAACAGCAACTTGCAATCGCCCGCGCGCTCGCGGCCGAGCCGAGCTTGCTTTTGCTCGACGAACCGACCGAGGGCATTCAACCGAATATCGTCGAGCAGATCGAGGAAACCATCCAGGTGCTCAATCAAAAACTCGATTTGACCATCATCCTGGTCGAACAGAACCTCGAATTCGCGCGCTCCGCCAGTCATTCGTTCGTGATGATGGAAAAAGGCCAAATCGTGGCGAACGGCGACACCGATGCCCTGACCGACGATGTCGTGGCGAAGCACATGACGATCTAAATCCACCGGCCGTAGCGTTTAGGGCAGCAGCAATGGAGCTGAGGATCACCGAGGTTATCGGTTTCGCCAACGACCCCGCCCTGGCAGCGCGGTTGCACGACATCGGACACGCCGGCCGCATCGAACACCTGGTTCTCGATCCCGACGACGTGCATCGCCGCCGCTTGCGGGCACGGAGCGACAAGGGCACCGACTGCCTGATCGCTCTGCCCATGGACCAACCGCTCGGCGACGGCGCGGTCCTGGCGCTCGAGGAAGAGTGGGCGATCGTCGTCCGCCTGGCCGAACAGCGCTGGCTTAAACTCGCGCCCCGTGACCCGCCGGCGGCGCTTCAGCTCGGCTACTTCGCGGGCAACCTGCACTGGCGGGTCAAGTTCGAGGGCGAGCGCCTGCTGGTCGCCCTGGAGGGTCCGAAAGAGGATTACCTCGCGCGGCTGGGTTTGTTTCTCGACGACGGTCGCGCCACCGAGGTGAGTGATGGCTGATCCGGCGATTGACCTTATCCTGCTGCAGCATGGTGACAGTTTTTTCCCCTCCGGCGGAGTCTCGTTTTCCTGGGGCTTGGAAACCCTGGCCGAGGATGGCCATGTCGGCTCCCCTGCCAGCGTTTCCGATTTTCTGGTCAACCAAATACGCTATCGCTGGGCGACCAGCGATCGCGCCGCGTTGGCGGCGACCTATCAAGCCGGTGACGACGTTGAGGCGATTGTCGCGATCGATTTGCTGGTCGACGCCCAGACCTTGGCGGCCGAGTTCCGCGAAGGGTCACGGCGTGCCGGCCATGCCTTGTTGTCGGTGCACGAGAAGCTCGGGACGCCGCTGGCGGCGGACTTTCATGACCGGGTGCGGGCCGGCGACTCCCCAAGCCATGCCGCGGTCGTACAAGGCCTGGTTTGGCGCGGCGTCGGGCTCGACCTCGAACAGTCGGAACTCCTGTCCGCCCACACCTATTCGATCGGTATTTTGGGAGCGGCGGTGCGGCTTGGCGTCATCGGCCATATCGACGCCCAGCGGACGCTCGCGACCGCCCGGAACGCTGTCGTCGAAATCCTTCGCCAAGCGGCGCCTTCGGTGGGCGAGATGTCCGCCTTCACGCCGGCGGCGGAGATCGCGGTGATGCGCCACGAGACCGCCGAGACGCGGCTGTTCGCGAACTAACAATAAATGAGCACGCTGGTTATGAGGGAGGTTGAATTATGATTCTGGTACCCACGGAACTCGAGCGATTGACGATCTTCACGGCAGCGGAGCTGGCGCGCAAGCATCGCGCCAAGGGCTTGCTGCTCAACCATCCCGAGGCGGTGGCGATCATCGCCGACGAGATCCTCGAAGGGGCGCGCGAGGGCCGGGGCGTGGCCGAGCTCATTGCCTTTGGATCGACCATTCTCACCACCGACGACGTGATGCCCAACGTCGCCGACCTGATGCCGATGATCCAGGTCGAGGGCACCTTTCCCGATGGGACCAAACTGGTGACCGTCCATGACCCGATCCGCCCCGGCAAGAACAAGGCGGAGGCGGACGCGGTGCGACCGGGCGAGATCATCGCCGCCGAGGGCGAGATCGAAATCAATGCCGGGCGTGCCAAGGCCGAGATCAAAGTCGTCAATACCGGCGATCGGCCGATCCAGGTCGGCAGCCATTATCATTTCTTCGAGACCAATAAGGCGCTCGATTTCGATCGCGCCGCCGCCTTCGGGATGCATTTGGACATTCCCGCCGGCACCGCGGTGCGTTTCGAGCCGGGTGAAAGCAAATCGGTGGTGCTCACCGAATTCGGCGGCACAGGCGAGTTGTTCGGCCTCAACAATCTTACCGACGGCGCGTCGCGTAGCGCGGTGCGCAAGGACGCGGCGCTACGGCGCGCCCGCGAACGCGGCTTCAAGGGGGCATGAACCATGGCTAAGATGACCCGCCGCGACTACGCGCAAATGTACGGCCCGACCACCGGCGACGCGGTGCGCTTGGGCGACACCTCGTTGCTCGCCGAGGTCGAGCACGATTTTGGCGTACCCGGTGACGAATGTTTGCATGGCGGCGGCAAGACCTTGCGCGACGGCCTCGGGCTGACCCCGGGTTACGACAGCGCCATGGGATCGCTCGACATGCTGCTGTGCAACGCCCTGGTGATCGACCCGGTGCTCGGCATCGTCAAGGGCGATATCGGCATCAAGGACGGCCGCATCGCCGGGGTCGGCAAGGCCGGCAACCCGGCCACCATGGACGGCGTCGACACGAATTTAATTTGCGGCGCGGCGACCACCGCGCGCGATGCGGAGGGCCTGATCGCCACCCCGGGCGGTATCGACGTGCATGTCCATTTCGATTCCGCCCAGCTGTGCGAGCACGCGATCTCGTCCGGCATCACCACCATGATCGGCGGCTCGCTCGGCCCGATCACCGTCGGCATCGACTGCGGCGGCGCCTGGAACGTCGGCAAGATGCTGCAGTCGGCGGAGCACTGGCCGATCAATTTCGGCTTTCTCGGGCGCGGCAATTCGTCGAAACCGCGCTCTCTGCTCGATCAGATCGAGGGCGGGTGCGTCGGGCTCAAGATCCACGAGGATTGGGGCGCCATGCCGGCGGTGATCGACACCTGTCTCGGGGTCGCCGACGAGTTGGACTTCCAAGTGCAACTCCACACCGACACCTTGAACGAAAGCGGCTTCGTCGAGGACACCCTGGCGGCGATCGACGGCCGTACCATCCACATGTATCACACCGAAGGCGCCGGCGGCGGCCACGCGCCGGACATCATCCGCGTTGCCGGCGAACGCAACTGTCTGCCGTCGTCGACCAATCCGACCAATCCCTTCACCGTCAACACCTTCGACGAGCACCTCGATATGACCATGGTGTGCCATCACCTGAGCCCGTCGATCCCCGAAGACGTGGCGTTCGCGGAAAGCCGGATCCGCGCTCAAACCATCGCCGCCGAGGATGTCCTGCACGATTTGGGCGCGATCTCCATGCTGGGCTCGGACAGCCAGGGCATGGGGCGGATCAACGAGGTGATCTGCCGGGTCTGGCAGCTCGCCTCCAAGATGAAAGACCAGCGCGGCCGCCTCGACGAGGAAACCACCACGCTTGGCGACAACGAGCGGATCAAACGCTTCATCGCCAAGTACACCATCAACGCGGCGCGGACTTTCGGCATCGACCAGCACGTGGGATCGCTGGAGAGCGGCAAGCTCGCCGACGTGGTGCTGTGGCGGCCCGCCTTCTTCGGCATTAAGCCGGAGCTGATCATCAAGGGCGGCTTCATCGTCTGGGCGGCGATGGGCGACAGCGCGGCGTCGCTGATGACCTGCGAGCCGCTGCAGATGCGGCCACAATGGGGCGCCTTCGGCGAAGCACGAAAGGCCTTGAGCGCCAGCTTCGTCAATCCGCTGGCGATCGACGGCGGGCTGGCCGGCGCGCTCGGCCTGACCAAGGCCCTGCTGCCGACCGCAGGGACACGCAAGCTCAACAAGCAGCACATGATGCACAATTCCGCGTGCCCCAAAATCACCGTCGATGCGCAGACCTTCGACGTTTTCGTCGATGGCGAATTGGCGACCTGCGAGCCCGCCGAGGTGCTGCCCTTGGCGCAGCGTTACATGTTGCGATGAGCGCGGATTCGGGCGCACCGGCACCGGCGCGGATCGGCATTGGCGGCCCCGTCGGCTCGGGCAAGACCGCCTTGATCGAGCGTCTGATTCCGAGCTTGGAGGCGCGCGGTCTGAGTGTCGGCGTGGTCACCAACGACCTGGTGACCCGGGAAGACGCCGAGCGGTTGCGGGGCAGCGGCCTGATCGCGCCCGAGCGGGTGCTCGCGGTGGAGACCGGCGCCTGCCCGCACACCGCGATTCGCGAGGATCCGACGATGAACTTGGCCGCCATCGATCGCCTTGTCGAGAGCTTCCCCGACCTGACGGTTATCCTGTTGGAAAGCGGTGGCGACAATCTGGCGTCGACATTCTCGCTCGATCTCGTCGATTATTGGCTGTTCGTCATCGACGTGGCGGGCGGCGACGACATCCCGCGCAAGAAGGGCCCGGGAATAGTGCGCTCGGACCTGCTGATCATCAACAAAACCGATCTCGCCCCCTTGGTCGGCGCCGATCTCGATCGCATGATCGAGGAAGCGCTAGCGGTGCGCGGCGGCAGGACCGTGCTGACCACCAACTGTGCCACCGGCGACGGTATCGACGCTTTGTTGGCGCAACTATCGCACGACGTCCTGTTCGATGGATGACGTGACGCCGGCGGCCGCGATCACCGCACCGGGCTCGACGCCGCGGCGGACCGAAGGTCGGCTGGAGCTTGTCTTCGCGCCGGATGCGGATGGGAAAAGTTTCCTGGAGAAACAATTCGCGTCCTATCCGTTTCACGTCTGTCGGGTCCAATATCTCGACTCGAAGGTGCCGAATATGGCGAGTCTGTATCTGCAATCGAGCGCCGGCGGCGTGTTCGCCGGCGATCGGCTCGCCACCTCGATCACCTGCAAGGCCGGTGCGATGGCGCATGTCACGACCCAAGCCTCGACCGTTGTCTATCGCATGCCCGACGGCGAGGCCGATCTACAAACCGACCTGGAAGTCGCGCCCGGCGGCCTTCTCGAGGTCCTGCCCGATCCGGTGATCCTGTTTCCCGAAGCACGGCTCAACAACCGGCTGAGCGTGAAATTGGCCGACAATGCCACGGCGATCGTCGCGGATGCTTTCCTATCCCACGACCCGGACGGCGAGAATAGACCGTTCGGATTTTATCGCAGCGAGACCGAGATTACCGACACCGCCGGGCGACGTCTGGTGCGCGACCGATTCCACACCACCGGCGAAGGGTGTCGCGCGCAACGCGCCGGCATCATGGGTGCCTTCCGCATGCAGGCGACGATAATGGCGGCGAGTACCGTGGTGCCGGCGACGACATTGCTCACCGCTTTGCGCGACGGTCTGGCGGCCACGCCGTCGGTCTATGCGGCGGCCTCGACCCTGCCCAACGCGTGCGGTGCCTGGGTGCGCTTGCTGGCGGCGGACGGCGCCACGCTCAAACACGCGATGACAGAAGTTTGGATCGCGCTGCGACGCGGCATTACCGGGAATGTTCCTGCCCTACGGCGTAAATAGAACCGTGGTGAGCGGTTATACCAAACCGCGATGAGCAAGACTCATCACGGTTCGTAGTGCGTTCAAGCGCCACGCAGGCTTGCCTCACATAAGCTCGGGCGCTCGGGCGCGCGGTCGCGCTTGCCAAGTTGCTATGAGTTTCACTCAAAGCAGCTTGGTATTATCTCCGGCCGAACAGGCGCTCGATATCGGCGAGTTTGAGTTCGACGTAGGTCGGCCGGCCGTGGTTGCATTGGCCGGAATGCGGGGTGGTTTCCATTTCGCGCAACAGCGCGTTCATTTCGGCGCCGCTCAGCCGACGGCCGGCGCGAACGCTGCCGTGGCACGCCATGGTGCCACAGACGTCTTCGAGTCGTTCGCGCAAGCTGAGCGCTTGATCGAGCGCGGCGATATCGTCGGCGAGATCCTGCACCAGGCCGCGCACGTCGATTTCGCCGAGTAGCGCGGGCACCTCGCGGACCACTACCGCGCCGTCGCCGAAGGCCTCGATCACCAGGCCGAGGTCGGCGAACTCCGACGCGCGGGCGACCAGCGCCTCGGCCAGCGCCGGATCGAGTTCGACGACTTCGGGGATCAGCAGGATCTGGCGGGCGACACCGGAGGCGGCGAGGCTCGCGCGCATGCGTTCGAGCACCAGGCGTTCGTGCGCCGCGTGTTGATCGACGATAACGATGCCGTCGGCGGTCTGGGCGATGATGTAGGTCTCGTGCAATTGGCCGCGCGCGGCACCGAGCGGCCAGCGTGCATCGGGCGTGTCGTCGCGGACCGACTCGACCCGCGCCGCTGGCGCGACGCCGTGCACCGGCGCCTGGTAAATCGCCGCCGCCTCGGCAAGACCGGCGGACGGGCGGTGCGGCACCTGCCACTGGCCACCACCGCTCCCGCCGCTATGGGCGAAGATATGTCCGGTCATCGGCTCGACCCGCGCCGCTCCCAGCGCCGCGTCGGCGACCGTGGTCGCGGCGCGATGGCCGGCCTGGTCGAGGGCGTGACGAAGCGCGCCGACGATGAGACCGCGGATTACCGCCGGCTGGCGAAACCGCACCTCGGCCTTGGTGGGATGGACGTTGACGTCGACCTCGCCCGGCGCAAGGGTGAGGAACAGGGCGACCAGCGGATGGCGGTCGCGCGCGAGCAGGTCCTGATAGGCGCCGCGCACCGCGCCATAGAGCAGACGATCGCGCACCGGGCGTCCGTTGACGAAAAGATACTGCTGGTTGGCGCGGCCGCGGTTGAAGGTCGGCAGGCCGGCCCAGCCGGTGAGCTGGACACCGTCACGCTCCGCCGCGACGGGAAGCGCATTGTCGATGAAGTCGCGCCCCATCACCACGCCGAGGCGATGGCGCCCGGCTTCGAGCAGATCGCCTTGCGCGATGTCCGCGTTCAAGCGCTTGCGGCCGTCGACGTTTACGGTGAAGGCGATTTCGGGATAGGCCATGGCAATCTGGTTGACCATATCGAGCGCGGCGGAAGTCTCGGCGCGATCCGACTTGAGAAACTTGAGCCGCGCCGGGGTGGCGAAGAACAGATCGTGCAACTCGACGCGGGTGCCGCGATCGAGCGCCGCCGGGCGCGGCGCGGCAACCACGCCGCCCTCGACCGAAAGCATCCACGCCTGATCCGTGCCGCGCGCCCGACTGGTGATCGACAGCCGGCCGACCGCGCCGATCGACGGCAAGGCCTCGCCGCGAAAACCGAGCGCGCGAATGTCGCCGAGATCATCGCCCGGCAGCTTCGACGTGACGTGGCGCTCGACCGCGAGGGCGAGTTCGTCCGGGGTCATCCCGGCCCCGTCGTCGACCACCGAAATCAGAGTCTTGCCGCCGTTGGCGAGGGCGACGTCGATGCGGGTGGCGCCGGCGTCGACCGCGTTCTCGACGAGTTCCTTGAGCGCGTTGGCGGGACGTTCGATCACTTCGCCAGCGGCGATGCGATTGACCAGGCCTTCGGGGAGCCGGCGCAGGGTCATGTCCGGCCCGCCAGATAGTCGCGGGCGCGGATCTTGCCGCGCTCGACCGCCGGCTGATCGAACGGGTCGACCCCCAACAGCTCACCCGCGATCACCGTCTCGAGCATGAAATGCATCATCAGACCACCGAGGACGCGCTCGTCCAATTCGGTGATGCGCACCAGGCGCACCGGGCGCTTCTGCTCGATCAGCGTGTCCGCGGTCGCATTTTGCTCGGCATCGTACAAATCGCCAATGGTGCGGCCCGACAAATACGCGAGGTCGGGCTCGTCGGCGACCAGGACGGGCTCGACGCGGCGCCCGGTGCCTTCGGTCTCGAGCATGATCAGGGTGAAGAATTTATCGGCGGGGCCGTCGAGATAGAGCTGCAGCTGGCTGTGTTGATCGACCGCGCCGCGCGCCTGGATCGGGGTACTCCCTTTGCCGTCCTTGCCGAGCGATTCGGCCCAGAGTTGGCGATACCACGACGCGAATGGCGCCAACCGGTCGCAATAGGGCATCATGACGGTGGCGGCGATGCCGTGGACCTCGGCAAGCCCGACCGCGACGGCGGCGCCGAGCGCGGGGGCGCAGTCGGCGGGATCGGTGGCGCTCATCGCGCGCTCCAGGACCTCGGTCGCGCCGACGCGGACCGCGGCGCCGTCGACACCGGCGAACATCGCCGGCATCAGACCGACCAGCGACAACGCGGCGTAGCGGCCGCCGAGATCAGGGTCATGATCGACGACGGCGAGCTCCCAGCGTTGGGCGAGCCGGCGCAGCGGCGACTCGCCGGGATCGGTCACGATCATGAAGCAGGCGCGCGCCTCGTTCTCGCCGACGGCGGTCGTCACCGCGTCGTAGGCGATGAGAAACTGGGTCAAGGTCTCCGCCGTGCCGCCGGACTTCGAAATCACCAGAAACAGCGTGTGCTTATAGTCGATACCGTCGATCAGCACGCCGAAGTCGTGGGGGTCGACATTGTCGACAAAATGCAGCCAGGACCGGCTGGCCGGCGGGACCGGATGTGACTTGATCGCCGCCAGCGCCTGGCCACCGAGGCTGGAGCCGCCGGTCCCCAACACCACCAGGTCGGAGAAGGTGCGGCTCGCCTTGTCGACTAGGGCGCCGAGCATCGCGAGATCGTCGCGCCGCCGGGCGATGGCGATAAACGGCAGATTGCCGGCGCGCAAGCGGTCGAGCGCCGGCGCGGACCGGTGCAAGAGGTCGGCCAGCTGGGCGGGCGAAAGGCCGGCCGCGCCGATCGAGTCCGTCAGGCAAGCGGAAATGTCGTGCTCATAAACCACGCTGGAGAAGCTATCAGAGCAGCATTAGTGTCGGAAGCGGCGCCGCGAAACGCCGCTATTCACCGGTCATTGCGCTCGGTTCGATCGACACCGGGTCGCCGACCACGACGATGGTGAACGAATCGGGGTCGATGAGCGCACCGGCGACCCGGCTGATGTCTTCGCGGGTGATCGATTCGATCAGGCCCTGGCGGCGTTCGAGATAATCGATGCCGAGTTTGGCGATCTGCATGCCGACCAGCATGCTGGCGATCTCCGCGTTGCTGTCGAGTCGAAGCGGGAACGAGCCGGTGAGATAGGTGATCGCATCGGCGAGTTCCGCCTCGCCAACGCCGTCGTCGCGCATGCGAGCGAACTCGGCGCGAATGACTTCGATCGATTCCGCGACCCGCTCGTTCTGCGTCGCCACCCCGCCGAGATAGAGCGCGGCATGCTCACGCGGCGCGAGATAGCTGTAGACTCCGTAGGCGAGTCCGCGTTTTTCGCGCACCTCCTCGGTCAGCCGCGAGGAGAACCCGCCGCCGCCCAGGATGTGATTCATCACATAGGCGGCGTAATAGTCCGGGTCGTCGCGCATGAGACCGCGTTGGCCCCACATCACCACGCTTTGCGGCTGCGGCATGCGCTCGACGAGCAGCGCGCCGGAAGCCTGGGGGATCGCATCGGCAATCGCGAAAGACGGACCGGTCGCGGGCAGCGCGCCGAAGGTGCGATCAAGCAATTGTCCGAGGGTCGCGGCGTCGATATCGCCGGCGACCCCGATGATCAAGGACTCGCGTGTCATCCGGTCGCGAACGAAGCCGTGCAAATCGTCGGCGGTCAGGGCCTCGACACCGGCGATGGTGCCGCCCGGCGAGCGGCTGTAGGGGTGATCGCCGAACACCGCGCTGTGCCATAGGCGCTGGGCCACGGCATTGGGATTCTTCGCCTCGCGCTCGAGGCCGCTGATCAGCTGCGCGCGGACCCGTTCGAGCGGTGCGGCATCGAAGCGCGGCACGGTCAGGGCGAGCGCCAGCAGTTCGAAGGCGCGGTCGCGCCGCGCGGTCAAGGTTCTGAGCGTGCCGGCGAACTCGTCGAGGCCGGCGTCGAACCCGAGACCGATGGCGTTGTCCTCGATCGCCTTTTGGTAGGCCAGCGCATCCATGTCGCCGGCGCCCTCGTTGAGCATGCCCGAGACAAATTGGGCGAGGCCCTGCTTGTCATCGGGATCGAGCGCGGCGCCGCCGCGAAAGGCGAAGCGCAAGGAGAGAAACGGGATGCCGTGTTCCTCGACCAGCCAGGCCTCGATGCCGCCCGGGCTGGCCACGCGTTGGACCTCGACCGCGGCGCGCGCGGCGCTCGGATCGAAGGAGAGATAAGTGGCCGCGAGGAGCGCGAACGCCGTCGTCAGGCCGGCCGCCGAGCGGATCATCGATACCACCGTCATCATCCGGCCTCCTCCTTGGGCGGCAACAGCACTCCGGTGACCGATCCTTCGAGTAGCAGAACCGCGCGTGCCGCGGCGACCACATCGTCGGCGGTGACCGCTTTGATGGTCTCCGGCCAGGCTTCGATCTGCGCCACCGTGGCGCCGGCGGTCATCGAAACGCCGATAATGCGCGCCATTGTCGACAGACTGTCGCGCGAATAGACCGCGAGCGACAGGATGCCGAACTTGGCGCGCCCGAGCTCCTCGTCGGTGACGCCGTCGGCGATCAGGCGCGCGATCTCGGCATCGACCGCCGCCTCGACATCGGCGAGCGCCACCCCGGGGCCGGGCCGCGCGTAAATCGTAAACCGTGTGTCGTCCCACGATGCACCGGAATAGTAAGCCCCGGCGTTGAGCGCCAACCGCTGATCGACCACCAGCGATTGGTAAAGCCGGCTGGTCGGGCCGTCGCCGAGAATGGTCGACAGCAAGGTGAGCGAGACCGCGCGGTTGCCCTCGTCGGTGCGATAACTCGGCGCGAGATAGGAGCGCATCCATTCCGCGCTCGCCACCCGCTCGTCATGCATGGTGACCCGGCGCGCGGCACGGTGCGGCGGCTCGCTCGGGCGCACCCGCTCGGGCACTGGGGTGGCGGCAATACGGCCGTAGGTCTGCTCGGCCAAAGCCTTCAACGCGTCGAGCTTGACGTCGCCGGTGACGATAAGAATTGCGTTGTTGGGGGCGTAGTGGCGACGGTAAAAGTCGAGCGCGTCGTCGTAGGTATAGGCGGCGATCTCGTGCTCCCAACCGATCGTCGGCAGGCCATAGGGATGGCTGAGGAATTGCGCCGCGGCGATTTGCTCGGTGAACTGGCCTTGCGCCCGGTTGTCGGTGCGCGATCGCCGTTCCTCGAGCACCACGTCGCGCTCGGTGAGAAAATCCTGCTCGCCGAACGACAGATCGGTCATGCGGTCGGCTTCCATCTCCATCACCAGAGCAAGGCGGTCGGCGGCGATGTTCTGGAAATAGCCAGTGTAATCCTGGCTGGTAAACGCATTGTCGCTGCCGCCGTTGCGGGCGACGATCTTGGAAAACTCGCCGACCCCAATCTCGTCGGTGCCCTTGAACATGAGATGCTCGAGCATGTGGGCGATGCCCGATTTGCCCGGCGGCTCATCCGCCGCGCCGGTGCGATACCACACCGAATGATGGACCACCGGCGCGCGATGGTTGGAGATCAGCACCACCTGCATGCCGTTGTCGAGGGTGAAGGTCTCGGTGCCGAAAGTGCTACCAGGCTCGGCAAGCGCGTGGCCACCGAGGGTAAATACCGACAACGTCACCAAGAGGCTTGCAACGCTGAGCGAATTCGTCTGATGAGACATACCGGGGGATTCCGTTGGGCCAAATACAACAGCGGCCGCGACGCGCGGCGACGCTCAATAAAACACTATGGGTCGGTGCGTGGCGAACACAAGGGCGGGTCCGCGCGAAGCGACTAGAAGATGTTCAAATCTTCGAGCGGCGCCTTTTGCTTGCGCACGATCACCGGGGTTGCGCCGAAGGTCACCGGCCGGCCCTCGGCCACGTTTTCGTTCAGGCGCTCGGCCTCGGCGACGGGATCGATGACGGTGCCTTTCGGATCGGGGCTCTGCCAGAACATCAGATCGTCGACAAAGCCCTGATCATCGGCCGCCAGGATGCCATTCTCGCGGTTGATGATTTGACGAATGCCGGGATCGGCCTCGGTCGCGCCAACGATGTTGAGGAACGCGAGTTCGCCGGGGGTGCGTGGTTCGGCGTCGCCGCTCGACGCGTCACTGTTGGGCCCCAAGAGAATTTCCGCCGCCTGATCGCGGACGTCCTCCTCTTGCGGGCGCGGCGCTCCGGGCGCCGGCGGCCGGAGATGAAAATCCGGCGGCAAGGCAAGCGGCGCCTGCTCGACGACGCGATATTCGTCGGGCGGCGACTTGCCGAGCCCCAAAGACTGCTTGACGGTGTCGCTGCAGCCGGTGAGTCCAGCCAAGGCGAGGACGGCGACCGCGACCATTGCCGCGGGTGACCGTGTGAGCGTGCGATGAATCATCATGATTGGTCTAATTTAGTGCCTTGCCGCGTTCCAAGCAATGATGTCAGCAGCAATCCGGCCACACCGATCGAAATCGCTGAATCGGCGACATTGAACGCCGGCCAATGCCAGCCGAAGGCATGAAAGTCGAGAAAATCGAAAACCGCGCCGAATCGCAGCCGGTCGATGATGTTGCCAACCGCGCCACCGATGGTCAATCCGAGGGCGCAAGCCAGCAATCGGGTATCGGCGCGCGCCAGCCAAACCGCGAGCACGGCGGAGACGACGAGCGCGAATCCGCTGAGCAGCCACGGCCCAATCGTCGGGTCCGACTGTAGCAGCCCAAAGCTCACCCCGCTGTTGCGGACATGAACGAGATTGAAAAAACTGGTTATCGTGATCCCGGTGCCGAGATCGGGCAACAGGTCGAGCATCACCGCCTTGGTCAGCTGGTCGAGCAAGACCGCCGCGACGGCGATGATGAGACCGAGCCGCAGCATAAGTCTTACGCCGGCACCGTGGCGCCGACTACGCTGGCGCAGCGGCCGCACACCCCGTCTTCTTCGGGCACTTCCGGCAACACGCGCCAGCACCGCTGGCATTTGCCGCCATCGGCGAGCGCCGCGACGACGCCGATCTCGGGCTCGTCGGGAAGGTTGAAAGCCGCGTCCGGCGGCACCCCCACGGTGACGGTGATCGACGAGGTGATCGCCAGTTCGGCGAGATCGATTGTATCGAGATGCGCCGCGTCGTCCGGTGTCAGATACACCGTCGGGTGGGCCTGAAGACTGGCGCCGATGCGCTTCTCGCGGCGCTCGACCTCGAGCGCGCCGGTGACCACCCGGCGGATGGCGCGCAACCGGGTCCACTTGTCCGCCAGTTTTTGGTCGCGCCAGGCCTCGGGCGGCGCGGGGAATTGGCGGAGATGAACGCTGTCGTCATCGGAGGGGTAGCGCGAGAGCCAGGCTTCCTCGGCGGTGAACGACAGGGCCGGCGCGAGCCAGGCGGTGAGCGCGTTGAACAAATTGTCGAGCACGGTGCGCGCGGCGCGCCGGCGCGCCGACTCGAGACCATCGCAATAGAGCGCGTCCTTGCGGATATCGAAGTAGAACGCGGACAGCTCGGTGGCGCAGAAATTATGCAGCGCGCCGTAAAAGCGGTGATATTCGAAATCGGCGAAACTTTCGGCGCGCAGATCCTCGAGCTCGCACAGACGATGCAGCACCCAGCGTTCGAGTTCGGGCATGTCGGCGACGGGCCAGCGCTCGGCCTCGGAGAAATCGGCGAGATTGCCGAGAACGTATCGCAAGGTGTTGCGCAGGCGGCGGTAGGAATCGACCAGACCCTTGACGATCTCGGGGCCGATGCGGAGGTCGTCGGTATAGTCGGTCAGCGCCACCCAAAGCCTGAGGATGTCGGCGCCGTGGTCCTTGATGATTTGCTGCGGCGCGACGACGTTGCCGACCGATTTCGACATTTTCCGCCCCGCGCCGTCGAGCACGAAGCCGTGGGTGAGCACCGCGTCATAGGGCGCGCGGCCACGGGTGCCGCAGGATTCGAGCAACGAGGAATGGAACCAGCCGCGATGCTGGTCCGAGCCTTCGAGGTAGAGCGACGCCGGCCACGCCTGGGTTTCGTCGTCCTCGATGACGAAACTGTGGGTCGAGCCCGAATCGAACCACACGTCGAGAATGTCCTGGACCTGATCGTAGTCCTCGGGGTCGCGCCCCGGGGCCAGGAACGCGGCGGGATCGGCGGTGAACCAAATGTCGGCGCCGTGCTCCTCGACTGCCGCGGCGACGCGGTCGATCACCCCCTGGTCGCGCAACGGCTCGCCGGTTTTCTTGTCGACGAAAACCGCGATCGGCACCCCCCAGGCGCGTTGCCGCGAGACGCACCAATCGGGCCGCTCCTCGACCATCGAGCGAATACGCCGGTGGCCCGATGCCGGCACCCAGCGGGTCGCGTCGATCGCCGCCAGCGCGGTATCGCGCAAACCGTTGGTGTCCATGCTGATGAACCATTGCGGCGTATTGCGAAAAATCACCGGCTTCTTCGAGCGCCACGAATGGGGATAGGAATGGAGATATTGTTCGGACCCGAGCAAGGTGCCATACCCGGCGAGCGCCTCGGTCACATCCGGGTTGACTTTGTAGACATGCTTGCCGGCGAACAGCGCGACGTGGTCGTAGAACTTGCCGTCGTCGGCGACGGTCGCCGGGATTTCGATGCCGTGCGCCTGGCCGAGCTCGTAATCGTCGGCACCGTGGCCCGGCGCGATGTGGACGAACCCGGAGCCTTGCTCGGTGGAAACGAAATCGCCGGCATAGAGCGGCGAGTCAATGCGGTAGTGCTCGCCAGCGAGGGGATGCCGCGCGACGCTGCCCGTGAGCGCGGACCCGGCGAGCGTGGCCAGCTTATCGACACCGCTCAGGCGACATTTATCTTTGACCGCGGCCTCCAGCTCGGTGGCGAAAACCACCTTGTCGCCGACCTTGGCGTGCGCGCCCTGGTCGACCGCGGTGACCTGGTAGACGCCATATTCGATGCCCGCTCCGAAAGCGATCGCGCGATTGCCCGGGATGGTCCACGGCGTCGTCGTCCAGATCACGATGTCGGCGCCTTCGAGCACCGAATCGGACGCGTTGACGATCGGAAAACGGACAAATATCGCGGTCGAGGTGACATCGTGATACTCGACCTCGGCCTCGGCGAGCGCGGTTTTCTCGACCGGCGACCACATCACCGGCTTGGCGCCCTTGTAGAGCCCGCCATTGAGCAGGAACTTGCCAAGCTCGCGGACGATCTGCGCCTCCGCCGCATACGACATGGTGAGATAGCGCCGCTGCCAATCGCCCTGCACGCCGAGGCGAATGAACTCGGTCATCTGGGTGTCGATCCACTTGTCGGCATAGGCGCGGCATTCGCGGCGAAACTGATCGACCGGCACCTCGTCCTTATCGCGTCCCTTCTTGCGATATTCCTGCTCGATCTGCCATTCGATCGGCAACCCGTGACAATCCCAGCCGGGAATGAAATGGGCGTCCTTGCCGTCCATCTGCGCCGCCCGATTGACCATGTCCTTGAGGATCTTGTTGAGCGCATGACCGATATGGATCGCCCCGTTGGCGTAGGGCGGGCCATCATGGAGGATGAATTTTTCGCGGCCCTTCGCATCGGCGCGCAAGCGGTCCCACAGACCGATCGTCCGCCAGCGGTCGAGCATATCGGGTTCGCGCCGCGGCAAGCCGCCCTTCATTGGAAAGTCGGTGCGCGGCAAAAAGATCGTCGCTTTAAAGTCCGTCGTCACCCGAGCCTCACAGGATATGCAAAGGTTTATTGATTGAACGCGGTGCGGCCCATGCTGCGCGGCGGAGTCGAGCCCTCTAGCATGAACCGCGCGTTATAGCAGTCCTCGTCCATTTTCTTGACCAAATCATCGACGTTGTCGAATTTTTCCTCCGGCCGGATCCAATTCACGAAGGCGACGCGGAGATATTTGCCGTAGAGATCGCCGTCGAAGTCGAAGAAATGCACTTCGAGCTTGAGCTGCGAGCCGCCGAACGTCGGTCGCACGCCGCAGCTGGCGACCGCCGGGTGCCACTCGGTTTCGTCGCCTTTGACGATGCCGGCCCACACCGCGTAAATGCCGAACGCCGGCTCGACATGTTCGTCGAAATGGAGATTGGCGGTGGGAAAGCCCAACTCTCGCCCGCGTTTGTCGCCGTGCAGGACGCGCGCCTCGACTTCCCACAGATGGCCGAGGATCGCCGCCGCCAGGCGCGGCTTGCCGCGCTGCAGATAAGTGCGCACCCGGGTCGAGGAATAGATTTCGCCGGCGTTGCCGATCGGCTCGACCGGGGTCACCCCGAACCCGTGGCGTTCGCCGCCGGCGCGCAAGGTTTCGAAATCGCCCATCCGCCGCTGGCCGAAGCGAAAATCGTGGCCGACGACGATGTGGCGCAAGCCCAAGCCCTTCGCCAGCACGTCGTCAACGAAGGTATCGGCGGGGATCGACGCGAAAGCGCGGGTAAACGGGATGCAGAAGAACCATTCGACACCGCATTCGCTAAACCGCCGCACTTTGGCGCGGAACGGGGTCAGGCGGTGCGGCGCACCGCCGGGCCGCAGCACCTTGACCGGATGCGGCTCGAACGACACCACGCCCAAGGGCGCGCCGGCCTGCTCGGCGATGTTCGCGGCATGACCAATGACGCCACGGTGCCCGAGATGGACGCCTTCGAAATTGCCCAACGCGACCACCGCCCCTCGTCCCTCGGCCGGGAGTTGGGCATAATGTCGGCATATACGCATGGCCGGCGCATGTACCGTATATGCCGGGTGCTGGCAACCGGAGCGGGACAAATCGTCGCATTGCGAAGCGCCATGACGACAGGCCATAATCGCTCGGAAGCAAAATCATCGATTTGGGAGACGCAACGACCATGGCCGAGAAAGAATTCGAAAAACGCACGGCGCTGGTGACCGGCGGCTCGCGCGGCATCGGCCGGGCGATTTGCCTGCGCCTGGCCGAGGCCGGCGCGAAAGTGGCGATCAATTATGCCGCCGACGCGGATGCCGCGCGCGAGACCCGCGAGTTGGTCCGCGCGACCGGCGCGGCAGGGCGGATCTACAAGGCCGACGTCTCCGAACGCGATCAATGCGAGGCGATGTTCGCCGAGATCAAGGACGAACTCGGCCCGATCGATCTGCTGGTCACCAATGCCGGGATCGCCAGTTTCCAGGACAATGTCGATATTACGCCCGAGCTGTGGGACAAGATCCTCAAGGTCAATATCAACGGGACGTTTCACCCGGTATGGCTCGCCAAGGATGGCATGGCCGAGCGCGGTTTCGGCCGCATCGTCTGCATCGCCTCGGTCAATGGACTCGCCTCGTCGCGGATCCACCGCGGCCGGCTGATCGCCTATGGCACGTCGAAGTCGGCGGTGATTGGATTCTCGCGCAATTGCGCCGATGCGTTGGGGCCGGAGATCCGCGTCAATTGCGTCGCGCCGGGGTTGATCGAGACCGATATGACCAAGGACATGACCGATGAGGTTCGCGAAAAAGTCTATGCGATGACGCCGCTCGGGCGCGCCGGCCAGCCGGCGGAGATCGCCGAGTTGGTGCATTTTCTGCTGAGCGAGAAATCGAGTTTCACCACCGGCCAGACCTATGTCGCCTCGGGCGGCCTGGTGAACCTGCCATAAGACAGTCAATGCTCAAAATTTCCATACTCGACCAATCGATCGCCACCGCCGGGCGGCCGCACGGCCAGGCGATCCAGGATACCCTGGCCTTGGCGCGCTATTGCGAGGCGCTGGGCTATCACCGGTTCTGGCTGTCCGAACATCACAATCACCCGACCATCCTCGGCACCGCGCCGGAAATTCTCATCGCCGCGGTCGGCGCGACCACCGAACGCATCCGGGTGGGCAGCGCCGGGGTGATGTTGCCGCACTATTCGCCGTTCAAGGTCGCCGAGCAATTCCGTGTGCTCGACGCCATCGCCCCGGGGCGCATCGACCTCGGCCTGGGCCGCGCGCCGGGCTCCGACGGGCGCACCGCGTTCGCGCTCAACCCGATGGCCAACGAGCGCCCGGCGCAGTTCCCCGCCGACGTGCGCGATCTGCAAGCATGGGTCACCGGCGGCGCGCTGCCGCCGGAGCACCCGTTCGCCAGTCTGCGCGCCTACCCGCAAGGCGACACCGCGCCCGAGCTCTGGATTCTCGGCAGTTCGAACTATGGCGCGCAGATCGCCGCGCATTTCGGCCTGCCCTATTGCTTCGCCTGGTTCTTCACCGATGGCCGCGGCGGCATCGAAGCGCTGAAAATCTACCGCGAGACCTACCAGCCAAGCGAAGCGCATCCGGAACCGCACGCCGCGCTGTGCGTCTGGGCGTTGGCCGCCGACACCATGGAAGAAGCGCAGCATCACTTCACCTCGCGCGCGGTGTGGCGGGTGTTTCGCGACCGCGGCCAATTCACCGCCATCGAGGCGCCGGAGACCGCCGCCGCTTACGACCTCACCGCCGCCGAGGCCGCCAATGTCGCGCGGCAACGCGAAGATGCCTTCGTCGGCACCGGCGACGGCGTCGCCGCACGAATCAAAGAGCTGGCTATCCAATGCGCGCTCCGCGAAGTCGCGATCGTCACCTGGACGTTCGACGAAGACGTGCGGCGGAAGAGTTACGCGCTGTTGGCGGCGGCGTTTGGGATGGCCACCTAACCACCACCCCCATCACCCCTTCCGCCAGGTCTCTAGTAGCGCCCGTAATGCCGCGACGAACGCCAGCGGTTGGTCGAGGAGCAGGTGGTGTTGGGCGCGGGGGATTTCGATGATCGGGGCGTCTGGGCCCATCAACGAGGCGATGTAGGCGGCGCGGTCGCGCGAGACCAGTTTGCTGGCCTCGCCGAAGATCAGCGCCGCGCGGCAGCGCAACGCTTGGAGGTATTCGTGGAACGGTTCGCCGAAGCGGCGGGTGCCCATGGCGTGGGGGTCGAACTTCCAGGTCCAGCCCCCCTCGACCTGGCGCAGAGAATGGCGGCCGGTGAATTCGACGAGGAAATCATTGTCGCAAGGCTGCGCGGGCATCAGCCGGAACCGTGCCAGCGCGTCCTCGAAATCGGCATACACCCGCGTGGTGGTCATCGGCGTCTTGCGGCGGAAGGTGGGGCGCTCTTCGTCGGGTGCGAAGATCGGCGTGTCGACGATGACCGCGCCGGAGATTTCCTCGCCATAGAGCGCGCCGAATTTGGTTGTCATGAAGCCGCCGAAGCTGTGGCCGACCACGGTGCAGTTGCCGCCGAGCCCGGCGTCGGCGATCACCGCGCGCATTTCCTTGGCGCGAATGTCGGAGTCGTAGCGCTCGCGGCGGCCGCTGTCGCCCATGCCCGAAAGATCCATCGCCGCGACGCGATAGTCGCGAGCGAGAAAGGGCGCGATAAAGGTCCACCAATTGGCGTGCGCGCCGCCGCCGTGAACGAGCAATAGACCGCCGCGGTTGGCGGCGTCACCCGGCCACAGCAGATAATGGATGGCGCAACCCTCGACCTCGACGGTGCGCGCCTCACGCGGCTGGTCGAGTGCCCAGTCGAACCAGTCGGGGGTAGCGGCGCGGACAGTGAGTTCGTCCGCGCTCAATCGAAGAACGCGATGGTGCGGGCCTCGATGCTCTCGCGCGGGATGGCGTCGGCGGCGCTGGTCGGATCGACAAACGCGCTGTGCATGGTGTAGCGGCAGCGCCCATCCTCGGCGGAGTCGAAACATTTGAGTAGCACCGACTCGTCGGGACGCATGCCCGACAAATAATGCCATTGGTGATTCGGATTGTGGCGCGCGAAATAGACTTGGCCGTCGCGATCTTCATATCGCAACGCCAAGGTGACGAAATCGCTTTGCTCGACCGAGGTCGCGGAGCAGATCGCGAGCGGCGATTCCTCGACCGGCCGGGTCACCGGACGCCACAGATTGATGAAGCAGTAGCGCTTGGCCAGCAGCTCGTCGGCGCGGTCGGGGAGCAATTCGCGGATCCGCCGCGGCGCCGATTTCTCGGTGTAATCATTGTGCACCCAGACCACCGGCAGCCGGTCGGAGGTGCCCGGGTTGGTGACGCTGTGACTGCGGAAATTATGGTCGAAGACGTGCACCTCGGCGGCGCCGACCGCCCGTTTGACGTGCTCGGCGACCGCTGGATAGTAGCGCGCCTTGACGTCGTCGGGGTCGCTGAACGCGGCGACTTCGACATCGATGTCGATATATTCGAACCCGTCGGCGTCGAAAGTGATGGCGCCCTTGCGACCCCGTACATCGTGAATCCGCACCGCGCGCCGATCCGGGATCGGCTCGTGTTTCACCGTGCCGTCCGCCGGTTCGTAGAGATAGAACTCGGGCTCGACGTCCATCGGCGCGGTGTATTGCAGCTCGCTCACGACATAGGGGTCGCTAGACACGGTCTTGTCTTCTCGATGGTTAGAGCAGTTTCGCGAGCATTTCCGGCGGCAGATGCGGCGCGGGATTGGTCGCCTCCCAACACGGTAAGGCCTCGACCCGGGTCATCCAGGCGCTCAGATTGGGATAGTTTTCGAGCGGCAGTTTCTGGAAAGTGTGGAGATGCATCGGCGCCGCGATCGCGATGTCGGACAGGGTTGCCTGGTCGGCCGACAGCCACTGACGTCCATTGAGACGATCGTCGAGAATTTTCGCCAAGGCATGGAAAGTCGGCGCGCCGGCATCGATCGCCGCTTGATCGGGAGTCTGGTCGAGCATCGGCTTGACCACGTTCTCGACGAGATAGACGTAGCACGCGCCGAACCACTTGCTCGACTCCCAAAGGTGCCAGCGGTGGATGTCGGCACGGATCTTGGGGTCCGACGGATAGGCGTCGGTCTGGCCGAGCGTGTCGGCGGCGTAGACCATGATCGCGTTCGATTCCCAGAGCTTCAAGTCGCCGTCGACCAGCGCCGGCAGTTCGCCATTGGGATTGATCGCCAGGAACTCGTCGTTCTTGTGACCGCCGGCGAAATAGTCGACGTAAATGTTCTCGAAGTCGGCGCCCATCAGCCCGAAGCCGGCGGCGACCTTGCGGCAGTTGACTGTAATCGGGTCAAAGTAGAGTTTCATATCACCCCCCTGTGTCTCTGTTTGTTTCGTTGTGCTCGGGCGCGATGATCGCCGCGAAACGCCCTTCTGGCAAGAGAGAGATCGTGGCGGCGCTAATCTTTACGCGACGGAACCAGCATCACCGCCTCGCCATCGATCACCACGCGTCCAGCGACGGTGCAGGTGGTCTCCAGTTTGGCGCGGGTCTTTTCCACCACCAGCTCGGTCACGGTGGCCCGCGCGACGACCGTATCGCCGGCGCGCACGGGGGCGCGAAACAGGCAGTTCTGGCTGATATAGATCGCGCCCGGACCGGGCAGTTTAGTGCCGAGGACGGTGGAAATCAGCGACGCCGACAGCATACCGTGGGCGATGATGCCGCGAAACCGCGTTCGCGCGGCGTATTCCTTGTTGAGATGGATCGGGTTGGTATCGCCGGAAATGCCGCAAAACAGCACAATATCGCTTTCGGTGATGGTCCGGCTGTAGACCGCGGTCATGCCGACCGCGAGATCCTCGAAATAATGCCCGTCGAGTTCGCTATCGAGCGCTTCGGCGAGGTCGGCATCGGCGGTTATGTCGCGCGGCATGAGGCGGGTCTCCGGGTGTGTTGCGGTGCAGAATCAATGCTGCAGCGCAATATATTGTTCGGAGACCGCGTCGGCAAGCCCGCGCCCAATGGCGCGCCTTAGTCGTCGATAATCGTCGGCCAGATCTCGTCGGCCTTGGCGATGTAGCCAGGAATGTCTTTCTCCCAGCGGCCCTGAATTTCCTTGCTCAAATTGAGGTACAGCGTGCCGTCGACGATCTTCCAGGCCTCGGGATCGATGCTCGGCTTGGCGCCCAGGGACACGCCGTAAGCGCAATAACCGCCGTAGGCCGGGGCATATTGTTCCGGATTGGCGGCAAACAGTTGGCGATTTTCGTCGCTCGCGAATCGCCAAGTCGAGTCCATCCATTCGAACTCGAAGGCGTCGGACCCTTCGACGGGGCGGCTTTCGGTGTGGTAGGCGACCGCATCGTAGCCTTCGATCGCGTTGCCGAGCCACGTCTCGTTGATCGGTCCGGCGACGGCGGTCGAGGCGCCGAGGACCGCGACGGCGGCACACAGCATCGCAAACAGACTTGTGACGTGACGGAACATTGCACGTTCTCCTCGATGTCCTACACGCCGCCGATTGACGGGTGCACCCCGCCGCGAAGGGTATGCAGCGGCCACCGCCACGGCAAGCATCGGTCACTTCATTGTGTAGATCGGTGTGGGGAGGTGCTCTAGTGGATGGCCTATTTTAGATCGTCGAGCAGCACCTTCGTGTCCTTGGTGTTTGCGGCATCGAAGCGAACTTTGTTGGCAATTAATAGCAAGGCTTCAGCGCTACGAGATTTTTTGTGACGCCCGTGAGATCGAAACAATAATCGTATGGGGCATCGTTGTAATCAAAGACTCGAACCACAGCTGTTGTGCCTTGAGCGAAGTCGGTTACGAATTGGTCCTCGATTTTTTTTCGCCAGGCCTGGTGTTCGTTTGAACTGGCTTGATCGCTAGGCTCGGGCCCATATCTATCCTCATATATATGTCCATATCCAATCCAAAACTGACCTGATCTAAGGTCGGGATTGGCCATGAAATAATGCTCGGTCTTTGGTTTGGTATCGATCCGATAATCGAGTTGAAAAATCTCTCCCGATGATGTCAAGAAATCGTTGTGCTGGAATCGCACAGTGACCCGGGAACGTCCCGACATGCAGACGAAACTAATCCTCGCATTGGTGTCTCTTGACCAAATCTCCATACCTGAATAGTTCGTGTCGTTCTTGGGGTCGCTGCCCGATATTACATAAACGTCGGCGCTCGCGTGAGATGACACCGTCACCCCTACCAAGGACGCCGCAAGAGACGTCATCCCAAAGCGTCTAAGGATTTTACGTGTGGCCATGACCTAACCCAACAAACGTACGGTAACTCAAAGTTGCAGAATCCGATAAAAACAGCGTTGGCACTGACCTGCGCCCCAAGGCCCCCGCATTCATAAGGAGAGTCCTGTTTCTGCATAGCGCATTGTTGATGGGTTGGCACGCGCGCCGTGCGTGGAGCCCTCAAGTCGCTCAAGCGCGCGGCGCGCATTTGCGGGCGTGTCT
>JAKZSU010000012.1:0-64965 GCA_047517485.1 Alphaproteobacteria bacterium
GCTGCTTCGCTCCGCGTAACGCAAGCGCTACACGAAGCAGCGCGGGTCCCTCCTATGGACTACCGGGACAACCCCCCAACACCGCGTACCGCATAACATTAAGTGGACTAGTTTTGCTCCGCCCGGGTGGACTAATTTTGCTCCACCGTTGACATTGCTCAACAATGCCTTGACCGGTATATTCAACGTTGAGCGGGTCACATTGTTTCGCCTGAATCGCCTTGCCGGTCTCACCGCGTTCTGTCTCGCCGAACGGGTCTAGAAAGTGCTGGAAATGTCCTCGATTTTGGGCGACTTGCGGCTTACTACGACACATTCTTTCCTCCGGCGCGTGGCTCGGAATTTTTGTGTGAGGGAATTCCGAAAATAGACAGGTATCAAGGCTCGCCTTTCGTACCAATCATCTCCGAATAGGCGCTCGGTAACGTGCCAAATCTCTTTAGGGAAAATTTTGGACGCACCTCGGCAATCGTAGTGCCGGCAGACACTCAGAATTACTTGCGCAAACCGCGATTCAAGTCATAAATCGTCGTCGGATGGCAAAATTTGGCCTATTTTTTACCGTTCTGTGAGGCCTGTTGGTGATCGTGCTTCTTCGACTCCCACAATTCCCGGGGTGGAGAAAACAGTGGGCACGTATACGCCAATCTTTCGGTGCCAACTCTGAGCGTCCGGCTCGTGTATCTGTCGGAACAGGCCCTTGACCGGTTGCTTTTAGGTCTGCCCGTTGCGATCCAACCCATTGCCCTTTCGCCCTCCAAGGCTATCATGATCGCGCCTTTCGAGAGCAAGGAGTCCCGCGCATGGCCGGCTATGTCATCGCTCAAATCGAAATCACCGATGCCGAGACGTTCGGCAAATATCGCGACTTGGTGGCGCCCACCATCGCTAAATATGGCGGGCGCTATTTGATCCGGGGCGGCGAGCTGACGCCGTTGGAGGAAACACCGCCGCGGCCGCGCCTGGTGGTGATCGAATTCGAGTCGGTCGAGGCGGCGCGACGGTGGTATGATTCCGATGACTACGCGCCGCTGATCAAGATGCGCCAATCGGCCGCGAAAGGATCGGCGTATATCGCCGCGGGAGTCTAGGAACGAAAAAGGCGCTTCCCGGCTTATCGGAAAGCGCCTTTCTTGACTTCGCGGTGCGAGCCCCTCGTCTAGGCGGCTTTTTCGGTCTCGATCAGCGGCGCGGCGTCGCTGCCGCCGCCGATAGCGATCTTGCGCGGCTTCAGCGACTCGGGCACCTCGCGCACCAGATCGAGGTACAGAAGTCCGTTCTCGAGGCGCGCGTTTACCACTTCGATATGGTCGGCGAGCTGGAAACGGCGCTCGAACGCACGGGTCGCGATGCCGCGGTGGAGAAAAGATCCGACTTTGTCGTCCTTGGGCTCGCTGCGGCCAGTCACCACCAGGACATTTTCCTTCACCGTCACGTCGAGATCGCTCTCGGCGAACCCGGCCACCGCCATGGTGATGCCGTAGCGGTCTTGCTCGCGTTTCTCGATATTGTACGGCGGATATCCGGTCGAGGAGTCGACGCCATGGGCGGCGTCAAGAATCTTGTTCAGACGGTCGAATCCAACGCTGGTGCGGAATAGGGGGCTGAGATCATAACTACGCATTGTCATATTCTCCTATGAGCAATATGGGTGTCGGGCCCGCCTCATGCGCGGCCCTGCCACAACGTGCCTCCGGACCCTAACGTGGCATCCGCGGCGCACTGAATGTGGTGATCCGCGGCGTCTTTTCAAGGGGTTCTGGACAGCCGCCGCCGGCTTGGGCATGCTCGCGGCGCGCCAAGGAAAACCACAAAGGGGGACAGACGTGGCCAACGCTTTGCGGTCCATGACCCGTCGGCGGGAGCCGGTATTCGGCACATTTGTCGCCGAGTTCGATACGCCGGGGATGGGGCATATCCTCGCCGCCGCGGGCTGTGATTTCGCCTTTCTCGACATGGAGCATTCGTCGATCACCATCGACCGGATCAAGAGTTCGGTGCGCTATTACGAGGCGGCGGGGGTGCCGCTGATCGTGCGCCCACCGTCGAAAGCCTATGCCAATGTGGCTGGGGTGATGGATGCCGGCGCGGAAGGGATCTGCCTGCCGTGCGTCGGCTCCGCGGATGAAGCGCGCCATCTCGTCTCGATGGTCAAATATCCGCCGCAGGGCGGGCGCGGCATCGGCATTCAATTGGCGCATGATCGTTATCGCGCCGGCGATGCCGCGGCCAAGATCAAGGCGGCGAACCGGCGCAGTTGTGTGATCCTGCAGATCGAGTCCGCCGAAGGGGCGGCCAATGTCGATGCCATCGCCGCGACCCCGGGGGTCGATGCGCTGTGGATCGGCCATTTCGACCTCAGTGCCTCGCTCGGACTTCCCGGCCAATTTGATCATGCCGATTTTCAAGCCGCGGTCCGGCGCACGGCCAAGGCCTGCAAAAAGCACAAAATATCGCTCGGCATGATCGCCGGCTCGCCCGAGCACGGTCTCGCGCTCATTCGCCAGGGGTTCAACCTAATCAGCTATTCGGGTGATGTCTGGCTTTTGCGCGACGCCCTCGCTGCCGGAATCACCGCGATGCGCGAAGGCTTGAAAAAGCGCCGCCGCCCGGCGGTCAAAAGAAAGCCGAAATCGTGAGTAAATTCCGCATCGCCCTCTCGGGTGACCTGTTCAACACCGATGGCACACCAACATTCCCGGATTTCGACCTGTCGCGTCTCGATCAAGAATCCGATGTCGACTATGCGGTGATTGGACGCGGGCCGATCCTCGGCGCGGCGGAACTCGACGGATTCGACGCGCTCATTCTTTTGGCGCCAAAATTTCGCGCTGAAAGCGTGCCCGCCGATGGCCGCTTGTCGGTGATCGCGCGTGGCGGGGTCGGCTACGATTCGGTCGATGTCGAGGCCTGCACCGACAACGGCATTGCCTTGGTGATCACCCCCGACGCGGTGCGCCGCCCGGTCGCGGTCATGGTGATCACCTTTATGACCGCGCTGGCGGGCCAACTTCTGACGCTCGACCGCATTACCCGCAAGGGCCCCTGGTCCGACCGCACCACAACGGTGGGCGTCGGCCTGATCGGCCGGACTTTCGGCCAGATCGGGATCGGCAATATCGGTGCCGAGGTGGTCGGGCTCGCCAAGCCATTCGGGCTCAAGGTGATCGCCAACGACCCCTACGTCGATCCGTCGGTGGCCGACGAACTCGGGATCACCCTGGTCGACAAGGATACGCTTTTCGAGCAGTCGGATTTCGTGTCGGTGAGCTGCCCGCTCAATGACGAGACCCGCGGTCTGGTGAGCGCGGAAAGGCTGGCGCAAATGAAGGCCAGTGCGTTTCTGATCAACACCTCGCGTGGGCCGGTGGTCGACCAGGCGGCGTTGACCGAGGCGCTGCGCGATGGCGTGATCGCCGGCGCCGGGCTCGATGTGCTCGAGAAAGAACCGCCGGATCCCGACGATCCGATCCTCGGCCTCGACAATGTCATCCTGTCGCCGCACTGCATGTGCTGGACCGATCAGATGTTCAAGATCATGGCCGATCGCGATATCGAGGCGTGCCTCGACGTGATGCACGGGCGGGCGCCGCGCAACGTCGTCAACCAAGAAGTGTTGGAGCGCAACCGCTTCGTCGCCAAGCTCGACGCCTATCGCGCGGCGTTCGGCTCGTGAGCCGATTGCGCGATCTCACGGCCCTCTTGCAGCCGCGTTCCGTCGCCATTATCGGCGCGACACCGGACGTGCGTCGCCCGGGCGGGCGGCCTCTCGATTTTCTCCGCCGCTACGGCTTCGCCGGGCCGATCTACCCGGTCAATCCGCGTTACGACGATATCGACGGCGTGCGGTGCTATGCCAAGATCACCGATCTGCCCGAGCCCGCCGACATGGCGGTGGTCGTGGTCCCGGCGCCGGCGGTGTTGCAAACCCTGCGCGATTGTCAGACCGCCGGGGTCAAGGCGCTCACCATCTACACCTCGGGCTTTCGCGAGACCGGCGCGGAGGGCGCGGCGATGGAAGCCGAGCTCATCGAAGTGGCGAACCAAGCCGGGACGCTGATCTGCGGGCCCAATTGCCAGGGGGTCGCCAATTTTCACGATTCGATGATCGCCAATTTCACCTCGGCGCTGGCGACCGAGGGAATCGACGCCGGGCCGATCGGCTTCGTCAGCCAGAGCGGCCTGTTCACCGGTATCGTCACTGCTGAGCTGCGCCGCCGCGGCCTCGGTCTCGGCTATCTAATCAGCAGCGGCAACGAATCCGTGGTCGATTTCGCCGACGTGCTCGCCTTCATGGCCGAGGATCCGCGCATCAAGGTGGTCGCGGGCTATATGGAAGGCATCCGCGACGGCGCCAAACTGCGCGCGGCGGCGGCGGTCGCGCGGCGCAACGGCAAGCCGATGATCCTGCTCAAGGTCGGGCGCTCGCCGGAAAGCGCGGCCGCGGCCGCCTCGCACACCGGGGCGATGGCGGGCGCCTACGAGGTCTATCAGGCGGCGCTCGCACAATGGGGCTTGATCGAGGTCGACTCGATCCGCGAGCTGTTCGACGCCATCGAGGCGTTCGCGGTGACCAGCGGCATCGCGCGCGGCGACAAGGCCGGCATTCTGACCAATTCCGGCGGCCTCGGTGTGTTCGGCGCCGACCAGGTTCGGTCCCAAGGTTTGGCGATGGCAACCTTCAGCGAAACAACCGTCGCCACCATCCAAGACCGCCTGCCGCAATTCGGCTCGGCGCGCAACCCGATCGATTTCACCTTGCAGGCGTTTACCGATCCGCAGGCGGTGGGCGCGCACCTCAGACACATGATCACCGACGACGACGTCGATATCGGGCTGGTGTTCTTTGGCGTGCAATTGCTCAACGTCGATGCTCTGGTCAAGGAGATCACCGACGCCGACGCACTAAACGAAAAACCGATCCTGGTGTCGTGGATGCTCGGGGAGGCGAGCGCGCCACGGCGCCTCCGCGATGCCGGCATCCCCTGTTACGACGACCCCGAGTCGGCGATCAAGGCGGCGCGGCGGTTGGTCGAGCATGGCCGTCTCGCGGCGCACGCGGATGCCGCGCGCACACCATCGGCAATGGACGGGGTTGCGCAAAGGTTACCCGGCGCCGGGACGCTCTCAGAATGGCAAGCGCGCGCGGTTCTGCGGGTTGCCGGGATCGACACGGTGTGGGGCGCGCTCGCGGCCACCGTGGATGAGGCGGCCGCCGCGGCCGCTGCCATCGACGGGCCGGTGGTCCTCAAAATCGAATCCGCCGATATTGCCCATAAAAGCGAGGCGGGAGGTGTCGCCCTCGGGCTCGACGACGAAACCGCCGTACGAGAAGCATATGAGCAGGTGACCACGAGCGCGCGGGCTTATGCGCCGGACGCCGATATTACCGGGGTCGGTGTCTATGAGATGATCTCCGGCGCCGTCGAACTCATCGTCGGGATCAGCCGCGACACTGCGTTCGGGCCGGTGATCCTGGTCGGCATGGGCGGGATCATGGCCGAAGTCATGGACGATTCCGCGCTCGGCGTGGCGCCACTCGACCGCCCCCGCGCCGCGGCCATGCTCGCCTCGCTCAAGGGTTTTCCCATGCTCGACGGCGCGCGCGGCCGGCCCAAATGCGACACCGCCGCGGTGGTCGATATTTTGCTGGCTTTGTCGGATCTAGCGCTCGCGTGTCCGAGCATCGGCGAACTCGATATCAACCCGCTGATGGTTATGCCGGTGGGCGAGGGGGCCAAGGCGGCGGACGCGCTGATTACCGTCAGCTAAAATAAATTCGCCGTCCGCCAAGGAAACGCCTTAATCGTGCGTCTTACTAGACAGCATGCTGACGATGACCGACGACGAAACGCTCGCTCAGCGAGCCGGGACCGGAGATAGGGAGGCGTTCGAGACGCTTCTCGAGCGCCACTACGACCGGGTCTATCGCATTGGCCACCGCTTGCTCGGAAACCCGACCGAGGCCGAGGATCTCGCTCAGGACATCTGTGTCGGCCTGGTCAAGAAACTGCGGTCCTATCGCGGCGACAGCCGTTTCACCACCTGGCTCTATCGTGTCACCGTCAATGCCGCGCGCGACGTGCTGCGCCGCCGTGCGACATCGAACCGCCTCGACCGGTCGTTCAGCGATACCGCGGCGCTGGTCAAGGCGGGTGACGAAGCCCGGCGGTCCGAGGCGCGCTGGCTCTACGACGCCCTGCAGGCGCTCGGCGAGGATCTGCGCGAAACCGCGCTGCTGGTGCTGTCCGAGGAACTCAAACATGCCGAGGCGGGGGAAATATTGGGCGTGAAGGAGGCCACCGTCTCGTGGCGCATGCATGAAGTGCGAAAGCAGCTGAAAGCGCTGGCCGAGGCCGGCGATGGTGTCACGACATGACCGATGAATTCGACGATCTAAAAATGACCTTGGCCGAGGACGCGCCGTCCTCGAATCCCGTGGCGCGCAAAGCCGCGATCAAGGCCGGACTGGTCGCGTTCGACGCGGAATTTTCCGCCGCCGCCCAAGGATCGCCGTCCCGAGAACGTCAAAGGGGAAGATTTTCATCAATCCTCCAAACCCTATTCGGGAGACGTTCCATGACCCTCACGCAACCCCGTTTTCGCTATGTCCTCGCCGGCGGCGCCAGCGTCGCCGTCCTCGCCCTGGTGGTCTTCGGCAGCAACTTGCCGCGCCAGTTTTCGCAAGAAATTTCATTGCAAAAAGTAGCCGACGACCGCTTGGCGGGCGACTACGACGAAGGCAAAGTCGTTGCGACGACGAGTCAGTTGAAGAGCGAAGTCGATGCCATTCTTGGCGGGCAGGAGGTGCGTCGCGAATTGGCGGTTCCGCTAACGGATTCAGAATCATTACCTAGATCGCGCAACAAGTCGGCGCAATTGCCACAATCCGTATCCGAACCGGAGGTTATGACTTGGCATGCACCCAGTGCCGATCAAACTGCCAAGTCGACTGAGGCCAACCGCGGAATCGCGCAAGAATCCTTTGCCGATTTGTCGGCCGACACCGGCGGGGTTGCCAGCGCGCCGGCGATCATGATGGAGCGTGCCGACGTGCAGGCCCGCATTGCCGACGCGCCCGCGAAGGCGCAGTACGAGGACCAAGGCCGCGATCGCTTTGCCGATATCGAGGCCAATCCGGTGAACGTGGTCGCCGAGCAACCGGTATCGACCTTCTCGATCGATGTCGACACCGCGTCCTATGCCTTCATGCGTGGCTCGCTGAACCAAGGCGTTTTGCCGCAGAAGGACGCGGTGCGTATCGAGGAGCTGATCAATTATTTCGACTACGACTACGCGCTGCCCGACGACCGCGAGGCGCCGTTCCGCGCCCACGTCTCGGTCATGCCGACGCCGTGGAACGACGAGACCCAGCTGATGAGCATCGGCATCAAGGGCTATGACCTCGACGCGGCGGAGAAACCGCACGCGAACCTGGTGTTCCTGATCGACACTTCGGGCTCGATGAACCATGAAAAAAAGCTGCCGTTGTTGATCAACTCTTTCAAACTGTTGCTCGACAGCCTCGACGCGGACGATACGGTGGCGATCGTCACGTATGCCGGCAGCGCGGGCACCGCGCTCGAGCCGACTAAAGTTTCTGAACGGGCGAAAATTCTCGCCAGTCTCGAACGCTTGCGATCCGGCGGCTCGACCGCCGGCGCCGAGGGCATCCGCCAAGCCTATCTGTTGGCCGAGCAAAACCTCGTCGAGGACGGGGTGAACCGGGTGATCCTGGCCACTGACGGCGATTTCAATGTCGGCATCACCGATCAGGAAGAACTCAAGAGCTACATCGAGCGCAAGCGCGAAACCGGGATCTCGCTCTCGGTCCTCGGCTTCGGCCGCGGCAACTACAACGACGAGCTGATGCAGATCCTCGCCCAGAACGGCAACGGCAACGCCGCCTATATCGACAACCTGTCGGAAGCACGAAAAGTACTGGTCGAGGAAGCGACCTCGACTTTGTTCACCATCGCCAAGGACGTCAAGATCCAGATCGAGTTCAACCCGGCGACGGTCTCGGAGTATCGCCTGATCGGCTATGAGACCCGCATGCTCGCGCGCGAGGATTTCAACAATGACAAGATCGACGCCGGCGACATCGGCGCCGGGCATACGGTCACCGCGTTGTATGAATTGACCCCGGTGGGTACCGGCGCCGAACGCATCGACTCGCTGCGCTATCAACCCTCCGCGGACGTGGAAGGAGAGGCGGCTTCGAGCGAGATGGCGTTCCTCAAGATTCGCTACAAACTGCCCGACAGCGACACCAGCACGTTAATCACCCAGGCGATCACCGAGGATAACGTCTCGAACGACGTGTCGTCGGCGCCCCGCGAGGCCCGCTTCGCCGCCGCCGTCGCCGGTTTTGGCCAGCTCTTGCGCGGCGGCCGCCATACCGGCGACTATGGCTATGACCATGTGATCGCCTTGGCGCAGGGCGCCAAGGGTGACGATGATTTCGGCTACCGGTCGGAATTCATCAGCTTGGTCCGCCTGGCGAAATCCGCCGCCGATTTGGAAGCGCTCCGTCGCTAAGACCTTCTACTTCGATCCGCGCCGCTCCAGGAATTTGGCCATGATCTTATGTGGCTCGCCGCTTTCATAGGCGGCACGCTGGAGCGGCGCGGCCGCGACGAACGCATCGTCGAACGCCGCTTGCGTCATCTGTCTCAGCCGTATCTTGGTCAATCGAAAGGCGTTCACCGGCTGCTCGGCGAGCGCCTTCGCTTCTGCAATCGCGACATCCCGAACCTCCTCCTCGGGCACGATCCGGCTCAGTAAACCGAGCCTCTGCGCTTCCTCGGACTCGACCAGACGCCCCGTCAGCGCCAGGTCTCGGGTTTGCAGATGGCCCAATGTCAGCGCCATCAGTTGCACGCCGATAACGCTCGCCAAGCCGACATTGATCTCGGGTTGGCCGAGACGCACCCCGGCATGGCCGATTCGCGCATCGCACAGCAGGGCGACTTGAAATCCGGCGCCGGCGGCAAGCCCGTTCACCGCCGCGACGCACGGTTTGTCGAGGTCGCGAATGGCGGTGAGAAAGTGCCGCAAATCGTCGACCCACGCGACCGCCTCGTCGGCGCTGAACGCGGCGGTCTCGGCGAGGTCGTTGCCGGCGCAAAACGCCTTGTTTCCCGCGCCGGTGATCACGACGCCGCGCAGGTCTTCGCGTCGATTGACCGGCGCTAGCGCCTCGACCACCTCCGCCCGCATCGCCGCATGCAGGGCATTGCGCACCGCTGGTCGGGCGAAGGTCACGATAAGAAATCCGTCCGCGGTTCGGGTTTCGATAAATTCCATGGCGTTGGCCTCCGTTCGCCGGCATTCTGGCGGTGGTCGGCAAGCGGGGGAAGACCCATGGTTGCAAAATCAGACATGGTGCGGATCGCGCGTTGGGCGGGCTTTGCCGCTACTCTGGTCTGCCAGCAGACCGCGACGGCGGTCGCCGACAACGAAGCGGCCGAGGTCGCCTACGATCGCGGCGACTATGACAGCGCGATGGTCCAATGGTTGGCCGAAGCCGATCGCGGTGATGCCACGGCGCAATACAATGTCGCCACGCTGCTCCGGCTGGGCCGCGGCGGCGCGCCAAATCCCAAGGCCTCGGCGGTCTGGTACCGCGCCGCCGCCGAGCAAGGCCATTTGGCGGCGCAGACCAATCTCGGGCGGCTGTATCTCGCCGGCGCCGGCCTCAAGCGCGACCCGGCGCGGGCGATGAAGTGGTTCGCGGCGGCGGCGGAGAAACATTATCCGCCGGCGGAGTATTATTTGGCGGAGCTGTTTCGCACCGGCGAGGGGGTGTTGTGGGATCCCGAGCGCGCGCTCGAGCTTTATCTCTCGGCGGCGGAACAGGGTCTCACCCAAGCCGCCTTCAGACTGTCGCGGATGTATCGCACCGGCGACGGGGTACCGCGCAATTTCCGCGCCTCGCGCGAGTGGACGGTGCGCGCCGCGGTCGGCGGGCACGCGGAGGCGCAATACCATCTCGCGGCGCTTTATTTCCGCGGCGAAGGACATAAGGCGGACCCGGTACGCGCGCTGATCTGGTATCACCACGCGGATCGTGGCGGCTATGTCGGTGCCGCGCAAATGCGCGATGCGATTGCACAATCGCTCACCCCCCAACAACGCGCCGAAATCGACGACATCGCCAAAAAGATCGAGCGCGCATTGACCCGTGCCACCGTCGCCGAGCCATGACTCTTGGTATATGCTCGCGCCGTGGAGACGAGATCTAAGGGAGCGGGCGTGGATTTCATTTTTATGCTCACCCGAGCGGACAAAACGGTTGCGGATTGCGTGAGCGTAATCGACCAGGTTTTGCCGCTCGGCGTGATGCATATCGGGTTTAAGGACATCGGCGTCGACCGGGCGACGCTGATCACCGCCAATGACGCGATCAAGGGCGCGGGGGCGACGAGTTACATGGAGGTCGTCAGCACCGGCGCGGCGGACTCCTTGGACTCGGCGCGCATCGCCCGCGATATCGGGGTCGATTGCTTGCTCGGCGGCACCGAAGTCGCGGCGACCCTCGACATTCTTGACGGCAGCGGGATCGGCTATTACCCGTTCGCCGGCCGGCCGCGCGGCCATCCGACGGTGCTCGACGGCACCGCGGCAGACATCGCCGCCCAGTGTCGAAGCTTCGAGGCGGCGGGCTGCGCTGGGGTCAATTTGCTGGCTTATCGCGCCACCGAGGACGACCCCATCGCGCTGATACGCGCCGCGCGCGGCGCCATTGACGGCGTCGTGATCGTCGCCGGCAGCGTCGATTCGCCACAGCGAATCCAGGCGGTCGCGGCGGCCGGCGCCGACGCTTTCACAATTGGTACGGCGGTATTCGACGCAACCTTCGCGCCGCAAAGCGACACTTTGGCCGATCAGGTACGGGCGATCATCGACGCTTGCGCCGCCACGGAGCCGGTGAATTAGCCGTCGGACAAGGCCCGGATGAACATGTCGGGCGCGATGTTGCCGCCCGAGACGATCACCAATACGGTTTTTTTCCGGCAGTCGAAGTGGCCGCACAACACCGCCGCCAGGGCGACCGCGCCGCCTGGCTCGACCACCACCCGCAAATTTCGGTACGCCCAGGCGACGGCGTTCAAGGCTTCGTCGTCGGTGACCACGACGCCGTCCGACAGCAGGCGCCGGTTCAGGGCGAAGGTGAGCGCCCCGGGTTCCGGCGCGAGCAGCGCGTCACAGATCGATCGCGCGTCGGGGGCATTGCCGACCCGCTGCCCGGCGCCGAGCGATCGCGCGGTGTCGTCAAAACCGGCCGGCTCCACCGGGTGGATGCTGATACCGGGACAATGATTCTCTAGCGCCAAGGCGCTGCCCGCGATTAAGCCGCCACCGCCGCACGGCGACAGGGCATGGTCGGGGGTCAAGCCCAGCGCGGCCGCTTGCGCCGCCGCTTCGAGGCCGACGGTGCCTTGGCCGGCAATGATCCTGGCATCGTCATAGGGCGGGACGATCGTCGCGCCGCGCTCGCGGGCGATCGCCGTGCCGATCGCTTCGCGGCTCTCGGTGTAGCGGTCGTAAAAGACGATCTCGGCGCCGAGCGCCCGGGTGTTGTCGATTTTAGGCACCGGCGCGTCCGACGGCATGACGATGGTCGCTGGCGCGCCGACCAACGCTGCCGCGGCCGCCACCCCTTGGGCGTGGTTGCCCGACGACCAGGCGAGGACGCCGCGCGCGATTTCACCCTCGTCGAGCCGGCAAATCCGATTGAAAGCGCCGCGAAACTTAAACGTGCCGGTGCGTTGCAGGGCTTCGACCTTGAGCAAAATTCGCCCGCCCGATACCTCGTCCAAGGCATCGGAGCGCAGCAGCGGGGTGAGTACGGCGTGGCCGCGAATCCGCCGCGCGGCATCGACAATGTCGTCTATGGTCGGGAGTCCGTCGTCCATCGTGACGTGCGGTCGAGTCCTTAGCGATTGGCCATCTGGCCGGCGCCGCCGATCATATCATCGACAATCCGCAATGGCGGAGGATTGGCCGGGTCGGCCAATAAATGACGATACACCTGGGCGCCTTCGAGGACACGCTGGACATAGTTTCTCGCCTCCGAGAAGGGAATCATTTCGATCCAATCCACCACGTCGACATCGGCCCGGCGCGGATCGCCATTTTGGCGGATCCATTTTTTGACCCGGCCCGGGCCCGCGTTATAGGCCGCGAACGCCAAGACCTGCGCCCCTTGATAGGATTTGAACAGACCCGACAGATACGCCGTGCCGAGGCGAATATTGTAGGCGTCGTCGCTGGTCAGCCGAGACCGTTTGTAGGAGACACCGATTTGTTTGGCGACCTGGCGCGCGGTTGCCGGCATGAGCTGCATCAACCCGCGCGCGCCGGCACGACTGACCGCGCGGCCGTTGAGTTCGCTTTCCTGGCGCGCCAGGCCGAGCACAACACCGAGGTCGGGCATACCGGGCCGCAGCGATGCATTGGCCAACGCCTTGGGGACGGGGTAGGCGGCCGGGGTCACTGTCAGGCCGGACCGAGAGACTTGCTTGGCGCCGCGAATGGCGACCTTCGCCAGATCGTAATCGAGCGCGAGCATGGCGATCATCGCCCGTTCGACCGGCGTTGTTGCGGAGCGGGCGAGATGAGCGACGATGTGCGACATCAGATCGGAGTCCGCCAATTCGCCAAGCATTCGCGCGAGCCGGACCAGCTCGCGGGCCTCGAAAGCCTTGCGCAACGCGGGAGAAGGTTGTGGGTGATAGGGCAGGGATAGGGTCTTGCGGCCGAGCGCGATGATCGCCAGCTGGCCATAAAACGTCGTCTGCCGGCTCGCCGCCCGCGTATACCAGCGCTCCCGCTCGAGCGGAAGGCCCGCCGCTTCGGCGGCGCGGCCGCTCCAATAGGCGCCGCGGGCGATGCTGATCGGCATCGCGACGACGTCGTGCATCGTCGTGAAGTGCTGATAGGCCAGCGCCGGCTCGTCGAGAAATCGCAAAGCGATCCATCCCGCCAGCCATTCCGCCTCGGCGATCCCCGAAGCGCCGGTTTGGCCGTGTCGCGCCGCTAGGCGATAGGCGTCGGTGATGGCGCCGTCCGCCAAGGTGCGGCGGGCGAGAATATGGCGCTCTTTCCACCATCGCTTTGGCCGTACCAGATCCGCCGGTGGCTGCGCCAGGAGCGCCATCGCGCCGGCGTCGAGATCGGCGCGGCGGCGCCAGCGAACGCGCTCAAAGATCAAACCGGGATCGGAGAGCAAAGCGGCGGGAACCCGCTTGATCGTGGCATCGACGCCACCGGCGCGGCTCATCAGCGCGAGACGCGCCAATGCCAATTTGCGGTGACCATCGTCGACCCGTTTGACCTGACGTCGCGCCGCCCGCCGTTGATTGTCCCACAGCAGCCGGTCGAGCCGCGCGATGTGGTCGTTGGCGGTCAGCACCTGCTTATGGGCCCTGAGAAACGACTTTTCCTCGTGTGAATTGAAATTATGACCGATCCACGCCTCGCGAATATAAGCCTGCCCGCGGTCGACTTGGCCGGCGTCGATCAGTGCCTCGCCGAGCCGCCGCATGCCCGCACCGGTCATCGGCGGGTAGCGCTCGAACCAGGTGATGACAGCGTGGTCCGGCTCGCTCTCCGGCATCGCCTCCTCGGCGCGCCGCCGCAACTGATTCAAACCGGGCCAATCTCTGTTTGAATCTATAAAATTCGTTATTTCATAATATGTTGCGACGCTCCTCTTATGTTTTAAATATAGCCATTCGACGAATTTCTCGACCAGCGGATCGCTAACCTGGCGGGCGGACGCGCGGGCCGATTTCCAGCGTCTGTTCTGGGCGTCGTTGAAGGCGGCGCGGGCCACGCTGAGTTCGCTTTGGGAGAGGATTTGCGGCGCCGCCGCGCTCGCGTCCAGGCTCATCTCGAAGCGCGTCGCGCAAACAAGACCCAGAAAGACCGTGATGGCTAGCCGACGCGACGAAAGCATACCTGTCCCCCGCTGAAGACAATTCAATATAGCATTGCGCCCGGCGCTCTCAATTCGCAGCCCGGGGCCCGCTCTGGCGGTTGCTCGGCGCCGGGCCGGGGAGTAAGGTCCGCATCTTCGGGAGCTAGGCGTGGCCAGACTAGGTTATGCCCCCGATATTGGAGTATTAGACGATGTTTCACGGGTCGTTCACCGCGCTGATCACGCCGTTCGAGAATGGCAAGGTCGCCGATAGAACTTATCAAGAATTTGTGAATTGGCAGATCGAGCAAGGATCGCACGGGCTGGTTCCGTGCGGCACCACCGGGGAATCGCCGACGCTCCGTCATACCGAGCATCGCCATGTCACCGAGCTATGCATCGAAGCGGTCGGCGGGCGAGTTCCGGTGATCGCCGGCGCCGGGTCCAATTCGACCGAGGAAGCCGTCGATCTGACCAAACACGCGCACCAGGCCGGCGCCGACGCGGTGCTGGTGGTGACGCCCTATTACAACAAGCCGACCCAGGACGGGCTGTACGCCCATTTCGAGGCGGTCGCCGCGGCCGCCGATATCCCGGTGATCATCTACAATATTCCCGGGCGCTCGGTGGTCAATATGTCGGTGGCGACAATGGCCCGGTTGGCGTGCTTGGCAAACATCGTCGGGGTCAAGGACGCCACCGCCGATCTGACCCGCCCGCTCGACGAACGCGCGGCGATCGATGGTGATTTCTGCCTGCTATCCGGCGAGGACGGGACCGCGCTGGCTTATCTCGCCAATGGCGGCCATGGCTGTATCTCGGTGACCGCCAATATCGCGCCGGCGCTGTGTGCCGAAATGCAGAACGCGTGGCGAGACGGCGACGCGGCACGCGCCCTGGCGGTCCAGGATTCGTTGATGCCGCTTCATTCAAATCTCTTCGTCGAAACCAGTCCCGGGCCGGTCAAATATGCCGCGAGCTTGCTCGGTCTGTGCTCGGGCGAGCTGCGTCTGCCGATGGTCGAGGTGACCGAGGCCACCAAGGATGTGGTGCGCGCCGGGCTCGAAGCGACCGGCCTGTTGAACGAGGGCGTCGAGCAATGGCGAGCGGCGAACTGACGACCAAGGTCGTTGCCCAGAATCGCAAGGCGCGGCACGACTATTTCATCGAGGAAACGCTCGAGGCGGGGATGGAGTTGGTCGGGACCGAGGTCAAATCCCTCCGTCAGGGCCGCGCCAGTCTCGGCGACGCCTTTGCCCAGGAGCGCGACGGCGAGATGTTTCTCATGAACGCGCATATCTCGGCCTATACCGCCGCCAACCGGTTCAATCATGAGCCGCTGCGACCGCGCAAACTGCTGCTCCATAAACGTGAAATCGGCCGACTCGCCGGTCTGGTTCAACGTCAGGGGTACACGGTGGTGCCGCTCAAGCTTTACTTCAATGAGCGTGGCAAGGCGAAAGTCGAGCTCGGGGTCGCGCGCGGGCGCAAACAGCACGACAAACGCGAACGGGAAAAAGAGCGCAGCTGGCAACGGGAAAAAGCGCGCCTGCTCCGCGACACGAAATGACGACGACCAGCGTTACCGGGAGTAAATCGATGATCAGAACATTATTTTTAGCCGGCATTATCTTCGTGCTTGGCGGTCAGGTGCCGGCGCCGGTTCTGGCGGCGGACGATATCAGCGCCCATGATTTCGACTTCACCTCGATCGAGGGCGACCCCCTGCCGATGTCGCGCTTTGCCGGCCAGCCGGTCCTCGTCGTCAACACCGCTTCGTTTTGCGGCTTCACGCCGCAGTACGACGGCTTGCAAGCCTTGTGGGAGCGCTATCGCGAGCAGGGTCTGGTGGTGCTCGGTGTCCCGTCGAACGACTTCGGTGGCCAAGAGCCGAACGACGAAGCGGCGATCAAAAACTTCTGCGAAAGCAATTATCTGGTCGATTTTCCGATGACCACTAAGCAGAAAGTGGTCGGATCGAGGGCGCATCCGTTTTATCGTTGGATCGCCGATAACCGCGGCGGCGCCGGCGTACCGCGTTGGAATTTCCACAAATATTTGATCGGCAAGGACGGCCGGGTGATCAGCGACTGGTCGTCCGGGGTCAAGCCGATGTCGGATCAGATTATCGCCGCGGTGGATGCCGAGCTCGAGAGATAGTCCCGGATAGCGGCGAACACGGCGGCGAACATCGCCGGCGTCAGGCGCCGGGTATTGATGTTGTAGCGCGAGCAGTGATAGCTGTCGAAAAGCGTCAACCCGCCGCGCAAGGCATGGACCGCGCCATGCGCGAACGGGTGATCGACGCGCCTCGCGTGGGCGACCGCGATAACCGCTTCGTGGGCAATACGGCCGAGCGCCAGGATCGCCTCCAGGCGAGGCATGCTGGCGATTTCTCCGGTAAGAAAGTCCCGGCACTGGCGAATCTCGGCGGCGACCGGTTTGTTTTGCGGCGGAACACAGCGGACCGCGTTGGTAATCCGGCAATTGACTAAACAGAGTCCATCGTCCGCACGTGCTTGATAGGTGCCGTCGGAGAAACCGAAGGAATCGAGCGCGTCGTATAGCAGATCGCCCGCCGCGTCGCCGGTGAACGGCCGACCGGTGCAATTCGCGCCGCGCAAGCCTGGCGCAAGGCCGACCACCAGAAGACTCGCGGACACCGCCCCGAACGACTCGACGGGCGCGTTATGAAAGTCGGGATGACGGGCTCGGTTCTCGTCCCGAAACGCCACTAATCTCGGGCAGTACTGGCAATCCACATCCGGTGGATCGAATCGCGCATTGGCGTCATCCACCGGCCGCGCCGAGTTCGTCGGGCTCGTCGTCGTAAACTTCTTCGCCGTCGTCGTCTTCCTCGGCCGGCTCTTCATGGTGCGGGCGATGCTGCGACGGCGTCCGGGCGATTTTGTCGGATATGTCCTGAAGCTCGACGAAGGTGTCGGCTTGACGGCGCAATTCATCGGCGACCATCGGCGGCTGCGAACGAACGGTCGAGACCACGGTCACCCGCGCGCCCCGGCGCTGCACCGCCTCGACCAAACGGCGAAAATCTCCGTCGCCGGAAAAGATTACGACATGATCGATGTGACGGGCCATCTCCATGACATCGATCGCCAGTTCGATGTCCATGTTCCCCTTGATCTTACGCCGGCCCTGGGAATCGGTGAATTCCTTGGTCGGCTTGGTCACCATCGTATAGCCGTTGTAATCGAGCCAATCGACCAGCGGTCTAATCGGCGAATACTCCTGATCGTCCAACAGCGCGGTGTAATAGAACGCGCGGATCAGGCGGCCCTGCTCGGCGAAAAGTTCGAGAAGCCGTTTGTAATCGATGTCGAATCCAAGGGCGCGCGCGGCGTTGTACAAATTGGACCCGTCGATAAACAACGCGATGCGTTCTCCGGGGTAAAAATTCATTATTATGCTTCCTCACAAATGTCGTTGCCCCACCTCCACGGACGAAGGTGGATTTCAATTAAGTGCGTCACGGTGTCCGCTCCAAATTCGAGTCACCGCCACGAAGGCTAAAATACTATATCAATTTGTCGAGTATCGAAGCGTTATGTTGCACGAGAAGGATGTATTCGTCGCCTTAGGCGCAAATCTGCCCGATTCCGCCGGCAATTCGCCGCTTTCGACGTGTCAGACCGCGGTATTCCGGATTGGCGAACGATTTGGCGGTATTGCCGCCCAGTCGTCTTGGTATTTGTCGGAACCGGTCCCGCGGTCGGACCAGCCTTGGTATGTCAACGGCGTGATTCGCATTGCCACCGATTGGCCGCCGGCCGAAATTCTGCTCCTCCTGCACGATCTCGAGCGCCAGGCCGGACGGGTTCGGCGGCAGCGTTGGGAGGCGCGAATTCTCGATCTCGACCTGTTGGCGCACGGCTCCCGAGTCATGACCGGACCGTCGGGGCCGCACTTGCCGCACCCGCGCCTTGGCGAACGCGCGTTCGTGCTGCGGCCATTATCGGAAATCGCCACCGCCTGGCGGCATCCGGAGAATCAATTGAGCGCCATGGAGATGCTCAAAAAATTACCGGCTGGCCAGCGCTTGTTACGCTTGCCATGATGACCAATATTACTGTTTACAGTCGGTGCTGTAGGTACCTATTATCCCGGCCTTCTTGAAACTTGGCCCATCCGTTGAATTTTCACCGGTGGGCGTTATGGAGTTGTAGCGATGGCGCGTGTAACCGTCGAAGATTGTGTCACCAAGATTCCCAACCGGTTTGAGCTGGTCATGCTAGCGTCGCAGCGGGCGCGTGACATTTCCGCCGGCTCCGATTTGACGCTCGATCGGGACAACGACAAGAATCCGGTGGTTGCGCTGCGCGAGATCGCCGAGGATAAATTTACCCCCGAAGTCTTGCGCGAGGCGCTGATCAGTTCATTGCAACGCCACGCCGAGATTGATGAGCCGGAAGAGGATCTGATGGAGCTTCCCGGCGCCGACAGCGAATTGCTTGGCGATCTCGAAGCCAATGCGGCGATTGTCGGCATGCAAGTCGTCGAGGCGGCAACGCCTTCGGACGCTGTCAAGGTGGCTGATCCGGGCGCAATTTTCGGCGGCGAGAAAGCTTGACGGCGCGATTACGCGCGCAAAATCCCGACCCGGCGTTCCAATCGCGGCTGGAACGCCCTGAATTAGGCATCGAGCGATGACCGCTGTGGAGGTCAGTAAGAAACGGTCTCCGCAGATACGCCAGTATGATTTGGTCGAGCGGGTCAGCGCTCACGACCCCGGTGCCGATGAGCAAGCGCTCAATCGGGCCTATGTATTTTCGATGTCGCGCCACGGCGCCCAAAAGCGGGACTCCGGCGACCCCTATTTCTCCCACCCGCTCGAAGTCGCCGGCATCCTCGCCGATCTGAAATTGGATTCGGCGTCGGTCATCACCGGGCTTCTCCACGACACGGTCGAGGATGGCGTCGCCGAGCAACCGGAGATCCGGACACTTTTCGGCGAGGAAATCGGCCGCCTTGTCGATGGTGTCACCAAGCTCAGCAAAATCGAGCTGCAGTCTCATACCGAACGTCAGGCGGAGAATTTTCAGAAGTTCCTGCTCGCGATGTCCGAGGATATTCGTGTGCTGTTGGTCAAGCTCGCCGATCGGCTGCACAACATGCGGACCCTGGAATTCATCCCGAAATCGGATAAACGACGTCGCATCGCCCTCGAGACGATGGAGATTTATGCGCCCCTGGCGGAGCGCATCGGCATGCAACGTCTCAAGGATGAATTGGAAGATCTCGCGTTCGCCGAGCTCAACTCGGAAGCGCGCGCCTCCTTGGTGACCCGGTTGGAGTTTCTGCACCGAACCGAGGGCCAACTGGTTCCGGTCATCGCCGAGGAACTCGAGACCACGTTGACGCGGGAAGGCATCAAGGCCGATGTCGCTGGTCGGGAGAAACGGCCCTATTCGATTTGGCGCAAGATGGAGCGCAAACATATTCCGTTCGAACAAATCGCCGACGTCATCGCGTTTCGCATCATTGTTGATGACGCGGCCGCTTGCTACCAAGCGCTGGGCGCGGTTCATCGCGCCTATCCGATGATCCCGGGACGTTTCAAGGATTACGTCTCGACGCCGAAACAAAACGGCTATCGCTCGCTGCATACCGCGGTCATCGGGCCGCAGAAACGGCGCATCGAAATTCAAATCCGCGACCATCACATGCACGAGATCGCCGAGCTCGGTGTTGCCGCGCATTGGCTCTACAAGCGGGGTGCCGACGATAATGCGGCGCGGCCCCATGAAGGGCGGCAATATGGTTGGCTTCGCCACCTCCTCGACATTCTCGAACACGCGTCGGGGCCGGAGGAATTTCTCGAACACACCAAGCTCGAGATGTTCGCCGACCAGGTGTTTTGCTTTTCCCCGAAAGGCGACTTGATCACCCTGCCGCACGGCGCGACGCCGGTGGATTTCGCCTATGCCGTCCATTCCGATATTGGCGACACCTGTGTCGGGGCCAAGATCAACGGCCGGCTCGGGCCGCTCCGCACTATTCTGAGCAATGGCGATCAAGTCGAGATCCTGCGGTCCAGCGTTCCCGCGCCCGACCCCAATTGGGAGAATTTCGTGGTCACCGGCAAGGCGCGGGCGCGGGTGCGGCGTTTCGTACGCCAGCGCGAGAGCGCCGAATATGCCAGCCTCGGACGATCCATCCTCGAAAAGACCTTCGCCAATCACGACCAGCCGTTCAACGACCAGCAAGTCAAGCCGGTATTCGATAAGTTCAACGTTTCCAAGGCTTCCGAATTATGCGCCGCGGTTGGCCGCGGCGAGATCGATCCGAATTTGGTCCTCACCGCCGTGCGGCCCGATCTCTCGGCCGACTCGAACACCGTGGTGCCGATCGCGCGCGGTCAACGCCAGCGTGGGCCCGGCGGCGCGGTGCCGATCAAGGGTTTAACCCCTGGCATGGCGGTGCATATGGCGGAGTGCTGTTATCCGTTGCCCGGCGACCGCATTGTGGGGTTGGTCACAGAAGGGCGCGGCGTCACCGTCCACACTATCGATTGTGATGTATTGGAGAGTTTTTCCAATGCGCCGGAACGCTGGCTGGACATCAGCTGGCAAACCGAACGCGATTTGCCCGACGTGCATACCGGGAGCATCGTCACGGTGATCAATAATGTCCCGGGCAGCTTGAACGCGCTGACCGAGGCGATCGCGCGCAACGGCGGTAACATCAGTAATTTGAAAGTGGATTATCGTTCGCCGGATTTTTTCGAACTCGTGGTCGATGTCGAAGTCGAGGACGTTCGCCATTTGACCACTATCGTTGCCGCCTTGCGCACCGACCCGGCGATCTACCGCGTCGAACGCGCCCGCGGTTAGAGCATGCCATCTCTTAATGGAACCGGTTTGATGGGCCAAATTGGCTTTTCGGGTAGGCGCGGCGCGATGGGCGATGTGTGTGCATCGGCAGAGCGTCGCAACGCACCAGAAAAGCCAAGTTGGCCCACCGAAGGCCGCGTTCCCGCAGCCCCTGGCCGCGTCGCGCGCCTTGCCCGATGCACCCACATCGCGCGGCGCCGCGCTCCTAGCCAGGGGCTGCGGGAACGCGGTCAAACCGGTTCCATTAAGAGATGACATGCTCTAAATCCGGCTTGAGCAGGCATTTCGGGGGCACCGGTGTTTGGTAGGCGACAGCGTCTCGCATGGACGGATTGGGTAGGCCGAATTTTCTGGCCGCGAACCGGTTGGCGTCGCGCCGGTGCCTATTTCAGCCATCGGGTCAGGCGTTTGCCCGGGTCTCCGTACAGCATCGCGGTTGGTGTCGCGTGCGGTGTCGCGGTCTCGTTCACGCCGCTGATCGGATTGCATTTCGTTATCGCCGTGATTCTGGCGTGGCTGCTCGGCGGCAGTCTAATCGCTTCGGCGCTCGGCACCGCGGTCGGCAATCCCTGGACGTTTCCGCTGATTTGGATCGCCAGTTATCGTCTGGGGTCGTGGATGCTTGGATTGGAGCCCAATGTCGATGGGTTGACGATGGAGGACATTCGGCAAAACTTTTTGGCGGTGTTCTTGCCGATGATGGTCGGCGGGCTGGTGTTGGGCATTGTTGCGTGGCTGGGCTCGTTCTGGCTTGTCCGACGCGCGGTCTCGCGCTATCAGCTCATCCGCCTGTCGCGGATTCGCCGCCGTGCGGAACGGAGCGCGGTGGCGCAGATCAAAGAGGCCTCCGGCGATGACAGCCGTCAAGGTGGCCCCGACGCCGGTTAAAGATTACGGCGTGCGATTGGAGAGCGGAAATGGGTGACACGGAATTTCTTCGACTAGGCGTCAATATCGACCATGTCGCGACCATCCGTAACGCGCGCGGTGGCCGCCACCCCGATCCGGTGCGCGCCGCGCGGGTCGCCGCCGATGCCGGCGCCGACGGCATCACCGCCCATCTTCGCGAAGACCGCCGGCATATTTCAGACGATGATATTCGCCGGCTGGAATTGGAAATCGCGCTGCCGCTCAATCTTGAAATGGCGGCGACCGAGGAGATGTTGGATATCGCCCTGGCGACGGCGCCCGATCATGTTTGCCTGGTGCCGGAAAAACGCGCCGAACTCACCACCGAGGGCGGCCTCGATGTCGCCGCGCAGCACGGCCATTTGGCGACCTTCGTCTCACGGCTCCGTGATGCCTCGGTGCGGGTTTCGTTATTTATCGATCCCGATCTGGTGCAGATAGCCGTCGCCGAGGCCCTCGGGGCGCACTGCGTCGAGCTCCATACCGGCGCGTATTGCGACGCCACCGAGGCGGTTCGCGACGTCGAGTTCGAACGCCTGAAATTGGCCGCGGTCGAAGCGACCTCGCGCGGCCTCGAATGCCATGCCGGACATGGTCTGAGTTTCGATACCGTTGGGCCGGTCGCCGCGATTGCTGAAATCGTCGAGCTCAACATCGGCCATTTTCTCGTCGGCGAAGCGATTTTTGGTGGCCTCGAAAGCAGCATCAAACGGATGCGGGCCTTGATGGACAAGGCGCGCGCCGATGCCAGCGGCAGGCGAAGCGCATGATCATCGGGATCGGCCACGATGTGTGCGACGCCGCTCGCATCGAAAAGACCCTCGAACGGTTCGGCGACCGTTTTACCCATCGCGCCTTTACCGCGCTTGAGCGCGAAAAATGCGATCGCCGGGCCAAGCGGGCGGACTCCTACGCCCGCCGTTTCGCCGCCAAGGAGGCGTGCTCGAAGGCTTTGGGAACCGGCTTTCGACGCGGTGTCCATCTCGCGACCATCGGCGTGGTCAACTTGCCGGGCGGCAAACCAACCTTGGAATTAACCGACGGGGCGTTGGACAGATTACGCGAGATCACGCCCGCTGGGACGGTGGCGAGAATCGATGTTTCGCTGACCGACGATCGCGGTCTTGCCTATGCCATCGTGTTGATCACCGCGGTTCCGAATACACCCGTGGCGGATTGACGCTATTAATAGGCGTTGCATCGCGGACGCCGCCGAATACAGTGCGCCAAACCGAGACGATTGGCCAAAGGATACACAGATGACGGAAAACGGCGCAGATCCCAATGAACCGAGCGCGGCACGCGCGCGGTCAAAATCGGCTGGCGTGTTGAGCGGGTGGCTGGATACCTTCAAAACTGTCTTCTACGCCATCATACTGGCGGTCGTCGTGCGGACTTTCGCCTATGAGCCGTTTCATATTCCGTCGGGCTCGATGATCCCTACCCTGCTAATCGGCGATTATCTGTTCGTGTCGAAGTTCTCCTACGGCTACAGCAAATATTCCTTCCCCTTCGGCAAGGGCATGTTCGAAGGCAGGGTTTGGGAAACCCCTCCCGAACGTGGCGACGTCATCGTGTTCAAGCTGCCGCGCGATAACGAAACCGACTATATCAAACGCCTAATCGGATTACCGGGCGATCGAATTCAGATGCGCGACGAGGTCTTGTTCATCAACAACGAAGCGGTGGAGCGGCGGCCGGTCGACGAGTACGACTACGAGGATGGCTTCGGGTTGGAGACCGTCAAAGTCCGCCAATACGTCGAGACCCTTCCCAATGGCGTGAGCTATCGGATCATCGAAAAGTCCGACCGTGGGACTCTCGATGACACCGAGGTCTATGTGGTTCCTGACGGGCATTACTTCTTCATGGGTGACAATCGCGACGGCTCGTCCGACAGCCGCGTGCTCAGCAATGTCGGCTATGTTCCTGTCGAAAACCTCGTTGGCCGCGCCGAAGTGCTGTTTTTCTCGACCGACGGAACCGCGAAATTCTGGCAAGTTTGGAAGTGGCCCTTCGCGACCCGATTCAGCCGGTTCGGCAACTTCCTGTGACCGCGGCGCGGATCCCCAACGCTCTCACCGATCTCACCGCCGCCCTCGGCCTGTCGTTCAACGATCCCGAACTGTTGGTCGAAGCGATGACCCATCCCAGCGTGGCGTCGGGGCCTGCGCGTAAACGCCGAAGTTATCAGCGCCTCGAATGGCTGGGCGACCGGGTTCTGGGGCTCATCGTCGCGGATCAGCTGTTTCGGTCGTTTCCCGACGAAGAGGAGGGGCCATTGGCGCGTCGCATGGCGGCCTTGGCGAGCGAGGCCAGTCTCGCCAAAGTCGCCCGCGAAATCGATCTCGGGCGCTATTTGATCATGGACGGTGGCGAGGCGGCGAACCGCGGCGGCGAAAACGCCGCCAATCTCGCCGATGCGTGCGAGGCGTTGATCGGCGCGCTCTACGTCGATGCCGGTCTCGAAGCCGCGCGCAAGTTCGTCGAGGCGCGATGGGCGCCGATGATCGCCGAACAGGGCGCGCCGCCCAAGGATGCCAAATCGGCGCTGCAGGAATGGGCCCAGGCGCGCGGTATTGGATTGCCGAAATATCAGGTTGTCGCCAGCGACGGGCCAGATCACCGCCCGACCTTCACGATCGCGGTCGAGGTCGAGGGCCACGGCGCCGCGGAGGCCGACGGCAGCGGCAAGCGCGAGGCCGAGACCAAGGCGGCGCAACGCTTGCTCGACAAGCTGGAGCCGGCCGGTGAGTGATGGACACGCGATCCACCGGTGCGGCTTTGTCGCTCTCATCGGCGCCCCCAATGTCGGCAAGTCGACCTTGCTCAACTGGATGGTGGGCACCAAGGTTTCGATCGTCAGCCCCAAGGTGCAGACCACCCGCTCGCGCGTGCTCGGGATCGCGATGGCGGATGCGGCGCAGATTATTTTCATCGATACCCCGGGCGTGTTCGCGCCGAAAAAGCGGCTCGAGCGCGCCATGGTGTCGGCGGCGTGGGGCGGGGCGCGGGACGCCGACGAGATTGTCGTCTTGATCGACGCGCGGCGCGGTGTCGACAAGGATTCGCGGCTGATCATCGATCGCCTGCGCAATGACCGCCGATCCGCGACTTTGGCGATCAACAAGGTCGATGCGGTGCGGCGCGATAGTCTGCTGGCGCTCGCCGCAGAACTCGACCGCGAGCGGATCGAGTCGGGCGAGCGCCTGTTCGCGGACTCGTTCATGATATCCGCGCTGACCGGCGATGGCGTGCCGGACCTCCGCGACTTTCTCGTCGCCCGGGTACCGGAAGGTCCCTGGCACTATCCCGAGGACCAGGCCGCCGACATGCCGCTGCGCCTGCTTGCCGCCGAGATCACCCGGGAAAAAGTCTTCATTCAGTTGTCGCAGGAACTGCCCTACGCCGTCGCCGTCGAGACCGAGGCGTGGGAGGATCGGGACGATGGCAGCACCCGCGTCGGCCAGATCATTTATGTGCGTCGCGACAGCCAGAAGATGATCGTGCTCGGCAAGGGGGGACGCCGGATCAAGGCGATCGGCAGCGCGTCGCGGCAGGATCTGGAGCAGATACTCGAGCACCGGGTTCATCTTTTCATTCACGTCAAGGTCCGCGAAGGATGGCAGGAAGATCGCGAGCGCTATCGCGACCTCGGCCTCGATTTCGACGTGTAGACCGCCATGGAGTGGCGCGAGGAAGCGGTCGTGCTGTCGAGCCGAAGACATGGCGAATCCGCCTTGATCGTCAGCGTGATGACCGAGGGGCATGGCCGCCATGCCGGGTTGATCCGCGGCGGCGGCGCGCGGGCGTCTCGCGGCGTGTTCCAGCCCGGCAATCAGATCGCCTGCGCCTGGCGCGCGCGTCTCGCCAGCCATCTCGGAACCTTCACCGCGGAATTGGTCAAACCGCGGGCCGCCGACCTGCTCGATGACGCGGGTCGCCTCGCCGGCTTGAGTTCGGCGTGCGCGGTCTTGGACACCATGTTGCCGGAGCGCCAACCCCATTCGGCGGTCTATCGCGGTTTGGTCGTGCTCCTCGATTCGCTGATCGACCGAGAACACGAAAGCGCGGCGTGGGGCGCCGCATACGTGGGTTGGGAATTGGGCGTGCTGCGCGAACTCGGCTTCGGCCTCGATTTGTCGTCGTGCGCCGCGACCGGGACGACCGAGGATTTGGTCTGGGTATCGCCGCGGACCGGTCGCGCGGTCTCGCGATCCGCCGGTGCTCGGTATGCCGACCGCATGCTGGTTTTGCCCGGATTTCTTGTCGGCGCCGAGCCCGCGACCATAGTCGCGATCCTCACGGGTCTCCGCTTGACCGGCCATTTTCTCGGCCGCCACGGGCTGCATGGCAAGGACACGTCCTTGCCTGCGGCGCGCGACCGCCTGTTGGCCATATTGGGGCGTGAAACCCCCATATCTGGTGGTTGATGTCAGTATTCCATGCTAGAAATTGAATATGGCCCGCAAGACTGATAGCGCCCAGATTATCCCCGTATCCCTCGCCGAGAGTTTGAGCGAACGCTATTTGTCGTATGCCATGTCGACGATCATGGCGCGCTCGCTGCCCGACGTTCGCGACGGCTTGAAACCTGTACATCGCCGTCTGCTTTACGCCATGCGGCAGCTCAAACTCGACCCCAAGTCCGGCTTCAAGAAATGCGCGCGGGTGGTTGGCGACGTGATCGGCAAATATCATCCGCACGGCGAATCCGCTGTCTATGACGCGATGGTCCGCCTCGCGCAGGATTTCGCGGTGCGCTATCCGCTGGTCGACGGGCAGGGGAATTTCGGCAATGTCGACGGCGATGGCGCGGCGGCGATGCGCTATACCGAGGCCCGCCTGACCGATGTCGCCGAGGCCTTGCTCGAAGGGATCGACCAGGGCACGGTCGATTTTCGCGACACCTATGATGGCGAGGAATCCGAGCCCGTGGTGTTGCCCGCGGCCTTTCCCAACCTGCTGGCCAACGGCGCCAACGGTATCGCGGTCGGCATGGCGACCTCGATTCCACCGCACAACGCGCATGAATTGTGTGACGCCCTGATCCACTTGATCAAGACGCCGAACGCGCGCATCGAGACCCTGGTCGACATGGTGCCGGGACCCGATTTCCCCACCGGCGGGGTGCTGGTCGAAAGCCGCGCGGCGATCGTCGAGGCCTATGCCAGCGGGCGTGGCGCGTTTCGCGTGCGCAGTTGCTGGCAGCTCGAGAAAATCGGTCACGGTCAATATCAGATTATCGTCACCGAGCTGCCGTACCAGGTTCCCAAGGCGCGTTTGATCGAGAAAGTCGCCGACCTGATGGCGGCCAAGAAGCTGCCGTGGCTTAGCGATATCGTCGACGAATCAGCGGAAGACGTGCGCATCGTATTGGTGCCGAAATCGCGCGGCGTCAAAGCCGAGGCGTTGATGGAATCGTTGTTCCGCGTCACCGAGTTCGAGGCCAGGGTCTCGCTCAACCTCAATGTGCTCGACGCCGACAACCGCCCGCGTGTCATGTCGTTGCGCGATGCGCTGCAGGCGTTTCTCGACCATCGCCGGGTCGTGCTCCAGCGCCGAAGCGCCCATCGATTGGCCCAGATCGAACGTCGGCTCGAGGTCTTGGGCGGCTATTTGATCGCCTACGTCAATCTCGACGAAATGATCCGCATCATCCGCGAGGAGGATGAGCCCAAAGCGGTGATGATCGCGCGCTGGGACCTGAGCGAGGTCCAGGCCGAAGCCATCCTCAACATGCGATTGCGCAATTTGCGCAAACTCGAAGAAATCGAAATTCGCCAAGAGCTGATTGGTCTCAGCGACGAGCAAGCTGCGTTGGAGGCCTTGCTCGGCGACGAGAAGGCGCAGTGGCGGCGGATTACCGAAGAGATCAAGGGCATCCGTAAACGCTTCGGCAAGGACACCAAACTGGGTGCGCGGCGAACCGAGATCGGCGCCGCGCCGACCGCCGAAATCGTTCCCCTCGAGGCGATGGTCGAGCGCGAACCGGTGACCGTGATCTGTACCGAAAAGGGGTGGATCCGCGCCGCCAGGGGGCATCTCGCCGACGATGTCGAGCTCAAGTTCAAGGAAGGCGATCGGTTATGGTTGCGGGTTCATGCCTATTCGACCGACAAAATTTTGGTCTTCGCGACCAACGGCCGGTTCTACACCCTCGGCTGTGATCGATTGCCCGGCGGACGCGGGTTCGGCGAGCCGTTGCGGATGATGATCGAGCTCGGCAACGACCATGATCTGGTCGCCCTGATGGTGCAAATGCCCGAACGCCGCTATCTCGTGGCGGCCAGCGACGGGCGCGGATTTCTCGTCGATACCGACGGTGTGGTCGCGCAAAAACGCGCCGGCAAACAAGTGCTCAACGTCTCCGGCGAAGTCGAGGCGATACTCTGTGCGCCGGCCGACGGCGACCATATCGCGGTGATCGGCGAGAACCACAAGCTCCTCGTCTTCAAGATCGACGAGGTGCCGGTGATGACCCGCGGGCGCGGCGTCATTCTCCAGAAATTCAAGGATGGCGGCCTGTCCGACGCCCGCGCCTTCGCGTTGTCCGATGGCTTGAGTTGCCGCCAGGGATCGCGCATTCGGACCTTTGTGCAAGCGGAAATCGACGACTGGATCGGCCGTCGCGGCAACGCCGGACGCCTGGCGCCGAAGGGATTTCCAAAAAGCAACAGGTTCGCGTAACCGACGAAGCCTATTCGGCGGCGAGTCCTTCGGCGTTCTCCACCGGCCGCGGCAGGCCGAGCCGCCCGAGCATCCGCTGTTTGACCACGGCGATCACCTGTTCGACCCGATCCGGCGAATAGCTGTCCCAACCAAGACTGCGCAAAATCACCGAATCCGTCTTGCAAAAAGTCAGGAAATCCCCCGCCAAGGCGGCGCTCAATACGCCCAGACGATCAGGGTCGGTCTCGCCGGTAGCGGCGGTCGCAAGTCTTTTCATGATCATGTTGGCGGGCTTGAAGACCGCTTCATAAATTGGTTCCTCGCCGCTCGGCAGGCTGCTCATGGCGCGGATGAGCACCGTCACCCACCATTTCTCCCGCGCCGTCGGCAGCGCCGCGCCGAGGAAGGAGTCGACAAACCGCGACACCGCGCCGGCGAGTCGGTCGGGATCGCCGTCGGCCTCCTCTACGCCTTGCGACAGCGCCTCGAAAATGCCCCAGGTCTGGGTGGCGCAGGATGCGATGACGTGGTCGACGACAGCATCCTGAAGCCCCTTCTTGCCGCCGAAATAATAGGCGATCGCCGCCAGATTGACGCCCGCGGCACTGGTGATCTCGCGCGTCGAGAACGCGGCGCCGCCGCGCTCGGCATAGAACACGCCGGCGGTATGGAGCAGCCTTTCTCGGCAGCAACGAGGGTTGCTACAGAGCGACTCGAGGATTTTCTCGACACCTTTGGGCATGGGCCCTTCACATCGGATCCGAACGCGCGCCGACTATAGCCGACAGCTTACGCAGTGCAAGCACGTGTGTGCGTAAGATTTAGCCGCCTCCCCGCGGCGAAGCGGGGAGGCGGTGAGCGAATCCGACCGTTTGTTTGCAGGCGCCGACGATGCGGCGTGGTCGCAGTCGCTCTACCCTAAATCCAGGCCGAATAGGGTCAGTGGCCGGCGGAGAGACCGCGCGGGTGCGTGTGCTCGGCGATCTCGCGACCGGTAAGCGGCGCGGTGACCACGGTCGGGCGTTCGTCGGTGGTGCCGTGGGCGAAGGTGGTGGCGCGGGTATTGGCGGTCGCGCGGCCGGTGGAGGGCGTGGTGGCCTTGCTGATTGCATTGACGGTCGCGGTCACCGCGGTCGTCGCGACGGTCTTGGCATAAACGTTCGATGCCGGCATGGCATGGCTTGTCGCGATGAAAAACCCGCCGGCCATCGCCGTGGCAATCAGGGTTCGGGCAAAGGCGGAGGAGGTCTTGGTGAGGTTCGAGTGGCGGGTCATCGTTGCATTCCCTTACGGTTCCAGGCTCGTATCGTGGCGATGGCACAGCTATGACACGGCGTGCGCGCGCGTCCTATGAAGCGGCTCACGGTCGCGGTGTGAACTACTTCATAAGGACGCACATGGGTTTTCGGAAAGGCGCAAAAACCGCAGCAATTTATTCGATTTTTCTGTCTTGGATCAGGTATTTCGTCGTCAGCGCCGCTTATCACTTGGTCTCGGAGGCGGAATTCAATAGGTTTGCCGCTCTGATGAGCGAATCCGTCGAACGCTGGGGTACCGCGCGCCGTGAACGCACTGTTGGGCATAGCCCGATTTATCGATAATTTCAACGACCGGGTCGGCCGCGCCGTTGCCTGGCTAACGCTTCTCATGGTGATCGTGACCGTCATCATCGTGGTGCTGCGCTATGGCTTCAACATCGGCTTCATATGGATGCAGGAATCGGTGCGTTTCATGCATGCGTTCGTGTTCCTGCTCTGCGCCGCCTATACCTATCGCCATAACGAGCATGTTCGGGTCGACATTTTCTATCTCAAGATGAGCGAGCGCGGCAAAGCGTGGATCGATTTGTTCGGCAATCTCGCCTTCATGATCCCGGTCTGTGGGGTCATCATCTGGTTCTCGATCGACTATGTGCTCAACAGCTGGTCCGCGCTGGAAGGCTCGCTCGAGGAGCGCGGGCTCCACGCCGTATTCCTGCTCAAGACCTGCATCTGGATTTTCGCCGGCACCATGATCGCCCAGGCGCTCTCGCGAATCATCCACTGCATCGCCACCATCACCGGATTCGAGCACGAGTCTCCCGACACTCACGAGCACGCGTTGTAGGGGCGACGGCGGATGGTCTACGAGTTTTTTGTCGTCGCCATGATCCTCACCTTGTGCGGCGCCCTGCTGCTGGGCTTCCCGGTCGCCTTCACCCTGTCCGGCGTCGCCCTGATCTTCGCCTATGTCGGCTTTGGCCTCGACCTGTTCGAACTGGCCTTCGTGCAAGCGTTGCCCAACCGCATCTACGGCATCATGACCAACGATCTGCTGATCGCGGTGCCGCTGTTCGTCTTCATGGGCGTCATGCTCGAGCGCTCGAAACTCGCGGAAGCTTTGCTCGACACCATGGCGCTGTTGATGAGCGGGGTACGCGGTGGCCTCGGTATCGCGGTGTGCATCGTCGGTGCATTGTTGGCCGCTTCAACCGGTATTGTCGGTGCCACCGTGGTCACCATGGGTCTGCTTTCCTTGCCGACCATGTTGAAGCGCGGTTATGGAGCGCCCATCGCCTGTGGCTCGATTTGCGCCGCTGGAACCCTGGGACAAATCATTCCGCCCTCGATCGTCCTCATCTTGCTCGGCGATCAGATTTCCGCTGCATATCAGCAGGCGCAGCTGGCGGCGGGAAATTTTGCCCCCGAACCAGTCTCGGTCGCCGATCTTTTCGTTGGCGCCTTGATCCCGGGCTTCGTTCTGGTCGGGCTCTATATCGTTTGGCAATTCGTCTACGCAACCATTTATCCTGACCAGATGCCGCCGGTGCCCGCCGAGGAACGCGCGGCGATCAAGCGTTCCGAGATGATTGGCCGGGTTCTTAAGGTCTTGATGCCGCCACTCATGTTGATCGTTCTCGTTCTCGGATCGATTCTGATTGGCTTGGCGACTCCGACCGAGGCTGCTGGGGTCGGCGCCATGGGGGCGATCGGGCTCGCCGCGTGGCGACGCCAGGTGACCTTGGTGAACCTGCGCGCGGTGATGCAATCGACCGCCAAGATCTCGTCGATGGTTTTCGTCATTCTCATCGGCGCGCAACTGTTCAGCCTGGTTTTCCGCGGCTTCCAGGGCGACGAGATCGTTGCCGACTTCCTGCAAGGGCTGCCCGGCGGCATCTTCAGCGCCATGCTGCTGACCATGGTGCTGATGTTTCTGCTCGGCTTTTTCCTCGACTTTATCGAGATCGTATTCGTCGTCGTGCCGATCGTCGGCCCGGCGCTGCTGGCGCACGAGGGGATCAGCCCGGTGTGGTTCGCGATCATGATCGCGGTCAACATCCAGACCTCGTTCCTGACCCCGCCGTTCGGCTTCGCGCTGTTCTATTTGCGTGGCGTCGCGCCGGACTCGGTCAAAACCATCGACATCTATCGCGGCGTCGTGCCGTTCGTGTTCATTCAGCTCTTGATGCTGGGCATTCTCGCCGCGTTCCCGGCGATGGCGACCTGGCTACCGAAAGTGGTCTACGGCTAAACGGAAGATTTATTTGATCGAACGCTGGTCGCGCCGCGTTTTGCCTTTCCGGCTGATAACCATCCGCCGCGATCTCGACTGTTGGCGAGCGGCGGCGCGACCATCGATACGGATTCGATTTTAGATCTTCACCCAGTATGAGCGGAGACCACTATATCGAGCAAGTTTATCGAGAAGATAACTTAGGCTCATTGTCGGTGGTTCGGCCCCACGCCGCCCCTTCGGCACCCATTTCCCAGTCGAGAAAACTGGATATAGAACTAAATCACCGGTTGTCAACATGCCGGAAACACAACATTATCCCGAAATTATGGCATAGAATCCAATCTATGGATGTACGGGTAAATCGACCGCCGGGAAACCGGTCTAAGACGCCCGATCGTTCATGTATCCTTGTTCGGCGAACGGCGCGCGCGCCACCGATTCGGCGCGGAACTTGGCCCAGCTTTCATAGATTCGCTTGGCCAGTTCGCCTTCGTTCGCGGTTTCGCTGACCACGTCGTGTGACGCCGCGAACATCGCTTTCACGACATCTTTCGGAAAGCTGCCGATCTTCACGCCATGGACCTCGACAAGCTTGGTTTGCGCCGCGCTGTTGCCGGCGGTGAATTCGCTCAAAGTGTAGCTCGTCTCGGCGGTGCAGGCGGCCTCGACGATCGCCTGCAGATCTTTCGGCAGCTCTTCGTATTTGTCTTTCGCCACGATGACCTCGATCGACGAGCTCGGCTCATGAAAGCCCGGTCCGTAATAATATTTGGCGATCTTGTGAAAGCCGAACGCGAGATCGTTCCACGGTCCGACCCACTCGGTGGCATCGATCACCCCCGATTGCAGCGCCGGCATGATCTCGCCGCCGGGCATATTGACCGCGGTCACGCCCAACCGGTTGATCACCTCCGCGCCGAGGCCGGGCATCCGCATTTTCAAGCCCTTGAGGTCGTCCAGCCCGTTGATTTCCTTCTGAAACCAACCGCCCATCTGCACCCCCGAGCCGCCCGCCAGGAAGGCTCTCAGCCCGAATTCCGCATACAATTCGTCCCACAGCTTCTGGCCGCCGCCGTGATAGATCCAGCCCATGTGCTCCTGGTGGGTCAGGCCACCCGGCACGGTGCAGAAGAACGGTGTGCTCTTGTGCTTGGCGACCCAGTAGTAAGACGCGTCGTGGCTCATCTCGGCGATGCCCTCGCGCACCGCGTCGAAGGCTTCGAAAGCGGGCACCAGTTCGCCCGCCGCGTACAGCCGGATATCCATCCGTCCATCCGACATGGTCTTGATGCGGTCGGCCACCCGCTGCGCACCGGTGCCGAGGCCAGGGAAATTCTTCGGCCAAGTGGTCACCATTTTCCACCGCACATTGCCCTGGGCGATCGCCGGTGCGGGAAGGGCGGATGCCGCCGCGGCCGAACCTGCCGCCGCGCCAACCAGAAAACGCCGTCGAGCGTTGGATTTGACCGTCATTTTTATTCCCCTGTCTCGGTTTGAATTAGAGATCGCGCTGATTGAGCGCGCCTTGCTCCGCATACGGCGCCAAAGCGATTACCTGGGTCTTGAACCGTGACCAATTATCGTAAATTCGTCGTGGCAGCTCGCCGTCTTCGGCGGTCTCCGCGACAACCTCGGCGCTGATCGCGCGTAAGCCCCGGATCACGTCGTCGGGCATCGGCCGGGGCACGATGCCGTGATCGCGCGCCAACGACTCGAGCGACGCCGCGTTGCCGGCGGTGAACTCGGACAGCATGCGCTGGTTCTCGGCTTCGGCGGCATGGCGCACGATGATTTTCAAATGGGGCGGCAAACCATCCCATTGCTCGCGATTGATCGCCAACTCCAGCGTCGCGCCGGGCTCGTGAAAGCCCGGCCCATAATAATATTTCGCCGCCTTGTGGAAGCCGAACGCGAGATCGGTCCACGGTCCGGCGAACTCGACCGCGTCGATCACACCGGACTGCATGCTGCTCATGATTTCGCCGCCCGGCATGCTGATCGCCACCCCGCCGGCGCGATTGATGACTTCGCCGGCGAGCCCCGGAATGCGCATCCGCAAGCCCTCGATATCGCTCAGGCTGTTGATCTCCTTATTGAACCAACCGCCCATCTGGGTGCCGGTATTGCCCGCCGGCCAGGCTTTCAGCCCGTACTCGCCGTAGATCTCGTCCCACAGCTCCTGGCCGCCGCCGTAGGCGAGCCAGGCGTTTTGTTCTTGCGCGACCAAACCGCCGGGGACCACCGCGAAGAACGCGAAGTTCTTGCTTTTTCCCGTCCAATAGGCCGCGCCGGCGTGCCCCATTTCGGCGGTTCCCTGTCGCACCGCATCGAAAATCTCGAATGCCGGCACCAGCTCCCCGGCGGCATAGAGTTTTATCGCCAACGCGCCCTCGGACATCTCGGTGATCGAATCCGCGATCCGTTGCGCCCCGGTCCCGAGACCGGGAAAATTTTTCGGCCACGCGGTCACCAGGCGCCACTGACGGCGACCTTGCGAGAGCGCCGGCGCGGGCAGGGCGGCGGTGGCGGTGGCCGCCGCGCCGGCGGTCAACACGGTGCGACGCGATAGCCGGCCGCGCTGTAAAATTTCGGAATCTTTTTTCGTCATGCGTCTTGTGCCTTGCCTCGATTGTGAATGAATCCATAGTCGGATAACGGTTGATACGCCATCGCCCGCTTTCGGAAACTGCTCCAGCTTTCGTAGATCCGCCGATTGAGATCGCCTTCCGATGCCGTCTCGGCGTTCACCTCGGCGGAAATCTGAAAGGCTCTCTTGAGCACGTCTTCGGGAAAATGCCGCACGATGACGCCGTGCTCGTTGACCAACGTGTCGAGGGTCTCGGCACTGCGCGCGAAATACTCGGCCGGCAATTTCATGTTCGCTTCCTGGCACGCGACGCGGACGACCGCTTGCAAATCGGCAGGCAGGCTTCGCCACTTGTCCTCGTTGATCAGCAGCTCGCTGGCGGTGCTGCCTTCATGAAATCCGGGTCCGTAATAATATTTCGCGACCTTATAGAACCCCATCGCCAGATCGACCCACGGTCCGACCCATTCGGCCGCGTCGATGACGCCGGACTGCAATGCCGGCATGATCTCGCCCGCCGGCATGTTGACCGCGGTCGCGCCCATCCGATTGAGAACTTCGGCGCCGAGACCGGGAATACGAATGTTGAGCCCGTCGAAATCAGCCAGCGAGTTGATTTCGTTTTGATACCAGCCGCCCATCTGGGTGCCGGTATTGCCGCACATGAAGGCGCGCACGCCGAATTCGGCGTACAGCTCGTCCCACAAGGCTTGCCCGCCGCCATAGAGAATCCAGGCATTGTGCTCGATCACGCTGAGACCACCGGGAACGGCGCAGAAAAACGGCAAGCTCTTGTTCTTCGCCACCCAGTAATAGGGGGCGTCGTGCGAGCAATCGGCGGTACCCTCGCGCACCGCATCGAAAGATTCGAACGCCGGCACCAATTCGCCGGCGGCGAACAACCGCAGGGCCAGCCTGCCGTCGGACATCGCGGTAATGGTATCGGCGAGTTCTTGCGCCGCGGTCCCGGCGCCGGGGAAATTCTTCGGCCACGTGGTGACCATTTTCCACTCGTGCAGGCCCTTGGCGACCATCGGCGCCCGGCCCGGCGCCTCGGGCGTCCCGGGCGCCATTGGAGTCGGCCCGGTCCTCGCCAGATACGTCGCACCAGCGGCGACGACCGCGCCGGTGGCGGCGCCAGTCAGAAAATCCCGACGTTGCACGAAGTCCTCCCCTGATCGGCCACACGTGGCCGTTCAGCGGGATTATAAGTCGGCGAGGGCTATTTGTCGCTCGCGTTTGGACGAAATAGTGTCCACTCCTCGCCAATCAGCGCTTCAAGCGGTTGAAACCGGGCCTTGTAGGCCATTTTCGGGCTCTCGCCGATCCAGTAGCCGAGATAGACATAGGGCAGGTCGAGGGCACGCGCGCGTTCGATATGCCACAGGATCACATAGGTGCCGGGACTGGTCCGCGACCGGTCGGCGACGAAAAACTTATAAACGCCCGACAGACCATCGCCCAGCCGATCGGTCAGCGAGACCGCTATGAGCCTGTTATCGGCGCCGCGGAACTCAACGATCCGGGTTTCCACCGGAGTATCCTCGACCATCGAGCGATAGTCGCTGAAATCCATCAATGCCATGTCGCCGTCGCTATGGCGGGTTTGCTCATATCCTTGAAAAACGTGGAACTGTTCCGCGGTGGCGATCGGCGGGCGTTCGACCGCGGTCAGATCGGCGTTCCGAATCAGCACCTTACGCATCGATCGGCTCGGACGAAAACCGTCGACCACCACGCGAACCGGGACACACGCGCGACAATTCTCGCATGCCGGGCGATAGGCGATGCCATGACTGCGACGAAATCCCGCCTGGCTCAACATATCGTGCAGCCGCGGCGCGCCCGGGCCGACGAGCTCGGTCACCGCCTTCGCCTCGAATTTGCCCTTGATATACGGACACGGCTGTCGCGCGGTGCCGAAAAAGAACTGCAGATCTCGCGGATCGATATTGAGCATGTCTCTTGGTATCGCCCGATGCGGGTTATTGGCCGCTAAGTGGTAGACCATAGTACCACGGTGCGAAGGCCGTGAAACAGGCCCATATCAACAACAGGAGCGGCAGCCCGCTGCGGACATAGTCGACGAAACGATAATGACCCGGCGCCATTACCAATAAGTTGGTCTGATAGCCGACCGGAGAAGCGAACGAACAACTCGCGGCGAAAATCACCGTATAGACGAACGGCATCGGGTCGACACCGAGCTGGATCGCCAAATTTACCGCGATCGGGGTGAACAAAACAGCCGAAGCATTATTGCTCAGCACGTTGGTAAGCAGCGCGATCAGCAAGAAAAGCGCCGACATCAGCCAACCCGGGCTGGCGCCGTCCATCGTGGTCACCAGCGCGTTGGCGATGAACGCGGCGCCACCGGTCTCGCTCATCGCCAGGCCGAGCGCCAGGGTCGCCGCCACCGTCATCACCACCGTTCGATCGATTGCGCGGGCGGCCTGGCGCGTGGTCAGACATCCGGACAGCATCATCGCCACCGCGCCGCCGACGGCGGCGACGACGATCGGTAGCACATTGGTCGCCGCCAAGATTACCACCGACGCGAAGATGGCCGCGGCCCGGCGGGCGTGGAAATAGTTCGGCAGCGTCTGCTGCGTCCATTCGATCAAGATCACGTCGCGGTTGGCGCGCAACGATTGAACGTCTTCGGGGCGGCCCTGCAACAACAGCACGTCGCCAGCCTCGAGCCGAATGTCGGTGACGCGTTGGCGGAACATGCGCGAACGCCGCTGAACCCCGAGAACGATGCAGTCGAAGCGATGGCGAAATCCGTAGAGTTCCAAAGTCTGGCCGATCATCCGCGACGCCGGTGTGATCATCACTTCGGCAAGTGCCTGCTCGCCGCCCTCCCACGGCGCGGGCTCGGCGCCTTGCTCCTGTTCGGCTTGACCTTGTTCATATTGCTGGTGCGTGAGGCTGGGGTGAAGCGAGCCCGGATGGCGCGCCAGTAAATCGGTCAACGCCTTGCGTGTCGCGGCGACCACGATGGCATCGCCGGCTTGCAGTTCGAGATCGTCGAAAGGCGGCAGGAACGCGTGTTCATCACGATGCACCATGCGAACCGTGGCATCCGGCAAGCTGCGAAACATGCCGGCGACCGCGGCATCGCCGACCATCGCATCGCCGTCCTGAACCTCGACCTGGGCAATGAATTGGCGGCCGTCCCCGGTAAGTATTCCCGCCAGCGTCGCGCGATCGGGCAGCAAGCGCGGCAAAATGACGATCAGATAGACCAGTCCGACCCCGGCGAGAACCAAGCCCGGAACGACGAAATCGAAAAACCCGATTGTCGGCAGGCCGAGATCGCGGGCCACCCCGGCGACCAGGAGGTTGGTCGAGGAGCCGATCAGTGTCGTCATGCCGCCGAGGATCGAGGCAAAACTCAAGGGCAGGAGAATGCGGCTTACCGAAACGTTCAAGCGTTCGGCCAACGCGCTCATGATCGGGATGAAGATCACCACCACCGGGGTATTGTTGAGCACGCTCGAGAGCGCGGCAACGGGAATCAGACTGATCGTCATGGCAATCAGCAATCGGCCACCGCTAATCCGGTGAAGAAAGCTCGCGACGCCTTCCAAGGCGCCGGTGCGCACCAACGCTTGGCCGATAACCAGCAGCGCGACCACGGTGATCAGCGCCGGATTGGCGAATCCCTCGAGCAAGCGCGCCGCCGACAGCCGGTTGAGCCCGTCGGCATCCTCCAGCGGCGCGATTTGGAACAACAGTAGGAGGATCGCGAGCAGCGCCACCGCGGTCAATTCGAGCGGCGCGCGATCCGCGATGAAGGCGACGATCGCCCCCAAGACCAACGCGAGGACGGCCCACATCTGCCAAATGTGGCCGTCGAGAAGGGTTTCGCTGATCATTCCGGTGGATTCGACAACCGGTCCCGCAGCTCCTTCGGAAGTGGCGCCGGACGCTGAGTTTCAGGATCCACTTTCACCAACACTTCTTCGGCTGTGGCCGTACATACCCCATCTTGAAATAGCCCCTGACCCACCCTCGTCGAAGTTCGCCCGATGCGCATCACCCGGGTGCCCACATTGACCTCACCGGGATAATGCATCTGCGCGCGAAAATCGATCGTCATGTGGACGATCATGAAATCATCCGCCGGCAGGACTACGCCCGACCCGCACGCCCCGAAAAACGCGATTCGCCCGGATTCGCAAAACCGCATGAACTGGACATTGTTGATATGACCCAATCCATCGGTATCCCCCCAGCGCATGATATCGGTCGACCAGAACCGGTACGAGGCCGGATCGGCAAGATCGAATGTCGGGAAATCGGTCGAGCGAGGCTCGGTGCTGTCGGGCATCAAACCATCATGATACCGCGCCGTGCGCTTGCCAAGGGCGCGTGTTCGCTTAGTCCAACTCCATAATTTGGTAGTCCAGCGGTACCTCGAACAGCGCGGGATCGACGGGTCCGCGCACCACGTTCGACAAAAGCATCGAGACTTTGGTCGATCCCGTCATGCCCTCGAATTTGATTGCGATTCCATCTTCCGTGACCCACAAAAATCCACGCACACCCGTGTTGCCCCCCGATCCGCCTTCGACGCGGTACTTGATCGTCGCCTCGTCGGAGATCATTTCTCGGCCCACTTCCTCGGCGTCGAGACTGGCGAGCGTTTCCTCGCTGTAGTAGCGCATCTCAGGTTTGAGTTTGAGTTGCATGACCGCTTTGTTGTCGGGGCTGATCATGAAAACGAGGCCTTGATCGGGGCGCGTGATCAGGATCACGTCTTGGGTATCCATGACCATCTCACGGCGCTCCAAGCCGCCGTCGTACCACATCGGGCCATCCATCTGCACAGTGTCCCCGGCGCGAAATTTCGCGTCGGCGCGAAACGGCGATTGCGGCGGCTTCAGCTCCGCGGCCCACGCGCTCGCGGCGAGGGGGATCGCAATAAACAGTGCCATACTTAACAAATGACGCAGAACTTTGCGTCCGAAGTGGATTCCGAAATTCATGCCGTTTCCCTATTCGAGGTTCGTCGCGGTATATCAAGCTGCATCAATAATGACCGGATCGAGCGAGTCAACAATGCAAAATGCCGGCAATGACCGATCCGACGGGCATATCGATTCGTTCTATGCCGCGAGCGTGGCGCGGGTCGCCGAGCAGCCGCCGCTCGATCGCGATCGTTCGGCGAAGGTCTGTGTGGTCGGCGGCGGGCTGACCGGGCTTTCGCTGGCGCTTGAGCTGGCAAACCGCGATATCGACGTCGTCGTGCTCGAAGCGCGGCGTCTCGGCTGGGCCGCGTCGGGGCGCAATGGCGGGCAAGCCCTGGTCGGGTTCACCGGCGAGATGGCGAATTTGCGACGCCTCGTCGGGGCCGAGACGGCGCGCGCGCTTTGGGACATGAGTGTCGACGGCGTCGCCTTGATCGAGCAGCGCTGCGCGGAACACGGCATCGACTGCGATTTGCGCCACGGCACCCTGACCGCGGTCACCAGCGAGCGCAATATGGCGGCTCACGCCGCATGGCGCGACGAGGCTGCCGCGTATGGCTACGACCATCTCGAACCTCTCGATCGCGCCGGGATCCGCGGCGAAATCGCTTCCGATCGTTATTGTGGCGGTTTGTTGGATAGCCACGGCCGCCATCTGAACCCGCTAAAATACTGTCTCGGATTGGCACGTGCCGTGATCGAGGCCGGCGTAACGGTGCACGAGAAGTCGCCGGTCACGCGCATCGATCCCGGTGCGCCCCTGTCCGTTCATACCCGGCGCGGCAATGTCAAAGCCGACCACGTGGTGCTGGCGTGCAACGCCTATCTCGGCGGTCTCAATCCGGCTGCTCACCGACAAATTATGCCGGTCACCAGCTATGTCTGCGCCACCGAACCCTTGGGCGAGACCCGCGCGCGCGCCCTCATACCCAACGACATCGCGATATGCGACGATCGTCATGTGCTGGACTATTATCGGACGAGCGCGGATCATCGGCTGCTGTTCGGCGGCGCGGCGAGCTATTCGGCGCGGACACGGAACGACCTCCGCGCTTTCATGCGTCGCCGCGTGCTCCGGGTATTTCCCCAACTCGGCGACGTTGGCATCGACCACGCCTGGAGCGGCAAGCTGGCGATCACCCGCAACCGGTTTCCCGATCTCGGCGTCCTGGCGGCCAATCTCACTTATGCCCAAGGCTATTCCGGTCATGGCTTGGCGTTCAGCGGCATCGCGGGGCGCGCACTGGCCGCCGCAATCTTTGGCGACCGGCGTGATTTCGAGGCACTCGCGTCGATCCCCCACCAGCCGTTCCCCGGCGGACGCCGCTTTCGCGCCCCCTTGCTCGTGCTCGGTCAGCTTTGGTACCGCCTGAAAGATGCGCTCTAAATGACTTCGCCCACGCGCCCGGGCTCGATCGGCCCGCTGTTCTGGATTTTTCTCAAACTCGGCCTGACTTCGTTCGGCGGTCCGACCGCGCACATCGCCTATTACCGCGAAGCCTTCGTCGTCAAACGCGATTGGCTGAGCGAGCAGGCGTTGGCGGACTTGCTCGCGGTGGCGCAATTGCTGCCCGGGCCGACCTCGAGCCAGATCAGCATTTCGATCGGTGCGATGCGGGCCGGCCCGGTGGGCGCGGTCGCCGCGTGGCTCGCCTTCAGCTTGCCCTCGGCGGTCTTGATGGTCGCCTTCGCGTTCGGGCTCGGCGCGTTCGAAGACCCGGCCGCGAGTGGCTGGCTCGCCGGGCTCAAGCTCGCGGCGCTCGCGGTGGTCGCCAATGCCCTGCTCGGCATGGCGCGGACCTTGGCCCCCGACCGGGCGCGGGCGACCATCGCCGCCGTCGCGATGGCGCTCGTCGTCGTGGTATCCGGTTTTGCCGGCCAGGCCGCCGCCATCGCCGTCGGTGCCGTGGTCGGCGTCGTTTTGTACCGCGATCGCGCGACCGCCGATGCGGGCCTGCCGATGGCGCTGGTCAGCCGGACATTCGGCATCGGCTGTCTCGCTTTGTTCGCGATCCTCATCGTCGCCTTGCCGATCGCCGTCCGGGTTTGGGATGTCCCGGCGCTGGGGCTTATCGACGGCCTGTTCCGCACCGGCGCGTTGGTGTTCGGCGGCGGCCATGTGGTGCTGCCGCTGCTCGAGACGGTGGTGGTGCCGCCGGGGTTTCTCGACCGCGAAACTTTCGTCGCCGGCTATGGCGCGGCGCAAGCGTTGCCCGGCCCCTTGTTCACCGTATCCGCCTTCATCGGCGCCGCCGCGGCGCCGGGGCTGGCCGGAATCGGCCTCGCCATCGCCTGTCTGGTGGCGATTTTCCTGCCTGGATTCCTGCTGGTGCTCGGGGTGCTGCCGTTCTGGGCGGGCCTACGCGACCGGCCTTCGGTTCACGGTGCGCTCACCGGGGTGAACGCCGCCGTCGTCGGTCTGCTCGCGGCGGCGCTCTACGATCCGGTGTGGACCAGCGCGATCGGCTCGCCGATCGACGTCGCCTTGGCCTTGGCGGCGTTCGTCGCGCTCAATCGCTGGCGGGTTCCGTCATGGGTGGTGGTCGCGGTGCTCGCGGCGGTCGGCGCCGCGCTGGCCTACTGAGGGGTAAGAATGAGCCGGTGCGCGGCGATATCCTCGACGGCATCGCGGCTCATCGGCACGGTCAAATAGTCGCCCCGCGCCCAGAGGTCGGCGAGATCGTCATAATGCGGCGACAACACATGTCCCGATTGGCCGGTATTTACCATCGCTTGGGATCCGTCCGGATCGGCGAGATCGAATATCGTGCGCAGGCTGGCGCCGTGGGTTTCGCTGAACGGCGCCGCCGCATCGCCGATCCGGGTATTCGCCTGCATCACCGTGTACGGCCCGCCGCCGTGCTCGCGCTCGATGGTGAACAGTGGGCCGACGACCGGGAGGCTCGAGAGCATGGCGTTGCGACTGACCGCATGATGCGCGTCGCCCCAACGCCAACCCGCCGGGTCGGCGCCGTAATGCTCGGTCAACCATCGCGTCGCGTCGTCGAGCGCCGCGGCGATCTGCATATCACAGGTTTCCGCGGCAGCGGTTCGCGTATCGTCGCACCAGGCGGTGTCGGATCGCAATATGCGTCGCAGCGCCGCCGGTCTGCGGCCGAAGTACTCATGAAAATATTCGCCGAGTTCGTCTTCGAGCAACCGCTGGGCCAGGGCGCGGTACCAGGCCTGAAAAATCAACGGCGCCGCGCCGTCCACGGTCATCTCGCCATCCCATGCCGAGACCATCCGGTGCAGTTCGCTGGCGTCATCGCCGTTGGGCGCGACCGCGAGCAGGAGCGGCAAAAACTCCAAGGCCATCAGCGACAGCGTGTCGGTCTGCATCGCCTGGAAATCAGCCACGTCGTGCGCCTCGCGGGCGTCCAGCATGGCGGCGATCCGCCGCGCGCGATAGCCGGTCGGCCAGCTCTTGGCGATCAAATACGGATATCCCGCCGGCGTAATTCGCTGATTGGCGGTCAACAGGCGACCACTGGCGGGATTGCGCGTGCGTGGCAGCTCCTGGTACGGAATATGATCGATCCAAGCGCCCTTGCCGGTCGCGGCTTCGCTCGGGAACCAGCCGTCGTGGTCGCGCCGAACCGGCACCCGCCCCGCGGCGACGAAGGCAATATTGCCACCCGCGTCGCCAGCGACGAAATTCATCTGCGGTCCATGAAAAGCGCGCAATCCCGCGACCAAATCATCGGCATTCGCCGCCCTGGCCAAGGCGAACGCGGCTTCCATCGTTACGTCATCCGCGGCGAGCGCGGTCCACGCCAGTGCCAGCGCCGCGCCGTCCGCGACCGGCATCGCGGACATCGGCAATCCCGCATCGGTGACCACCGGGCCATGGACGGTGGTCCGGACGGTCTGCACCACGGCCGCCTCGCCCTTGACGGCGATGGTCTCTTGTCGTTCCGCCACCACATCGCTCGCGGTCACGACGAACAGGTCCTGGACGTCGGGCCCGGTGTCGGTCACGCCCCAGGCGGTTGTGGCGTTACGGCCGACGATGACCCCGGGAATTCCGGGAATGGTCGCGCCCACGACTTCGAACCCCGGCGCACTCAGATGCGCGAGATACCATGGCGCGGGCGCGGTCAAGCCGAGGTGCGGGTCGTTGGCGAGCAGCGGCAATCCCGAGGTCGACCGCGGCCCGGCAACCACCCAGTTGTTGGAGCCGACATGGATCGGCGGTGTCCGGGGCAGGACCGACAACGCCAGGTCCGCCAAGCCGGGATCGATCGCGGCGCGTCCATCGGGTCTGGGCCCATCGCCGGGATTGACCGGATAAAGCGTGTCAATCTGATCGTCGGTCAGGCGCCCGCTCATTTTCCACCGCAGCGCCTCGGCGCGGGCATTCCCCGCGAGCTGCGCCGCCATCATCTTGATCGCCAGGATCGAGTCGGTGGGGCGCCACTTCTCAGGCGATCCGCCGACCAGCGTCATCTCGATCGGCCACGCGCCGCGCCACGTTACCAATGCTTGATTGACCCCGGCGGCATAGGCCTCGGCAAGCGCCCGACTGTCATCGCCAAGTCGGGCGAAATTGTCTTCCGCGACGCGACTAAGGCCCAAAGTGCGGTAATAGCGATCGTGCGACAGCGCGCGTGTCCCGAACAGCTCCGACAAACGGCCGGCGCCGGCGCGACGCGCCAATTCCATCTGCCACAAGCGATCCTGGGCGTGAACGAAACCCAGTCCGAAATAGGCATCGCCTTCGGTGCCGGCGAAAATGTGGGGAACTCCGTACGAATCCCGAACGATCTCGATTTCACCGTGGCTGCCCGCGACGGGTATCTCGCCATCAAGCGTCGGCAGAGAACTCCGCGCCCAAATATACGCGCCGACACCAAGCGCGACAGCCAGGAGAAGGACGGCGGCCGCGATGCGTCGGATCCATTTCATGGGTCTAGCCCTTGTCGAGCTCGTCGAGAATGGATTGCCGATGCTCATCGAGCTTGGGAACCGGCCCGCGCGACGCGGGGTCTTCATGATTCGACAATTTGATCGGATTGCCGGCGATCCGGATCGGCCCCGCCGCCGGGTCATCGATATCGACCACCATATTCCGCGCGACCGATTGCGGATGCTCCACAACTTGCCCGACGGTGTGCAGCGGGCCGCACGGCACCCCCGCCGCTTCCAGCTTGGCGAGCCAATGGTCGGTGGTGTCGGTCTTGAGCACCGTTTCGAGCTCCGCCTTCAGCGCCTCGACGTTCTCCATCCGATCCGGGTTGGTGGCAAAGCGCGGATCCTCGATCAGATGGCTCGCCCCCAGGGCGTCGCATAATTTTTGATAGAGCACTTCGTTGCCGGCGGCCATGATGATGTGCCCGTCGCCGCTTTCATAGCACTCGAATGGCGCGATCGCCGGGTGGCGGGCGCCGGTCGGGCCGGGACTTTGCCCGGTCGAGAAATAGCGCGCGATGGCATTTTCCAGGATCGCCAATTGGCAATCCAGCATCGCGATATCGATAAATTGCCCGCGCCCGGTTTGCGACCGCTCGTAGAGCGCGGAATTGACCCCGATGGCGGTAAACATCCCCGCCGTTATATCGCCGATCGCGGTGCCGACGCGGGTCGGCGAGCCACCCTCGTGGCCGGTCAGACTCATGATGCCGCCCATGCCCTGGACCACCATGTCGTAGGCCGGGCGTTGCGACAGCGGGCCGGTTTGCCCGAACCCCGAACAGGCGGCATAGATCAGCTTGGGATAGCGCTCCTTCAGTTCGTCCCAGCCGTAGCCCAGCTTGGCCATGGTTCCGGGGCGATAATTTTCGATCAGCACGTCGGCCTTGATCAGCAATCGGTCGAGGATCGCGCGGTCGGCATCGTCCTTGAGATTGAGCGATATGCTTTCCTTGCCGCGATTGAGCGACATGAAATAGGCCGACTGGCCATCCACCCAGGGTCCATAGGCGCGCGCGTCGTCGCCGCCGGGCGGCTCGACCTTGATTATCCGCGCGCCGAGGTCGGACAGAATCATCGTGCAATAAGGGCCTGCCAAAACCCGGGTCATATCGATTACGGTAATGCCCGAGAGCGGGCCCGAGGGAGGATTGGTCATTTCAGGCTTCCACGCGGTGAAGGTTGGGATCGGATAGCGCAGCGCGAACCGGGGCGCAAGTCGTGGCGCCCGGTCGACGATGAGGATTGGCGGTACTTTGGCGAAGAAAATCCAGTTTCCGACGTTCAAGGCACGCGCGCCGTGGTGGGGCCCGGATCTGCAAACCGTGCGCAACGTGGTCACGTTCAACGCCAGCGATCTCACGCCCTATCCCTCGAAGCGGCTCGATTTTCCGACGCCCGACGGCGATCGCCTACAAGGCGTGCTCGGCCGACCGCGCGATCTCGATCCCACCCGCCCTTTGATCGTTCTCGTCCACGGCCTCACCGGGTGCGAGGACAGCACCTATATACGCGCCTCGGCGCGCTTTTTATTGGATGCCGGCTGGCCGGTCTTGCGGCTCAATATGCGCGGCGCCGGGCCGTCGCGCACGACCTGCCGGAACCATTACCACGGCGGCAGAAGCGAAGACTTGCGCGCCACGATTCGAGAACTCCCTGGTGACCTGAGCGACCACGGCGTGGTGCTGATGGCCTATTCGCTGGGCGCCAATCAGATGCTGAAAATGTTAGGGGAGGACAGCGCCGAACGCGGCCTGGTTCGCGCAGCGATCTCGGTGTCGGCGCCGATCGACCTCGCGCGCTCGTCGCGCCGCTTCCTGCGCCTGCGCAACCGGCCCTATCACCGCTGGTTATTGGCCCGGATGAAAGAGGAAACCGTCGCCCCGGGCGCCGCGGTCAATGAGCAAGAACGCGAAGCCATCGAGCGCGCCCGGACGGTTTACCAATTCGACGATGTGTTCGTCGCGCCGCGCAACGGCTTTACCGGCGCCGACGATTATTATGCGCGCTGCTCGGCGCTCGGCTTCCTCGACGACATTCCCGTGCCGACCTTACTTATCCACGCGGCCAACGATCCGTGGATCCCGAGCGACACTTACGTCGCATACGATTGGACGCGAAACGTTAATTTGCTTGGGCTTGTCGCGCCCAGCGGCGGGCATGTCGGTTTTCATGGCCGTGGCGACACAACGCCATGGCACGACCGCTGCGCGCTTCAATTTCTCACCGAACTCGGATTAGCCGGCGGCGATACGCTTCGCCGCGCGTAAGGCGAAATAGCTGAGCACCCCGTCGGCGCCGGCGCGTTTGAAACAGGCGAGGCTTTCCAGCATCAAGCGATCGCCGTCCATCCACCCGTTGTCGGCGGCGCCTTGCAGCATCGCGTATTCGCCGCTCACCTGATAGGCGTAGGTCGGCACGCCGAAGCGCTCTTTCACCCGGTGAACGATGTCGAGATAGGGCAGGCCGGGCTTGACCATCACCATGTCCGCGCCCTCGGCGATATCCATCGCCACTTCGCGCAGCGCCTCGTCGCCATTGTGTGGGTCCATCTGGTAGGTGCGTTTGTCGCCGCCGCCGAGATTGCCCGACGAGCCGACCGCGTCGCGGAACGGCCCATAGAACGCCGAAGCGTATTTCGCCGCATAGGCCATGATTCGCACCGAATCATGCCCCGCGTCGTCGAGCGCCGCGCGGATCGCGCCGATCCGCCCGTCCATCATGTCCGAGGGCGCGATCACCTGGCATCCCGCGTCGGCCTGCACCACCGCTTGCCGCGCCAATATGTCTACGGTCTCGTCGTTGACGACGTAATCGTCGCGCACCAGGCCATCCTGGCCGTGGGTGGTGAAGGGATCGAGGGCGACGTCGCAAACGATGCCGATGTCGGGCGCCGCGTCGACCACCGCGCGAACCGCCCGGCACACCAAATTGTCGGGATTGACCGATTCCTCGCCGTCCGGCGATTTGTCGGCCATGTCGACGACGGGAAAGATTGCGATGGCGGGAATTTTTAGCGTTGCCGCTTCTTGCGCCGCTTCGACCAGTCCGGCGATGCTGAGGCGTTCGACCCCCGGCATCGAGGGAATCGGGGCAGGGCCGTCCAATTCGTGCACGAACACCGGCCAGATCAGATCGTTGATCGTCAGCGCCGTCTCGGCGACCAATCGCCGCGACCAATCGTCACGGCGATTGCGCCGCGGGCGGGTGGTCGGATACCGACCAAGATCGTTTGGCAGGCGTGGTCCGGTCATGGTTGGTCCTCGTGGCCATCAAGAAACGCGGCGCCGTTATAGCAGAGCTATGGCGATCGTTGACAGGGTCCAGGCGCTGGCTACGATCGCGCGACTACTGATCACGGGACCGGGGAGAGCGGTGTGGATTTTGAGCTGAGCGATGAACAAGTCGCTTTTCAGGACGTGGCGCGGGTTTTCGCCAGCGAACGAGTGGCACCGAATGCCGCCGAGTGGGACGAGGACGGCATATTTCCCGTCGATACCCTGCGTGAGGCCGCCGCGCTCGGTTTCGCCGGTATCTATTGCCGCGAGGCCCATGGCGGCAGCGGTCTCGGGCGCCTCGACGCGACAGTGATTTTTGAGGAACTGGCGGCGGCCTGCCCCTCGACCGCGGCCTATATCTCGATCCACAACATGGCGACCTGGATGATCGACAGCTTCGGCACCGATGACCAGGCCGCGCGGTGGCTGCCCGGGCTCACCTCGATGGACCTGATGGCGAGCTATTGCCTGACCGAGCCGGGTGCGGGGTCGGACGCCGCGGCCTTGAAGACCCGCGCCAAGCGCGACGGCGACGACTACGTCCTCAATGGCACCAAGGCTTTCATTTCCGGCGCATCGACCTCCGACATCTACGTCTGCATGGTGCGCACCGGCGGCGACGGGCCGGACGGCATCTCGTGCCTGGTGGTCGAAAAGGACGCGCCGGGCCTGTCCTTTGGTCAGCAGGAAAAGAAGCTCGGATGGCACTCGCAACCGACCGCCGCGGTGATATTCGAGGACTGCCGGGTTGCCATCGCCAATCGCATCGGCGCCGAGGGCGACGGCTTCAAGATCGCCATGGCCGGGCTCGACGGCGGCCGCATCAACATTGCCGCGTGCTCGATCGGCGGCGCCCGCGCGGCGCTCGAGGCAGCCCGCGATCATCTTCTGGTGCGCGAACAGTTCGGGCGAAAACTGGCGGAATTCCAGGCGCTTCAATTCAAGCTCGCCGACATGGCGACGGAATTGGAGGCGGCGCGCCTGATGGTTCGCCAAGCCGCCGCCAAGCTCGATGCCGGCACGCCCGACGCCACCACCTTGTGCGCCATGGCTAAGCGGTTCGCCACCGATGCCGGATTCATGGTGTGCAACGAGGCGCTGCAGCTGCACGGCGGCTACGGGTACTTGCGCGATTTTCCGGTCGAACGCCATTTGCGCGACCTCAGAGTCCACCAAATTCTCGAAGGGACCAACGAAATCATGCGCGTCATCATCGCGCGGCGACTTTTGCGCGGCAACGCACCGCTGTGAACGAGGCCGCCGAAATCCACTTCGCCGTCGACCGCGGAGTCGGTCGGATCGTCCTCGACCGTCCGCGGACGCTCAACGCGCTGACCCTCGGGATGGTGCGCCAGATCGACCCCATGCTGCGCGCCTGGGCCATTGATCCCGAAATTCGGGAAGTCGTCATCAGCGGCGCCGGCGATCGCGCGTTCTGCGCCGGAGGCGATATTCGCACCCTCTATGAAGAAAAAAACGCCGGCGGCGATTTCGCGCGCGGATTTTTCGCCGAGGAATACATCCTCAATCGCCTCATCAAGCGTTATCCCAAACCCTATATCGCCATCCTTGACGGCATCACCATGGGTGGCGGCGTCGGCGTTGCGGTCCACGGTGGCTATCGGATCGCCACCGATCGGACGGTCTTCGCTATGCCGGAACTGGCGATCGGTTTTTTCCCCGATGTCGGTGGCGGCTGGGTCCTGGTTCACGCCGCCGGCCGGATCGGCCTGTACCTGGCGCTTTCCGGCGGACGGACGAAAGCCGCCGACAGCCTCTACACAGGCACCGCGACGCACTATGTCGGCGACGACCACTTGGCCGATTTCGTCGCCGCGATTGGCGACGCCCCGATCGAGGATTTGCTGGAACGATTTGCGAGCGATCCCGGGCCGGCGCCGCTTGCCGAAAACGCGGACGCGATTACGCGATGTTTTTCGCACCCCACAGTCGAGGACATTATGGCGGCTCTCGATATTGAGGCCGGGGAATGGGCGGAGAAAGCGGTCGCCAGTATGCGACGCGTTTCTCCGACCAGTCTGAAAGTCGCCAAACAGCATTTGGACCGCGCGATCGATCTCACCTTCGAGGCCAATATGGTTCTGGAATATCGGATGAGCCAGCGCTTCATAGCCGAGCATGATTTTTGCGAAGGCATACGGGCTCTGGTAATCGACAAGGACAATACGCCTGAGTGGCGCCCGTCTAATCTACAGGATGTGACCGAGGCGGAGGTTGCCGCCTATTTCGCGCCGCTCGGCGATCGCGATCTGCGCTTCGATTGAGTGAACGAAGAAGGGACCTGGAAATGAAAATCGGCTTTATCGGCATCGGCAACATGGGGGGGCCGATGGCGCGCAACTTAATCGCCGCCGGTCACCAGGTCGCCGTATTCGACCTGTCGCCGGACGCCATCGCGGCGCTGGTCGATGCCGGCGCGACCGCGGCCGGGTCGCCGGTCGATGCGGCATCAGGCGTTGATGCGGTGATATCGATGCTGCCCGCCGGTCGCCACGTTCGCGAGGTCTATTGCGGCGACGGCGGTATCATTGCCGCGGCCGGCGCGGGCGCCTTGTTAATCGACTGCTCGACAATCGACGTCGTGTCGGCGCGCGCGGTCGCCGAGGAAGCATCCAAACGCGGTCTATTCGTGCTCGACGCGCCGGTCTCCGGCGGAGTCGCCGGTGCCGAGGCCGCCGCGCTGACATTCATGGTGGGCGGCGATGCCGCCGCCTTCGCCCGCGCCGAGCCGATTCTCAGCACGATGGGAAAAAAGATCGTTCACGCCGGCGCCAGCGGCAACGGTCAGGTCGCCAAAATCTGCAACAATATGATCCTCGGGGTGTCGATGATCGCGCTTGGCGAGGCCTTTACCCTCGGCGAGAAGCTCGGTCTCGAACCCCAGACCTTGTTCGACATTTCGTCGAATGCATCGGGCAGCTGTTGGGCCATGCTCAACCACCTTCCGGTGCCCGGAATCGTCGAGACAGCGGCGGCGAATCGGGATTTCAAGCCGGGATTCGCGGTCGATATGATGCTCAAGGATTTGCGCCTCGCCCAGCAAGCGGCCCAAGATGTCGGCGCCGCGACACCGATGGGAGCGGAGGCCGCCGCCTTGTTCGGCATGTTTTCCAATGCGGGCAATGGCGGGCTGGATTATTCCGCCATCGTAAAAATGATTGCCGGGCGCTAAACCGTCGCGCTATGGTCACAGGTGATTCTGCCCGTCGGGGTCCTGTTGACGGGGTGTGTGTCGGGCGTGGGGCGCCCAGCAACATATGTATGGGATGTCATGGAAGACGCGGTTCCAGTCGTCGAAACACAGTCGATGGATCCCGAGACGGATTCAAAGCAGGCATTTCTCGAGTGCATTCGCTTGATCGAGCGCCTGCATCGTCGGTTTTTGGACGTCGTGAAAAGCGAACTCGAACGGCTTGGCATCGAGGACATCAACAATGTCCAGGCGGTATTGCTGAGCAACATCGAAAACGAGAACGTAACCATCGGCGAGCTGACGCTGCGGGGCTACTACATGGGCTCAAACGTCTCGTACAACGTAAAAAAGCTAGTCGAGAACAATTATCTGGTTCAGGAACGCTCTGCCCACGATCGGCGTACGACGCGCGTCCGACTGAGCAAAAAGGGCCAGTCCGTGGTGAGCGCGGTCAACGATTTGTTCGAGCACAATATTACCGCGCTGGCGGAAAATGGGCTGGCCAGCGACGAGCTACGCGGGGTGACCGCCAACCTTCGGGTTCTCGAACGATTCTGGTCCGATTACGTCAATTACGGCCCCGCCTAGTCGTCAAAAACGCGACATTTAATCGATCCGACCATCCGGCGCACGGAACTGGTGCGGTAAAATGGCGTCGTCTCCAGAGTGTGAAATCGTTTACAGGCGCTTATCGGCCCGTTAAATCGGTATGACGCCCGCGCAAGAGGCGAACCGAGGGAGTGCCGAATGAAGTCTCGACCAAAAAAAACCGAGGCCGCCGCCGTCGAGGCGGTGGGGCCGACGAGCGCCGAGAAAGCGCCCTGGTCGATCAAGAATTTGAGCCATGCCTGGAACGGCCTTCTCGTCGCCTGGCGCGTCGAGACCGGGTTTCGCAATCATGTTCTCGGCGGACTGGCGATGCTGACCCTGCTGATTTTCCTGCGCCCGGAACCGATGTGGTGGGCCGTGGCGCTGCTGTGTTCTGCCTTTCTGATCACCCTCGAACTGATCAACACGACGATCGAGAGACTGGTCGATTTCGTCGATCGACGATCGCATCCGAAGATTCGGATTATCAAGGACATGTCCGCCGCCGCGGTCATCGTCGGCTCCGCGGGGGTGCTTATCGTCGGAATCGTGATGATCGTCGATACTGTTTTTTAGCGTTCCCTACTTAAAGGCTTGAATGCCGGTCTGGGCACGGCCGAGAATCAGGGCGTGCACGTCGTGCGTCCCTTCATAGGTGTTGACCGCCTCGAGATTCATCATGTGGCGAATTACGTGATACTCGTCGGCAATTCCGTTGCCGCCGTGCATATCGCGCGCGACACGGGCGATATCGAGCGCCTTTCCGGTGTTGTTGCGCTTGATCAGTGACACCATTTCAGGGGTCGCCCGGCCCTCGTCCTTGAGGCGTCCGACCCGCAGCGCCGCCTGAAGACCGAGGGTGATCTCGGTCTGCGTGTCGGCGAGCTTTTTCTGCATCAGTTGCGTCGCCGCCAGTGGACGGCCGAACTGCTTGCGGTCGAGGACATATTGGCGCGCCGCCTGCCAGCAGAACTCGGCCGCCCCCATCGCGCCCCAGGCAATGCCGTAGCGGGCATTGTTCAGACACCCGAAGGGCCCGCCCAAGCCGCGAATATCGGGGAACGCATTTTCTTCCGGTACAAAGACCTCGTCGAGCACGATCTGGCCGGTGGGAGAGGCCCGGAGCGAGAACTTGCCCTCGATTTTGGGCGTGCTCAGGCCATCCATGCCGCGTTCGACGATGAACCCGCGGATCGCGCCGGCATCGTCTTTCGCCCATATCACCAGGGTGTCGGCAAGCGGGCTGTTGGTGATCCAAGTCTTGGTGCCGGTCAGCCGGTACCCGCCGTCGACCGCGCGGGCACGGGTGATCATGCTACCCGGGTCCGAGCCATGGTCGGGCTCGGTCAGGCCGAAACTGCCGATATGCTCACCGCTCGCCAATGGCGGCAGAAAGCGCTCCTTCTGGTCTTCCGTCCCGTACGCAAAGATCGGCCACATCACCAGACTGGACTGCACCGACAGGCACGACCGGTAAGCGGAATCGACGTTCTCGACTTCGCGCGCGATCAAGCCGTAGGCCACCGAGCTGGCTCCGACGCAGCCATAGCCGTCGATGGTCGCGCCCAACAAGCCGATCGCGCCCATCTCTTGCATGATGCCGCGATCGAAAGTCTCGTGCCGGTTGGCCTCGACGATCCCCGGCATCAGCCTGTCCTGAGCGAAGCTCCGCGCGGTGTCGCGGATCATCCGTTCGTCTTCCTCGAGCTGGTCCTCGAGCAGAAACGGATCGGCCCAGTCGAACACCGCCTTGTCGGCGAGGCGCGTGGTGGGGGCTTGCGGGCTGGGCTGGCTGGTCATGGTCGGCGGCCTCCGAAACGGAAGCCCGGGACGGTGCGACCGCTCAATCGATGTGAAAGGAATTGGCGATCGCGACCAAATGGCGCAATCGACGCTCGTTCATAGTGCGAATCCGCGTGTAGTACCAGACCCCGTCGAGGTCCTGCAGCCGGAACACGAGATGCTGGGTGAGGGGGCCGATGGCGAAGACGCATGTCATTTCCCGATACGGGCCGGCGCGATTGGCGCTGGTATTCGGCGGTTGGCAAAAATCGAGCGGCAATTTGCCGAGTGATTGGAGGCTTTCCAGCATCGATCGGACCGAGTCCCGCATAGCGTCGAAGGCGGGATCGGATAGCGGACTGTCGGGGCTGTCGAAGATCCCGTCGGAGTCCGGTTGCGGCAGCTCGATATCAGCGGTCACGCGACCTCTCAGCCAACCGTCGGGGTCGGCGATCGAGTCGATGATCGGCCGCATCTCGATGGTGCTAAGGTCCGCGAAGGCGCCATCGTCGGGCCGGATTCGCAGCACCGCCACCGATCCGCCCTCGGTCGATTGACGAACGATTTCGCTGGAAAATCCGTCAGGAATTTCAAAAGTTTGCGCCGCCACGGGCACTGCGGCCATAAAGCAGACGAAATACGCGCCGGCGACCGCGCCGATCGATTGTTTATCGAATTTGATCCCTATCATGGGCAAACACGTAGGGCGCCGAAAGCGTCGCGTCAATGGTTGGCAGTGTCCTGAACTGACTAGAATTCTACCGCCGCGCCGCTTGGCGTTCCGATTAACTCGTCGTCTTGCATGACCAGGTTTCCGCGAATGATGGTGGCGATCGGCCACCCCGTCACCTGGTCGCCCTCGAACGGGCTCCAGCCGCATTTGCTGGCCAGCCAGTCACCGGTAATCGTCCGCCGCGCCTTGAGATCGACCAGGGTGAGGTCCGCGTCATTGCCCGGCTTGATGCCGCCTTTTCGCCGCGCGCCATAGAGCCGCGCCGGCGCGGTGGAGATCAGCTCGACCAAGCGGTCGAGGCTCAGGCGGCCGGCATTGACGTGATCGAGCATCTTTGGCAACAAGGTTTGCACCCCGGGCATGCCGGACGGGCTTTGCGGATACGGCAGCGCTTTTTCCTCCGCCGTATGCGGCGCGTGGTCGGAGCCGATGATATCGACCACGCCGTCACCGATGCCTTGCCAAAGCGCGTCGCGGTGCCGGGAGTCGCGGATCGGCGGGTTCATCTGCGCGAACGCGCCCAATCGATCGTAGCAGTCCGGCGCCGCAAGGCTCAGATGCTGGGGCGTGCACTCGACGCTCATCCATGAAGGCCGGTCGGCGAGCAGGGCGATCTCCTCGGCGGTGGTGATATGCAAGACATGCGCCGGCCGTCGCGTTTCGCGCACCAAGGCGATCAGCCGTTCGGTCGCCAACCGCGCGGTTTCGACATCGCGCCAATGCTGGTGCTGGGCGACATCGCCGCCTTCGGCAACGCCGTGCCGCGCGATCAAGCGGTCTTCGTCCTCGGCATGGACGGCGACGCGCCGGGTCCCGTTTCTGAGCACGCGTTCCAAGGTTTCGTCATCGGGAACCAGCAGGTCGCCGGTCGAGGACCCCATGAAGATCTTGACCCCGCAGCAGCCGGGATCGGTCTCGAGCGCGCCCAGGGTATCGGCATTCTCCGCCGTCGCGCCGACAAAGAACGCGAAGTCGGTCCAGGCGCGGCCGGTCGCGCGGTCGATCTTGTCGGCCAAGGCGCTCGAATTGGTGGTTGAAGGCTTGGTATTGGGCATCTCGAAAACCGCGGTGACGCCACCCAAAGCCGCCGCCGCGGTGCCCGTCGCCAGGTCTTCCTTGTGCTCGTTGCCGGGCTCGCGAAAATGGACCTGGCTGTCTATGACCCCGGGCAGGACATGAAGACCATGGGCATCGATTTTTTGCGCGGCCTCGGCGTGCGACAGATCGCCGATCTCGACGATTTGCCCGTTGCGGACGGCGATATCGGCGTGGTCATGGCCGGCCGCGGTTACCACGGTGCCGCCGCTGACAATAAGATTGAAAGCTTGCGCCATGGTTCGCGCCTAGGTCACCGGAGACCGGCTCACGTGAACGCCTTGAACGCGATCGTCGTGAACGTGTCGGCGACACCGGCGACGGTCTGAATCCGCTCGTTCACGAAATGACCGAGGTCCTGGCCTTCGTCGAGATAGGCCTTGAGCAGCAAATCATACTGACCGGATGTCGAATAGACCTCGGAGACCTCGTCGACGTTCTGAACCAGATCGTCGGCGACGTCGTAGGCCTTGCCTAGCGCGCATTTCACCGACACGAATATTGTCTGCATTGCCGCTCCCTCCCAAATCGACGCTTCGCCGGTTGGGGTGATAGCCGAGGGATGTCGCGGCTAACGGGTCAACCGATTGTGCGAGCTGGTTTTAGCATGAACGCGGGCACATGGTCTCCCATGCCGATCACGCGGCCTTTGTCTTTTGCCGGATCGGGTTGGCGCTTGCCTTGCCGATTTGGCCTGGCGTCGGACTTAGGCGGCTCGGTCTTAGGCGGCTCGGCCTTTGGCGCCTCGGCCTTGGCGGGTTCTGCCTTCGCCGGACCGACATTTTGTTTGGCCTTGGCCACCGCGATTTTGGGCTTGGCCGCGGTTCGCCGCGTGCGTCCCCGGGTCGGGGCGGCCTCGACGGTCTCGAGTGCCGCGGAGGCGAAGCTTTCTATCTCGATTTTGGGAATATCATGACCGATAAGCGCATTGATCGCGGAAACATACTTCGCGTCGGCTGGCGTGGCGATGGTGAACGCCCGGCCGGGGCGCCCCGCGCGGCCGGTTCGGCCGATGCGATGAACATAGTCCTCGGCGTGCATCGGCACGTCGAAATTGAAGACGTGGCTGAGCCCCTGGATATCGAGCCCACGGCCGGCGACATCGGTCGCCACCAACACGGTCACCTTGCCATCCTTGAACGCCTGCAAGGTCTCGGTTCGCGCCGGCTGCGACATATCGCCATGCAGTGCGGCGCTCGACAGGCCGTGTTTGCGCAGCGATTTGTCGAGGATGTCGACATCTTTTTTACGATTGCAGAATACCAAGGCATTCTCGACCGCCTCGCTTTTAATCAGCGACCGCAAGGCTTCCTGCTTCTTCCTGCTATCGACCACGGTGACCGCCTGGGTAACCGTGTCCGCTGTCGAGGCCGGCGGCGCGACGGCGATCTCCTTTGGCGAGCTGAGAAACTTGTCGGCCAGCCGCTTGATTTCCTTCGGCATGGTCGCCGAGAACATCAAGGTCTGTCGGATCGGCGATACCAGGCCGACGATGCGCTCGACATCGGGAATGAACCCCATATCGAGCATGCGATCGGACTCGTCGATAACCAGGATTTTGACCCCGGTCAACAGGATGTTACCGCGATCGAAAAGGTCGAGCATACGGCCCGGCGTGGCGATCAGCACATCGACGCCGCGATCGAGCAAGCGCCGCTGATCGACCATCGAGACACCGCCGATCAAAAGCGCCTTGGTGAGCTTGTGATATTTGCCGTAGGTTTCGAAATTATTGGCGATCTGGGTCGCCAGCTCTCGCGTCGGCGTAAGGATCAACGATCGCGGCATGCGCGCCCGCGCCCGCCCGGAGCTGAGAATTTCGATCATCGGCAAAGTGAAGGACGCCGTCTTGCCGGTGCCGGTCTGGGCGCAACCAAGTACGTCGCGCCCCTGGAGCACGATCGGAATGGCTTGGCTTTGAATCGGGGTGGGCTCTCGGTATCCGGCGTCCGAGACAGCGCGCAGTGTATCGGAGCCTAGCCCCAGCGTATCAAAACTCATGCAGTAGATATTGCCTGTATGTTGTCGGCGCCACGAAAAATTGAGAATTTACTTCGAGAAAAAAGGAAATACGTCGCAAGGCGGGAATATCGTTATAAAAGCGCAGAAAATCAACAAAGAAACGAGTAAATCGAAACAAAAGAGCCTTTTTTTATGTCCAAATTACGACTTGGTGGCGAATGGTCACACTTTCTGGACACCCAAGGCGCGAACTAAATAAGGAAATCCATGGCGAATAAATTGATCCTTTGTCCAGGACTATTGTGCGATCCGGCACTTTGGCGCGCCCAAATCGATGGGCTGCAAGACTGTACGACCCTTCATGTTGCCGATTTTACCACTGACGACTCGATCACTGCGATGGCCGAACGCGTTTTAGACGCGGCGCCGGATACATTTGCGCTGGCCGGACTGTCGATGGGTGGCTACGTCGCGCAAGAAATTGTCCGCCAGGCACCGGAACGAGTCAGCCGCTTGGCCTTGCTCGATACATCCGCCCGCGTTGACTCCGAAACCGTATCGCGTCGGCGACAAGATTTTATCGCGCTCGCCGGTCGTGGACGATTCCGCGGCGTAACACCGAAGCTGATGCCATTGCTGATCCACCCCGAACGCCTCGACGACGCGGCTTTGACCGATGATATCCAGGCGATGGCCGAACGCGTCGGCGGCGATGCCTTCCTCCGCCAGCAAAAGGTAATTCAGGCGCGGGTCGATGGGCGTGAGGATCTTCGACGCATTAGGTGTCCGACATTGGTTCTCTGCGGGCGGGAGGACCAGTTGACGCCGCTTGATGCGCACATCGAAATGGCGGAGAACATCCCCGGCGCCGACTTGGTGGTCTTGGGGCGGTGCGGCCATATGTCAACCATGGAGCGGCCCGGCGATGTGACGGCGGCGCTAAGAAACTGGCTGCTGAGGACCTAGATAATTTGGCTCTAGGGTGTCGGAGGACCGCGGTACAATCGCTCCGCCATTTGCTCGATGAGGCTGAGAAAGGTCGGATCATCGGGGCTGTCGACGTCTCCGACTGTGCCTTCCACGCGGGTTAACGCGGCGCCGCCGTGGCACACCGCCATGCGTACCTTGACCGTCCCGGGCGCCGCCGGGACGAGTTCCACGGGCTTAATGTCGAGACATTCGTATGCGGTTGGTCGTACCGCCGCGTCGAAGACCACTGAAAAATACGGCTCGTCCGGCACCACGCTGTCACTGTGTACCAGCAATGTCCGCTTGGCGCGGCGGCTCATCGATTCGGCGACCGCGGCGTCCACCGCCGACTGGGTCGAGTCGAACGGGTTTCCCCACACCAGGATTTGGAAGGGTTCGTCGGAGTGCCAATCGATCAGTTCGGGCCAGCGATCATGGTATTGCACATGGTTGTATACGATCGGAAGGCCGGCGCATCCCTGTGCCAAAATCCCAAACAGCGCGGCAACGATACCGGTTTGCCACGCGCCGAGGGTCATGATGGATCCGCGCCCTCGGTGCCGCTTGGATTGTGACCGGGCCGCACTTCAAACACTTTTATGGCGACTTGATATACCTGCTCGCGAAAACGCTCGTCATCTGGTCCGGTGACGCCGCTTACCCGCCCCTGCGCGCGGGTGAGGGCGGTGTCGCCGCGGCACAGCGCGGCATGAAGTTCGATGTTGCCGGTCGACCGCACGGGGGTGGCGGTGGCAAGGTCGCCGCAGGGCGCGCCGCCGGGTGATTTTGCCGGATTAATCATGATGGCTAGACGGGGTGCGAGCGGGTCCGGATTGCCGGGTTCGGTTGAAAAACGATACCCGGGTCGGTTAAAGGCGATGGTGACCGCATCGAGGACGACCGCCACGGTTTCGCTTTTCTGTCCCGCAAACGGGTCGCCCCAGATTACCGCGAGATACTCCTGGCCTGGCGCGCCGGAAAAGAAATCCGGCCAGCGATCATGATAGACTTGGGCATTGTAAACCGTCGGCGCGCGCGCGTTGCACGCAGCGAGTAGCGCCGCGATCGCGGTAACGAAAAGCAGCGGAAACGACCGTTTTCGACGTGCTGTGCTCATGACCAACGACCTCTGATTTGAACCGCCAAGGACAGGCCAAATCAAATCACAGCCGATGCACATTCGCCGGGCACAACCCCGTGAGCAGCGCCGCCGGATACTATGGCGCGTTCATCGGTCCCGCCTCGAACATCCTCAAGGCCATGTCGCGAATGAGCAGAACGAAGTCGCGATCCCCGGCGCCGCCGCTGCGCGGAATTCGGCCTTCGATGCTGACCAGGGGTGCGGTGCCGAAACAGAAAGCCATCATGGCGCGTACCGTCTTACTGCTCGGTGCCCACGGCATTCGGCCCGGTGCACGGCACAGCACCGCCGGTTTGGTGCCCACTGGCGGGTCGAAGGCGACGACCATGATCATGTTTCTCCGGACATTTTCGGTCGGTCGGGTGACAAAAGTGACGGAGGTGTTCGCAAAGGCGCTTTGTAGCCCGGCGCCGACGATATTGGCCAAGGTCTCGGGCGCCACGCCGAAGGGATTGCCGGAAATGTGGGTGGCGATGTTCGACCCGGTTTGGCCGTCGGCATAGAGGTACCCGGAGGGGTCCGAGCGATGGGTGATCAGATTATAAATCCGCTCACCACCAACCGCGCATCCGGCGACCAACAGAAACGCGATCATGATCCTGTACCGCATATCGTGTGCCAACATATTCAAATATCGAGCTCGTCGACATCGCCGCCATGTTCACGGATGAATTGCATGCGTTTTTCCGGATTGCGGCCCATCAAGTCCTCGACCCGTCGCGCCGTCGGTATTTCGCTGTCGGCGTCGATCCGGACCTGGAGCGAGGTCCGGGTCGCGTGCGCCATGGTGGTGGTTTTGAGCTGCGCCGGCGGCATTTCGCCAAGCCCCTTGAAGCGGCTGACATCGACTTTCGCATTGGCCTTGAATTCGGATTTGAGCAACTGTTCGAGGTCGGCGTCGTCGCGGGCGTAAATGGTCCGGGCACCGTGAGTGAGACGGTACAACGGCGGTTGCGCGATATAGAGATGCCCGCCGCGGATCAAATCCGGCATTTCGCGATAGAAAAATGTCATCAGCAGAGCCGCGATGTGGGCGCCGTCGACATCGGCATCGGTCATGATGATAACGCGCTCGTAGCGCAATCTGTCTTCGCGATAGTGGCTGCCGGTGCCGCAGCCCAAAGCCTGGATCAGATCGCCGAGTTCCTTATTGCCCCGCAATTTGTCGGCCGTCGCCGATGCGACGTTGAGAATTTTGCCGCGCAGGGCGAGCACCGCCTGGTTTTCCCGCACTCGCGCTTGTTTCGCCGACCCGCCGGCGGAATCGCCCTCGACCAAGAAGACTTCCGTGTCCTTCGCGTCACGCCGGGTACAATCGGCAAGCTTACCGGGCAGGCGCAATTTCCGGGTCGCGGACTGGCGCGCGACTTCGCGGTCCTGGCGTCGCCGCAAGCGCTCGTCCACCCGTTCCAGCACGTGGCTCAGAAGATCGTTCGCCGCGTCCGGGTCGTTTGCCAACCAGTGATCGAAATGATCCTTCAGCGTGGTTTCGACGAGGCGGGTGGCTTCGACGGTGGCGAGGCGGTCCTTGGTTTGCCCCTGAAACTGTGGATCGTGGATGAAGACCGACAACAGGCCGCACGCGTCGGCCAGGAGATCATCCGCCGTTATCTGGCTCGCCCGCTTGTTCTTGGCGAGCTCTCCGTAACCGCGCAGGCCCTTGGTTAGCGCGCCGCGCAGGCCGGTCTCGTGAGTCCCGCCGTTTCGCGTCGGCACCGTATTGCAATAGGAATTGAGAAACGGGTCTCCGGCCCCCGATAGCCAGGTGATCGCCCATTCGACGCGGCCCGCGCCGCCGGTCAGCTTGGCCTCGCCGGTAAACGGCGTCGCGGTGACAGTGTCCGCCTTGTCCACCGACGAGGCGAGAAAATCGACCAATCCGCCAGGGAAATGCAGCACCGCTTGGGCCGGCGTTTGGTCGTTTTCCCCGATCAGCGATGGGTCGCACAGCCAACGAATTTCAACGCCGCGGAACAAGTACGCTTTCGATCGCGCCATGCGGTGGAGGCTGGCCGGGCGGAACCGCGCGGCTTCGGGAAAAATCGTCCGGTCGGGCAGAAATCGGACCATCGTACCGCGCCGATTGTGCACCGGACCGGCATCCTCGAGCGCGCTTTTCGGCGCGCCGCGACGATAGGTCTGGCGCCACAGGCGGCGGTCGCGCGCGACTTCGACCGTAAGGCTTTCCGCCAGCGCGTTGACCACCGAGACACCCACGCCGTGCAACCCGCCGGACGTCTGGTACGATTTGCCGGAGAATTTTCCCCCCGAATGCAGCGTTGTCATAATCACTTCAAGCGCCGATTTCTTGCGAAATTTTGGGTGCGGGTCGATCGGGATGCCGCGCCCATTGTCGCGCACCGTGATCGCGCCGTCCGCATCGAGCTCGAGATCGATGAACGTCGCGTGTCCCGAGACCGCTTCGTCCATCGCGTTGTCGAGCAGTTCGGCGACGAGATGATGCATCGCGGTCTCGTCGGTGCCGCCGATATACATGCTGGGGCGTCGGCGCACTGGTTCGAGGCCTTCGAGGACCTCGATATCCTTGGCGGTATAGTCGTCGGAAGCGGTCTCTGTCGCCGCTTGAAAAAGGTCGGGCATGGGTCTCGAACTGTGTTTTGCGGTCGTGCGGCGATCCGCCGCGCGATCAATCATATGGTAGTCGGTGGCGTCTTGGAAACAACATCTTGTGCCGAATCCCTATGATGATCGGAAATCGACGCAAATTCGCCGGGATCGTTCTTAACGAGATTGGTGGCCCGGCCCGGTTGACTATACTTGGCGATGGTTGGGAAAAAATAAAGGCCCGCCGGTCGATCCCGGCGGGCCTTCTTTCGGCGTGGTGATCTCGCGACCCTAGACCGAATAATACATGTCGAACTCGATCGGATGCGGCGCTTGCTCGAAACGGATCAGCTCTTCTCGCTTGAGATCGAGATAGGCCGCGATCTGCTCCCCGGTGAACACGTCGCCGGCGGTGAGAAAATCATTGTCGTCTTCCAGGGCGCCGATCGCTTCGCCGAGCGATCCGCACACCACCGGCACGCCCTCGAGCTCTTCCGGCGGCAAATCGTAGAGATCCTTGTCGATCGCCTCGCCCGGGTCGATGCGGTTCTGGATGCCGTCGAGGCCGGCCATCATCATCGCCGAGAACGCGAGATAGGGGTTTGCCGCCGTATCCGGGAAGCGGACTTCGACGCGCTTGGCCTTCGGGCTCGCGCCATAGGGAATACGGCATGCCGCCGAGCGGTTGCGCGCCGAATAGGCGAGCAGCACCGGCGCCTCGAAGCCCATGACCAGGCGTTTGTAGCTGTTGGTCGTAGGGTTGGTGAAGGCGTTCAAGGCGCGCGCATGTTTGATGATGCCGCCGATGTAATGCAGCGCCGAGTCGGACAAGTCGGCATACCCGGTGCCGGCGAACAGCGGCGAGCCGTCCTTCCAGATCGATTGATGCACATGCATGCCGGAGCCATTGTCGTCGAACACCGGCTTGGGCATGAAAGTCGCGGTCTTGCCGTAGGAGTGCGCGACCTGGTGCACGCAATACTTATAGATCTGCACCATGTCGGCGCAATCGACCAGCGGCGCGAAAGCGAAGCCGAGTTCGTTCTGACTCGGCGCGACTTCATGATGGTGCTTCTCCATCGCCAAGCCCATTTCGAGCATCGCACTGACCATCTCGGCGCGCAGGTCCTGCATCGAGTCGACGGGGGCGACCGGAAAATAGCCGCCCTTGGGACCCGGGCGGTGACCGATATTGCCGCCTTCCATCTCGGCCCCGGAATTGTACGGGCCTTCCTCGGAATCGATGCTGTACATCGTCTCGTTTTGCGACACTTTCCAGCGCACGTCGTCGAACACGAAGAACTCGGGCTCGGGCCCGAAATAGGCGGTGTCGCCAATGCCGCAGGACTTCAAATAGGTTTCCGCCTTGACCGCGGTCGAGCGCGGGTCGCGCGAATAGGGCTGACCGGTCAACGGTTCCAGCACGTCGCACACCAGGATTAAGGTCGGTTGCGCGGTGAACGGATCCATCACCGCGCTTGCCAGGTCGGGCTTGAGGTTCATGTCGGACTCGTTGATCGCCTTCCAGCCGGCGATCGAGGAGCCGTCGAACATGATCCCGTCCTCGAGCAAGTCCTCGTCGACGGATTCCGTGGTCTGCGCGGTATGCTGCCATTTGCCGCGCGGGTCGGTGAAACGGAAGTCGACATACGCGACCTCGTTGTCCTTCATCATTTCGAGGACTGTCTTGGCATCGGACATGGTCAATTCTTCCTGCTTTGTTGCTTTACTACCGTGGTGCTCGAACGCCGGTCTCGGATAGCGGACCGACCGCCTAGCCGTCGGCCAGCGCGCTTGCTAGCCTAGGTCGACGGATCGCGCCTGGATTTGGTGTCGCGAATTCGTCTCGGTCGGTTTGATCGCTTGCCCCCTTGTTGCGCCGTCGTCTGTCGCGCGAGGCCACGCTAAATCGCCTCGGTACCTTTCTCCCCGGTTCGGATGCGGATCGCCTCCTCGACCGAGCTGACGAATATCTTGCCGTCGCCAATACGCCCGGTGTGGGCGGATTTCTGGATCGCCTCGATGGCGTTCTCGACAAGCGCGTCGTCGAGGACGATCTCTATTTTGATCTTGGGGAGAAAATCAACCACATATTCGGCGCCACGGTAGAGTTCCGTGTGGCCCTTTTGGCGTCCGAAGCCCTTGGCCTCGGTCACGGTTATGCCCTGGAGGCCGACTTCATGCAGCGCCTCTTTGACTTCGTCGAGCTTGAAAGGCTTGATGATGGCTTCGATTTTCTTCATTGACGGACCATCCGGTGTTGGAAGATTGCTAATACGTGCTCGGCTCATACTAGCATGCGCCGTGCCAACCGTACGACGGGTCGGAAAGCGCCAGGATCTACCGGGTCGGGACGGACGACCCGGACATCGATTGCATAAATTTTGTGCAGATTGCCCATCAAAGCGGCGCGCCAAGCCTTGGGAATGCCGCGCGAAGCGGACCTTGACGCGGCCGCGACAGCGGTCTATCGAGTGCGCGTTGTGGCGAGTGTAGCTCAGTTGGTTAGAGCGCCTGACTGTGACTCAGGAGGTCGCCGGTTCGATCCCGGTCACTCGCCCCATTAAATCAATACGTTGCGGAAGATTTGCGTTTTGCGATTTTCGCCATGGTCGCACATTGATCGTGAATTCGCGGCGGTCGCTAAATTCTCCGCTTGACCCATGACCACGCCGCCATGACGTCACCCGCCGGTTTGCTTTCGGGGTCCCGCTCCTGGACGCCGTGACCATCGGTCAGCGCCTCCGCCAATGCCGAGCTGTATCCGATCGGCGTCGGGCAGATCGGCAATTCATACGAATGCAGGATCTTGCGCGCCTCGTCGGCGAGGGCGTCAATCGAGCGGATGGCGTTGACCACGATCACCGCGCGCGCCTCGGCTTGGCGAACGATCGCCACCGTGGAGGCCAGCTCTTCCAAGTCGCGCGCCGATGCCAGAGTCGGAATGACCACCAGGGCAGCCAACGATGCCGCGGCCAAGGCGGCGCTCTCGGCATTTGGCGCGGTGTCGATGAAGCACAACCCGGCTTCGGCTTCGCGGACGTTTTCGACGACTTCGCCCATCCGGTCGGCCGCGACTTTGTGGATCAGCGGGAGCGGTTCTTCTCGCGTGCTGCCCCACGAGACGGCGGTGCCTTGCGGGTCGGTGTCTGACCTGAGCCCCAAAAGCACCCTCATCTGATAGGAGAGTCCGTCACAGAGGAGACGGACATGAGGCAATCACGGTTCACGGCCGAACAGATCATCGCGATTCTGGCGGAGCAGGAGCGCGGCATGAGGACGGCGGAGGTTTGCCGCAATCACGGGATCA